>JAKLKE010000077.1 GCA_023150775.1 Myxococcota bacterium
CATCCGCCGCGCCAAGCTCTACTACTTGCGCGCGCTCCAGGGCAAGAAGGCTCGCCTCCGCGAGATCCGCGAGACCGGCCCCCGCACCGCGTGAGCGACGCCTCGGCGGCTCGCCGTCAGGCCAACCTCGCCGGTCTTCAAGCCGAAGATCACGTCGCCAGGATCCTCCAGTCCGATGGATGGGAGATCCTGGCGCGTCGTTTTCGGGAGGGCGGCGGCGAGCTCGACCTGGTCGCGCGCCAAGACAATCGCCTGCGTGTGGTTGAGGTGAAGCTGCGTGAGCCCAACGATGACTCCGGCCTGGAGTCTATCGATGAGGTGAAGCTCAGCCGCATCGACGCCGCGACCGAGGCGTTTTTACAGCGTTACGAGGCGCCGTTTGACGAGGTCTGCCTGCTCGTCGCCCTTGTAGAGCCGAGCCCCGAGGGGTTTCGGGTCACCTTCCTCGACGATCCCGCTTAGCGCCACGGCGCGCGCGGAGGCCCGATGCCGCTGTTTGTGCTCGCGACGCCGCTCGGCACCTTGGGGGATCTCTCCGTGCGAGCGCGAGAGCTGCTCGCCTCGGCGGACCTGATCGCCGCTGAAGACACCCGGGTCACGCGCAAGCTGCTCTCGGCGCTCAAGATCCCCGCCCCGCGCATCGTGAGCTATCGAGGCCACGAGGAGGCCCAGCGCGCTGAAGGCCTGATGGGGGAGCTGACCGGCGGCGCCAAGGTGGTGCTCGTGAGCGACGCGGGCACCCCGGCGATCTCCGATCCCGGCGTTCACCTCGTGCGCCTCTGCCACGCCCAAGGTGTGCCCGTGCTCAGCGCCCCGGGGCCTTCAGCGATGGCCACAGCGCTCTCGGTCTCGGGCATCCAGGCGATCCCCGCGACCTTTCTGGGCTTCTCGCCGCGTAAGCCGGGGCCCCTGCGCCGCTGGTTACGCGACGCGCAGACCTTGCCCGGCGCGTTCGTCTACTTTGAGGCGCCGAGCCGCACCGTGGAGAGCGTCGCCGCCATCGCCGAGCTGATGCCCGATCGGGAGGTCTGCCTCTGCCGGGAGCTCTCGAAGCTCCACGAGGAGGTCCGCCTCGCGCCCGCGCCCGCCCTCGCGGCGGCCTTACGCGCCCGGGAGACGCCGATCTTGGGCGAGGTGGCGCTGGTCGTCGGCCCCGGCGAGCCCCCCAAGGCCGAGGCCTTGAGCCTCGGCGAAGACGCGAGCCTCGGCGAGATCTCCGCCGCCTTGGCGCAGCGCTGGGGCGTGAGCCGAAACGAGGCCTACACGGCCTTGCTCAAGCTAGAGCGCCAGCTCAACCCCGATCAGTAGATGAGCACGTTGAGCCGGGCCTGTCCGCTGATCAGCAGGGTATCGGGGCCGGTGTAGACGGGGTAAGGCTGCTCAAGCTGGCGCGGCATGACGTAGGACACGTCGGTGACGATGTCGAGCTTGAGGTACTTAAACATGCGCCAGTACATGCCAAAGCCGAGCCCGGCGCTGGAGTACTCGCCGGTGTCTACCAGAGTGCCCGTGGTGACCGGCAGCACAGACGGCAGGTAGAGCCCCGAGGGGATCTGGCCGGGGGAGTTGTAGTCAAAGCCGAGCCGGAAGTCGAGGTCGAGGGACGAGGAGTTGACCTCGTTCTCGGCCACCCGCACCTGCACACCGCCACGGATATCGACCAGATCCGCCGGGGCGACCGGGGCGTCGGCGGTGACGAGGGCGCCTTGGTCGTCGTAGAGGCTCACCGGCACCACACCCTGACGCAGCCAGGTGACCTGGAGGTAAGGCTGGGAGATGCCCCGGGTGGTGGAGAAGCCGTTGCGCAGCATGAAGGCGCCGGCGCCGGGCCCACCGCCACGGGTGGGGGGATCCGTCGCTGGGTCGGCGGCGAAGAGGTTCGTCTCATCTTTGGTGCGTAGGCCGACGTCGATGAGCCAGGTGGCGCGGTTGCCACGCGCGACGAACTCTTCGCTGAACGGCGTGCCCCGGGCGCCGAGCCAGATCCCGCCAGCGCCGCTCCCGGCGCGGAAGGGGTCGGCGTCGGTCTCTTCGCCATACGCCAACGAGCCCTTGGCGATCGTCGGGTCGTAGGCCATCTCACGGGTGTCGGTGAACCCGACCCGAGAGCTGAGGTAGATCGGGGCTTGAAACCAGATCGCCACCCCCGGCGCCGGGGCGAAGGCGCCGCCGATGCGCAGGACGTGATCTTCAGTCGTCATGCGCCCCACCGAGACGTCGTCTTCGATGAGGGAGCCGGTCTGAATCACCGGGGTGTAAGCGATGGTGACGTTGCCGCGAAGCTGGGGCGGGAGGTCGGTGACCTCGGCGGCCAGCGCGGCGGAGGTCGCGGCGAGCATCAGCAGGGAAGTCATAGGCCAGAGGGTAGAGGGTGATAGCGCCCGGGTCAAGTCCCTGGCTCCTCTCGGAGCCCATACTCTTTCATCTTGGTCTGGAGGCTCTTTCGTGAGATGCCCAGGCGCCGCGCCGCGCGGGTGACGTTGTGGTGGTCACTCTCAAGGGCTTGGCGGATACGATCCCGCTCCAGCTTGACCGTGTGCACACGAACGTACTCGCGCAGGCAGAGGTCCTCGCCCTCGACGGTGAGGGTCGGCTCGGCCTGGGGCGCGGGCATCAACAAGGGGAAGTCGCCCAGCGTGAGCCTCTCGCCGTCGCTGAGCAGCACGGCGCGCTCGATGAGGTTCTCAAGCTCGCGGATGTTCCCCGGCCACCGATAGGCCATGAGCGCGGCCAGGGCGTCTTCGCCCAAGGTCTTCACCGGCTGGTTGAGGCGGCGCGCGAAACGCTCCAAGAAGTGCTGGATGAGCAGCGGCACGTCGTCCCGGCGCTCACGCAGGGGCGGGAGCTGCACGGGGATCACGGCGAGGCGGTAGTAGAGGTCTTGGCGAAAGCCGCCTTGTTGGGTCGCCTCGTTGAGATCGCGGTTGGTCGCGGCGATGAGGCGCACGTCCACCGTCATTGAGCGCCCGCCGCCGACACGCTCAAACGAACGATCCGAGAGCACCCGCAGGAGCTTCACCTGGAGATCCGCGGGCAGCTCACCGACCTCATCCAGAAACAGCGTGCCGCCGTCGGCCAGCTCAAAGCGGCCGGGGCGGGTGGTGTGGGCCCCGGTGAACGCGCCGCGCTCGTGGCCGAACAGCTCCGCCTCGAAGAGATCTTTGGGGATCGCGCCGCAGTTGATCGCCACGAAGGGCCCGTCGCGTCGGCTCGACTGGTCGTGCAGCGCCCGGGCGACGAGCTCTTTGCCTGTGCCGCTCTCGCCGGAGATGAGCACCGTGGCGGGGGTGTCGGCCACGCGGGTGATCAGCTCAAAGACGCGCTGCATCGAGGGCACGCGGCCGATGATGTCGAAGCGGCCGCTGGACGTGGCGAGCTCGGTGCGGGCCCGGGCGCGGCGCGTCGGCACGGCCTTGGCGAGGATCTGCTTGAGCTCGTCCTGATCAAAGGGCTTCGTGAGGTAGTCGTGCGCGCCGAGCTTGATCGCCTCTTTGGCCGCGTCCACGGTGCCGAAGGCCGTGATCAGGATCACCGGCAGGGCCGCGTCG
Organism: Myxococcota bacterium; assembly: GCA_023150775.1. Lineage (GTDB taxonomy): Bacteria > Myxococcota_A > UBA796 > UBA796 > CAJQPC01 > JADKFE01. The sequence continues at coordinate 3,549 of JAKLKE010000077.1, forward strand.
TGGCCCTTCACCCAGTTGAGGAGCTGAAGGCCGTCTACCCGCGGCATCTTCTGGTCGGTGATGACGGCGTCAAAACGATGGTGCTGGATGAGCTCGATGGCCTCCTGGCCGTCAGCGGCGGTCTCGACGGCGTATCCGTCGGAGATCAGCAGCGCGCGCAGCACCTTGCGGATGTTCGGCTCGTCATCAACGATCAGGATCTTGGCGCTCATGGCGCGCAAGCTAACACGCTTGGAGGGCCCACGGACTTGCCGTGGCCTGGACGGGAACTTCACTTCACCTCGGCCCAAGGTCGAATAGGATATGCACGTCGCCTGTTCAGAGGGAAACCTGAGAGGAGTCCCCATGCGTCGCTGGCTCGCCCTTGTGCTCGTGTCCTTGTTCGCCCTCGCCGCCCCCGGCGTGAACCCCCAAGCCGGGGAGGGCCAGACCGCCCCAGAGTTCACCCTTCGAGACATCGACAACAAGCCCGTGAGCTTGAAGGACATGGCGGGCAAGGTGACGCTGATCTCGTTCTGGGCGACGTGGTGCGCGCCTTGCCAGGTCGAGATGCCCCACCTGCAGAAGCTCTACGACGCCTACAAAGACAAAGGCTTCGTCCTGTTGATGATCAGCGCCGACGACGCGCGCTCGGTCTCGCGGGTGAAGCCGCTCATCAAGTCCAAGGGCTACTCATTCCCCGTGCTGCTCGACACCGACACCAAGGTCGTGAGCCAGTACAACCCCAACAAGACCTTGCCCTACAGCGAGCTGCTCGGGCCTGACCTCAAGGTGCTCTGGCAGCACCAGGGCTACACCGCCGGGGACGAGGTCGAGACCGAGCGCCGGGTGAAGCTGGCCGTTGAGGCTCTGGCCACCGCCGCCGCGCCCGCCGCGCCTGTCGCTCCCCCCACGGCGCCCGTCGCGCCGCCCGCCGCGCCCTGAGCCGATGTCGCCGCGCGCCACGCCCATTCCCTTCGCCGCCCAGGCCCTGATCATGGTCCTGGGCGCGCTAACGTCTGGCCTCACCTTCGCCGGAGAGGACGACGCCCGCCCCGAGCTGAGCTTCAGCGGCCAAGACGACCTGGAGTTCCGCTACTGGCGGGACGACCGCACCCTGCCCGACTTCCCTGAGGAGGACCACCTCTTCGACTACTGGGAGCTCGTGAACCGGGTGAACATGAAGGTGGATCGGGGCCCGCTGCAGCTCGGCGTGCAGCTCGACACCGTGGCGATGTTGGGGGCCTACTATTACCTCAACGACGTGCGCGTGGACGAGTTTGACCTCCACGCCGACGGGGTCAACTTCCCGCTGCCCCTGGCGTACGCGAACCTCGACAAGCTCTGGCTGGGCTACCAAGGCGACTCCGCCCAGCTCCTCGTCGGCGACGGCTACATCGCCTTTGGCCGCGGCTTGGCCTTGAGCCTCGTCAAGAACACGAACATCGACATCGACTCGTCCTTACGCGGCGCCCACGCCAAGGTCACCTTAGGGTCTTGGGATCTCACCGCGGTCAGCGGCGTCACGAACGCCCAGCAGGTCTGGCAAGACAACCCGAACAAGCAGCAGATCCGCCCCGATCAGTGGCATATGGTCAGCGGCCTGCGGGTGGATCGGTATGGCCTCGGCCCGCTGAACCTCGGCGCGCACAGCGTCGTGTACTCCTTCGCCGACCGCGCCGACTTAGAGGCCCAGCCTTGGGAGGGCTACGCCCGGGGCCTTGACGCGGCGATCACCGGCGCGAGCGTCGAGGCCTTCGGTGTGCTCGGCCTCGATCTCTTCGCCGAGGGCGACCTGTTCTTGTACCCCGGCGGCGACGTGCTCGGCGTTGAAGACAACGCGCCCGGCTACGCCGTCTATGGCTCGGCGGCGGCGTACCCCGGCCGCATGGCGCTCCTCGTCGAGGGCAAACACTACAAAGACGTCGAGCGCGTGAACGCCGTCGTGAGCCGGGATCTCTACGAGGTCGCCGTCGGCCCCACCCTGGAGTATGAGCGCGTCATCACCGAAGACTCCGGCGCGGCGGTGAACTCGAACGACATCAGCGGCGTGCGGGTGCGCGCGGACTACGCCGCCAAGCCCGGCGTGTTGACCCCGTCGTTGACCTTGGGCCTCTTCCGCGACCGTGAGCTGGGCGGCCTACACTTCAACCGCGCGCCAGAGACGATCGTTCACCCCGTGGCCGGCGTGGACTGGATCGCCGACTCGGTGCATGTGTTGGCCAACGCGGGCTTCCGGGTGGACAAACGCGACGAGCTCCCTGGCGGCGTGGATCTCGGCGCCGACCGCATGGCGCACCTCGACCTCTCCTTGGGCTTCCCCATCGGCAGCGCGCACGGCGAGATCGGCGGAGACCTTCGTTACTTCATGTGGGGCGAGAACCAGAACCAGCAGACCGACTTCACGCTCCTCACGGCGAACGCCGCGGTGCACCTGGGCCACGGCGTGTCCATCGTCGGCTACACCGACTGGACGGATGACCCGCTGATCGACAGCGTCGGCAACATCAACGAGAACCTCTACGCCGCCGGAGAGCTCCAGCTCCAGCCCGCCGACGGCATGACGTTTAAGCTCTTTTATGGCGCCTACCGCGCGGGCATCCGCTGCGCGGGCGGCCAGTGTCGTATGCTCCCCGGGTTCGACGGCGCGCGGCTCAGCGCGACGATCAACTTCTGAGCGCCCTCTGGAAGCCGGCCCCCGCCTCGCGGGTCCACGGCAGCACCCCCTCTCGCTGATTCGGAAGGAGACGCCCCATGTCCGTACCCAAGCTCTGCCTCACCGCCGCGCTTCTGCTTGTTAGCGCCGGGGCCGAGGCCAAACCCCTCAAGCCGACCGGGGCTGAGGCCTCCACCTCGCTGCCCGACGACGCCGAGGTCAGCTACGACGTCAAGAACAGCTTCGACCGCAAACAATCGACGGTGTGGGTAGAGGGCGACACGAGCTCGTCCGGCTTGGGCTCGTGGATTCGGTACGACCTCGACGGCAGCCCCGTCGTCACCGAGCTGCGCATCTGGAACGGCAACTGGTACACCTATGACTACTTCGTGCGGCACAACCGGGTGAAGGAGATGGAGATCAGCTTCTCCGATGGCTCGACGCAGACCGTCACCTTGAAGGACGAGATGGTCCCCCAGGTGGTCAAGATCGACAAGCCCGTGGCGACGAGCTTCGTGAAGGTGAAGGTCAAGGGCATCTACGCGGGCAGCACCTTCAACGACACCGTGATCTCCGAGCTGATCATCTACGACAACAGCCCGGCGGAGACCGTGGCCGTGAGCGCGGTGAAGGCCAGCTCCGTCTACCCCTCGGACGCCGACGGCAACTATGAGCCCAAGAACGTCGAGGACGGCGTGCTCGACTCGATGTGGTGCGAAGGGGACAAAGGCGACGGCACGAACCAGTGGCTTGAGTTCGCCTTCGCCCAGCCCACCACCGTCGGCAGCTTCGTGCTCGTGAACGGCAACGCCTACAGCCCGGCCTACCACAAGAAGGGCAACCGGGCTGCGACGGCGACGCTGCGTTTCTCCGACGGCAGCACACAAGAGGTCGCGATCAAAGACTTCTTCTTGCCGCAGACGATCAAGCTCACCCCGGTGAGCACGAGCTCGGTGAAGGTCACCTTCACCAAGGCTTACCCCGGCTCTGACTTCAACGACCTCTGCATCGCCGAGGCCTCGTTTAAGCCCTAATTCGGGTGGCCGAGGCTCGGGGGTGATCCAGCGCGCCATCAAGCGGCTCTCCCTTGTGGAGCCGCCCCAAGCGCGGCTATAGTAACGGCGTCACACCTCGGTCTCGACCTGGGAGCCTCCTATGCTGCCTCTCTTCCCGCTCCTGTCCATCCTCTCGATCTTTGGCTGCGAGCAGGACTACAACGTCACGCGCAACACCAACACCGACGTCTTCCTCCAAGAGCCGGTGAACCAGGTCGACATCTTGTGGGTCATCGACGACTCGGTGTCGATGCAGCAAGAGCAAGAGCGGGTCTCCAGCGCCTTTGAGACCTTCATCAGCTCCATCGCCGACGCCAACATCGACTTTCATCTCGGCGTGATCACCACCGACATGGACACCGACAACCCCAACCGGGGTGAGCTGGTGGGCAAACCGAAGGTGATCACCGGCGAAGACGACTACGTCAAGGCCTTCCGCGACCGCGTCACCGTCGGCACTGAAGGCGCCGACCAAGAGAAGGGCCTCTCCGCGGCCTTACGCGCGGTGACCGAGCCGATGGTCTCCGGCGCCAACGCGGGCTTCTTGCGCCCCGACGCCCACCTCTCGATCATCTTCGTCTCCGACGAGAACGACTGCTCCGATGGAGACGCCCTCGCCGGTCAGCCGGGCTCGGCCTGTTACGACCAGCGCGACAAGCTGCTCCCCGTCGCCGACTTTGTTCAAGACTTTAAGGATCTCAAGGACGGCTCTGAGGCCCGCGTCTTGGCCTCCGCCATCGTCGGCCCCGAGGTCGCCGCGGGCTGCTCCGACTCTTGGCCCGGCGCGCGGTACTGGTCCATCGCTGAAGGCACCGGCGGCATCGTCGGCGACATCTGCGAGACCGACTACAGCGGGCTCATGGAGGAGCTGGGCTTAGAGGCCTCGGGCATCCTCAGCACCTTCGCCTTGTCCAACGCCGCCGTCGAAGACACCATCGAGGTGCTCGTCGGCGAGGAGCTGATCCCCAAAGACGCCGCGACGGGCTGGACTTACGACGCCGTGTACTGGATCGTGCGTTTTGACGGGAGCTATGTCCCCCCGCGCGGCACGACGATCAGCATCTCGTATGAGGTGCTCAACGGCGGCGAGCGCCCCGACGAGGCGACGACGACGGAGTGATCGGCGCCGTCGCCGATCGGCTCAGCGACGTGAGAGCTGGGCCACGGCGGGCGCGAGCAGGGCGCTGACGGCGGCCAAGGCGTCGAGGCTGTGAACGTCGGCGTCTTGTTCGGGCAAGGTCCACAAGGGCGCGTCCCCGGCCTCGCGGCGGAGCTCAGCGAGGGCAGGGGCCTCAGCGCTGGCGAGCCGCGCCTGGTAGACCGTGGCTTGGCGAACCCCGGCGCAGATCTGCTCCCATTCAGCATGGGGAATGGCCTCGGGGCGCTTCGGGAGCAGCTCCGCCGACAAGGCCTGGCTGGTGGAGGGCGCGGGCAAGACGCGGTTCACGAAGAAGCCGCCGAAGGGCAGGCCGTCGCGCCGGAGGAGCTGCACAAACTCTTGGGCCTCGGCCCGGGCCGCCGGAGCGGGGGTGGTCACCAACAAGAAGCGGGTGTTGGGCCCACGCAAGAGCGCGCGCACCTGCACGCTGCGCTCACGAAAGCCGGCCCACATGCCCTGAAAGACGTGGAAAAACTCGGCGATCTCCTCGATCGTCTCCCCGCCGATGAGCCGCTTGAGCACGGCGACGACGGCTTCAGAGCCGCGCTCCAAGGCCCTAAACCCGAAGGAGTCGCGGGGCAGGCTCAGCCAGTGCATCACCCCCTCGTCCATCAGGTTCGACATCCGCTCGGGCGCCTTGAGGAACTCCAAGGCGTGCCGCGTCGGCGGGGTGTCGAGGACGACGGCGTCGTACTGGCCGCTCTCGTAGAGCGCGAAGATACGCTCCATCGCCATGTACTCATGCGAGCCCGCGAGGCGTGTGGAGACGAAGCGGTAGTAGCGGTTCTGGAGGATGCGGTCGCGGCTCTCGGCGTCGGGGGCGAAGCGGCGCACCACGTCGTCGAAGGTGGCCTTCATGTCGAGCATCATCCCGTCGAGCTGGCCGCCGGGGACAGGGTTGAGGCGCTCCAAGGGGACCGTCTGCGGCTCGTTGCCCAAGGGGCCCACCGCCAAGGAGTCGGCGAGGCGGCGGGCGGGGTCGATGGTCAAGACCGCGACCCGTTGGCCGCTCAGGGCGAGCTGCAGGGCGAAGGCCGCCGAGGTGGTCGTCTTGCCGACGCCGCCCGAGCCGCAGCAGATGTAGAGCCTGGTGCCGCTCACGACGCCGACCCCAGCAGGCGGCGGCCCAGGGTGATGAGGTCGGCCTCGTGGAGATCCCGTCGAAACAAGAACGGCAGCTCTCGGAGCGGGGCGCCGCCCAAGCCCGTGAGGCGCTCCCGGGCGAGGCGCTGGCGGCGGGCCCGGGCGACGGCGCGGTCGGTGAGGCGCAGGGACTCGGCGACGGCGGGGGAGTCCCCGAAGGCGGCGCGGGCGTCGTCCCACTGATCAAGGGCGGCGAAAGGCTCGGGATGAAGCTCGTTTAAGGCGAGGAGCTGCACCTGGCGCTGGTAGGGGCCGAGGCGAGCGTAGAGATCCAAGGTCTCGTTCACCGGCATCTCTTCCGGGAGAGACACCAGGGCCAAGGCCGTGCGCGCCGGGTCCATAAAGACGTCGTGCACCAGGCGGGCGTTGTCGTAGAACGGGCCGCGGCCGGTGAGCTCCATCATCGAGAGCGGCGAGGCGAGCATCGTGAGCCCGTGGCCCGTCGCCGGGGCGTCGATGAGCAGGAGATCCCACTCCATCGAGCCACGTTTGGTCTGCCGCGAGAGGTCAAACACCTTCCCGAGCTGCACGAGGTCATGCAGGCCGGGCACGGCGTCGATGAACGGGCCCATCACGCGGTTGCGGAAGACGAGCTGAAACAGCGCGCGCACTCGGATCTGCTGGAGAACGTAGTCCTCGATGGCCTCGTCGGCGGTGATCGAGAGGCTGTAGAGGTTCTTCGTGAGCGGGGCGATCTTGTAGGTGGACTCGGGGGCGCCGAACAGGGCGTGAACCCGGCGCGCGCCGCCGATCTCGGCGATGAGGGTGCGGCGCCCGGCGGCGGCGGCGGCGACGCCGAGCGCGGCGGTCACCGTCGTCTTGCCGACGCCCCCTTTGCCCGTGACGAGCACGATCCGTTTGTCGAGCAGGCTCATGCGAGCTGCTCATCTTGGAGCGGCGCGGGCGCCTCGGCCTCAGGGGTGGCCTCAGCGAGCTCTACGGGCAGCTCACCCGGCGCCGGGCGCGTGAGCAGGTGCACCAAGGCCCGATAGACCCGGGCGGAGAAGAGCAGCTCCATGTGGCCACACCACGGGACCTCCACCGTCTCCGCCCAATCGACGACGGCGCTTGAGCTCGGGATGACCATGTGATCGGCGCGACTGTACAGGCTCGTGACCGGCACCTGCAAGGGCCCGAGCGCCATGAGCCTGGGGTGGCCGTAGAGCATCTCGTCGGCCTCGTCTCGCCGCCCAAACACCGCGAGCTTCGAGCCTCGCCACGGCGTGCCTAAGGTGATGAGCCGCCGGACCTTTCGGGCGTTGTCGCCCTGCTGCAGGTAGATCGCGGCGACGACCCCGCCCATCGAGTGGCAGACAAGATCCACCTGCTCAAAGCCCGTGACCTGGCGCAGGCGATCGACCCGGTCGGCCAAGGACTCGGCCTGGGCGTCGAGGCCCCGGCCCCGAAGGGTCACCGGCCACACCCAGCGGAAGCCGCGTCGGCGTAGGGTGGTGGCGAGCACCAAGAGGCAGCCCGCGTTCACGCCGTAGCCGTGCACGAGCAGCACCGGGGTGTTTGACTTGGGCGGGTCGAGGGTGGGGCCCGACGGGGTGGGGGAGGCGTCGCCCAAGGCGAAGGGCCAGAGCGCCGCGTAGGCCCAATGCACGGCGCACTCACGGGCGAAGGTGGAGATCGCCGCGCGGCTCAGCCGCACACGCTCCCCACGCTCGGCGGCGAGGATGCTGTAGCAGATCCCGATCATCAGCGCGGAGACCGAGGCCGCCACCGCGACGGGCACCATGAGCCAGTCCATGCGCCCCGGTATCTCAGCGACGCCCCCCAGGCTACACCCGCGCGTGGCGGCTTTCCGCGCGGCGGCTCGGCGATTATGTCTCGCACGCTCGGCGGTCGCGCCCGCCGCACAAGGAACACACCATGCCCATCTACGAGTACGCCTGCCCCGACTGCGGGCACCAGTTTGAGCGACTCCAGAAGATCTCCGAGCCCCCGGTGACGGTCTGCCCGGCCTGCAGCGCGGAGAAGGTGCGTAAGTTAGTCTCCCAGACGAGCTTTCAGCTCAAGGGCGGCGGCTGGTACAACGACCACTACGGCCTCAAGCCGTCCGCTTCGCCGAAGGGGGACGAGTCTTCAGGCGGCGCCAGCGTCTCGGCTCCGGCCGCGGCGGCGGCCCCAGCGGCGGCGGCCCCAGCGGCGAGCGCGCCTGCCCCGGCGGCCGCGGCGCCGTCCGGTGGCGGAAGCTCAAGCTCGTGAGCGCCGCGCTCCTCGACGGAAAAGCCCTCGCCAAGCGGCTCAATCAAGAGCAGGTGCGCCCTCGCGCCGCGCTTTTGCCTCGCCCGCCGGGGCTCGCCGTGGTGCTCGTCGGCGAAGACCCCGCCTCCAAGGTCTATGTGGGCCGAAAAGGTGAGGTCGCGGGGCGTCTCGGCTTTCACCACCGCCAGATCACCCTGCCCGCGGACACGAGCGAGGCGGCGCTTCTGGCGATCGTGGACTCGCTGAACGACGATCCGGCCATCGACGGCGTGCTCGTGCAGCTCCCGCTCCCCAGACACATCGACGCCACGCGGGTGCTCGACCGGGTGAGCCCCGACAAAGACGTCGACGGCTTCCACCCCGAGAACGCCGGGCGGCTCAGCCAAGGGCGCCCTCGGTTTGTGCCCTGCACACCGTTTGGTGTGATGCGCCTCTTGGACGACGTGAAGATCCCCCTCGCCGGGCGCCGCGCCTTGGTGGTCGGGCGCTCCAACATCGTCGGGCGGCCCATGGCCCAGCTCTTGGAGCAGGCCAACGCCACGGTGACCCTCGCGCACTCTCGCACCGCGGATCTCGCGGGGCTGGTGCGCCAAGCGGAGATCGTCGTCGCGGCGATCGGCCGCGCTGAGCACATTCAAGGGGACTGGATTCAAGACGGCGCGGTGGTCGTAGACGTCGGCATGAACCGCCTCGAAGACGGTCGCCTCGTCGGGGACGTGGCCTTCGACGCGGCCGCCGAGCGCGCGGCCTGGATCACCCCGGTGCCCGGCGGCGTCGGCCCCATGACCATCGCCATGCTGATGCAGAGCACGCTTCTGAGCGCCGAGCGTCGGCTCACCACGACTTGACCAGCCGCCGCCCCGCGCCCCCTCCCGGCCCGTAGGGGCTTAGGTTATGGGGCCGCTCCCTGGAGGTCACCCCATGAGCCTGCTCCGCACCCCCTTCTTTGAGCGCCATGTGGCCTCCGGCGCCCGCCTGATCGACTTCGGCGGCTGGGAGATGCCCGTTCAATATTCGGGCATCTCCGCCGAACATCAGGCCGTGCGCCGGGCCGTGGGCCTGTTCGACGTCTCTCACATGGGTGAGGTCCGGGTGCGTGGCCCCCAGGCCCTCGCCGCCTTGGAGCACCTCGTCTGTAACCGCGTCGCTGACGTGGCCATCGGCGCCTCGCAGTACGCCGCGCTGATGAACGACAAGGGCGGCATCGTGGACGACCTCTTCATCTACCGCCTCGGCGAAGAGGACTACCTCGTCTGTGTAAACGCCTCGAACCGGGCCAAAGACTTCGCCTGGATGGTGGCCCACAACCCCTTCGGCGCCGACTTTGTCGATGAGGGTGACCAGTGGGCGCAGATCGCCGTTCAGGGCCGCCACGGCCCGGCGGTGGTGCAGTCGCTCACCGACGTGTCCGTGCTCGGCGCCGCTCGGGGCAGCATCACCCCCGGCACCTTCGCCGGCGTCGAGGGCTGCCTCATGGCCCGCACCGGCTACACCGGCGAAGACGGCTTTGAGGTGTTCATCCCCGCCCAAGACGCCCCGCCTGTCTGGGATCGGGTCGTCGCCGCCGGAGCGCCGTTTGGCCTCCTGCCCATCGGCCTGGGCGCCCGGGACACGCTCCGTTTGGAGGCACGAAACGTCCTCTACGGCAACGACATCTCCGATGACACGTCCCCCTACGAGGCGGGCCTCAACTGGATCGTGCGCCTCGACAAAGGGGAGTTCATCGGCCGCGAGCCCCTTGCCGCCCACAAAGAGAGCCCACCCCGTCGCCTCATCGGCCTCACCGTCGAGGGCCGCATCCCCCGCGCCCACCAGCCCATCCTCAACCTCGACGGCGAGGTGGTGGGTGAGGTGACGAGCGGCACCCGCTCGCCGAGCAGCAACGCCAACATCGCCTTGGGCTACGTCAAGGCCGAGCGTGGCAACGCGAAGCCCGGCAACCGCCTGCAGGTCGATGTGCGCGGCTCCGTCGTCGCCGCCACGGTCGTCAAGGGCGCCTTCTTTAACCGCGACTACTGACCCTCTCAGCCCCGCCAGATCCCAGCCCCGCCAGAGCGCATCCGGAGGTGATCGTGTCTTACCCTTCTCAGTACAAGTACACCAAAGAGCATGAGTGGGTGAACGTCGACGAAGGCGTCGCCACCATCGGCATCACGAGCTTCGCCCAGCAGCAGCTCGGTGAGGTGGTGTTTGTGGAGCTGCCCGAGGTCGGGCAGGTGGTCGACGCCGGGGATGAGGTCGGCACCATCGAGTCCGTGAAGGCCGTGGGTGAGCTCTACACCCCGCTCAGCGGCGAGGTCACCGAGACCAACCAGGCTGTCGTCGATGACCCGGCGCTGCTCAACGACGATCCCCACGGCGACGGCTGGCTGGTCCGTGTCCGCTTCAGCGACAGCGCCGAGCTGGCCTCGCTGATGAGCGCTGATGAGTACGAGGACTACGTCAAGTCCAGCTCCTGACGTCAAGCCTGCCCACCACGTCATCATCACCCATCGCGTCGTGTTGAGAGGGACCCCATGAGCCTCAATGACCTGCTCAAGCCTCCGGATGTCTTCGCCCGTCGCCACATCGGCGCGGGTGAGGCAGACATCCAGCACATGCTCGGCGTGGTGGGTGTGCGGGATCTGGACGAGCTGGTTCAGAAGACCGTGCCCGCCAGCATCCAGCTCAACCGCGCGATGAACCTCCCCGCCGCCGCCACCGAGCGCGCGGCCTTGGACGAGCTGCGGCAGATCGCCCAGAAGAACAAGGTCTACCGGTCTTATCTGGGCATGGGGTACCACAACACGGTCACCCCCGGCGTCATCAAGCGCAACATCTTGGAGAACCCGGGCTGGTACACGGCCTACACGCCGTACCAGGCGGAGATCGCCCAGGGTCGCCTGGAGATGCTGCTCAACTTCCAGACGGTGATCACCGATCTCACCGGGCTCCCGGCGGCGAACGCCTCGCTCTTGGACGAGGGCACTGCGGCCGCCGAGGCGATGAGCCTCAGCCACCGCGCCCGCGCCCGGGGCAACAGCTCCGACACCTTCTTCGTAAGCGCGCTCTGCCACCCGCAGACCATCGCCGTGGTGAAGAACCGCGCCGAGTTCGCGGGCATCCAGATCATCGTCGGCGACCACAACACCTTCGACTTCGCCGCCACCCCGGTCTTTGGCGCCTTGGTGCAGTACCCCGCCACCGACGGCGCGATCATCGACTACAGCGCGTTCTGCGCCGCCGCGAAGGCCCACAAGGCCCTGGTGACCGTGGCCGCGGACCTGCTCTCGCTGACGCTCTTGCGCCCGCCGGGCGAGTTTGGTGCCGATCTCTGCGTCGGCTCTAGCCAACGTTTTGGTGTGCCCCTGGGCTATGGCGGCCCTCACGCGGCGTTTATGGCCGGTGGTGAGGACCTCCGCCGCCAGATGCCCGGCCGCATCATCGGCGTCTCCAAAGACGCCCGGGGCGAGCGCGCCCTGCGGATGGCGCTCCAGACCCGTGAGCAGCACATCCGCCGCCACAAAGCGACGAGCAACATCTGCACCGCCCAGGTCTTGCTCTCGGTGATGGCCGCCGCTTACGCCATCTACCACGGCCCCGAGGGCCTCAAGGCCATCGCCCGCCGGGTGCGCGCCATGACGGCGATCCTCGCCGCGGGGCTCGCCGAGGCCGGTCACGAGGTCGTTCACGCCGACTATTTCGACACCCTGCGTGTGCGCCCGGCCAAGGGCGGCGCGGCGGCGGTGTTGGGCGCCGCGCTCTGTCTGGGCATCAACCTGCGCGACATGGGCGACGGCACCCTCTGCGTGAACTTTGACGAGACCGTGGGCCTCAACGACGTGGCCGACGTGCTCACGGCCTTCGGCGCCGACGGCGGCCGGGTGGAGGCCCTCGCCCAAGGCGACGAGCCCAGCCTGCCCGCGGTACACGCCCGCAAGTCCAGCTTCTTGCGCCACCCCGTGTTCTCGGCGAACCACTCCGAGACCCAGATGTTGCGCTACTTACACAGCTTGGAGGCCAAAGATCTCGCGCTCAACGCGGCGATGATCCCGCTGGGCTCGTGCACGATGAAGCTCAACGCCACCGCCGAGATGGAGCCCGTCACCTGGGCCGAGTTCGGCGGGCTGCACCCCTTCGCCCCGGTGGATCAGGCCGAGGGCTACGCCCAGATGTTTGAGCAGCTTGAGGCCTGGCTCGCGGAGATCACTGGCTTTGACGCCGTCTCCCTGCAGCCCAACGCCGGCTCTCAGGGCGAGTACGCGGGCCTGCTCGTCATCCAGCGTTACCACCAGCGCCGGGGCGAAGGCCACCGCAACGTCTGCCTGATCCCCACCTCCGCCCACGGCACGAACCCCGCCAGCGCGGTGATGGCCGGGCTTGACGTGGTTGCCGTCGCCTGTGACAGCTCGGGCAACGTCGATCTCGCCGACCTTCGCGCCAAGGCCGACCAGCACGCCGCCCACCTCTCGGCCTTGATGGTGACCTACCCCTCCACCCACGGCGTGTTTGAGGAGGGCATCAAGGAGATCTGCGCCATCGTTCATGAGCGCGGCGGCCAGGTCTACATGGACGGCGCCAACATGAACGCCCAGGTCGGGCTGTGCCGCCCCGGCGACATCGGCGCCGACGTCTGCCACCTCAACCTGCACAAGACCTTCTGTATCCCCCACGGCGGCGGCGGCCCGGGCATGGGCCCCATCTGCATGAAGGCCCACCTCGCGCCGTTCCGGCCGGGTCACCCCGTCATCCAGGTCGGCGGTGATCTCGGCCCGATCTCCGCGGCGCCTTGGGGCAGCCCGTCGATCCTGCCCATCTCGTGGATGTACATCCGGATGATGGGCCCCGACGGCCTCAAGAAGGCCACGGAGGTGGCGATCCTCGTCGCCAACTACGTCGCCGCGCGCCTCTCTGGGCACTACGAGGTGCTCTACCGCGGCGCTCATGGCCTCGTGGCGCACGAGTGTATCCTCGACACCCGCCCGCTCAAGCTGAGCGCCGGGGTTGAGGTGGACGACATCGCCAAGCGCCTGATGGACTACGGCTTCCACGCGCCGACGATGTCTTGGCCTGTCATCGGCACCTTGATGGTCGAGCCCACGGAGAGTGAGCCGCTGGTCGAGCAGGACCGCTTCGTAGAGGCGATGATCCTCATCCGCGATGAGGCCCGCGCGGTTGAGCGTGGCGAGTCGAGCCGTGAGAACAACCCGCTCAAGGGCGCGCCGCACACCGCCGACATGGTGACCGGCACGGTGTGGGATCGCCCCTACAGCCGTGAGCAGGCGGCGTTCCCCGCGCCTTGGCTGCGCGAGTTTAAGCTCTGGCCTGCCGTCGCCCGCGTCGACAACGCCTATGGCGACCGCAACCTCGTCTGCACCTGCCCGACCGTCGAGGAGCTCGCCGCGGCGAAGTGAGCGGGCCCCGGCCGCTTGGGCCGTTGCCTTCCTCTGCGGGTTGGTGTAAGCTGTCCGCGGAGGTGCCTCAATGAGCGCGCTGCTCTCCTTCGCCTTGTGGTCAAACGTCGCCGCCGCCGGCTCGCTCAATCCAGTCTTTGAGCGGGCCGCCGCCGAGTACGACGTGCCCGCGCCTCTGCTCATGGCCTTGGCGTATGAGGCCTCACGAATTGAGCCCACCGCCACATCGGCCTGGGGTGGTTACGGCCTCTTCGATCTGCGTGAGGACGACGAGAGCGACGGCCCAGGCATCGAGCAGGTGTCGATGCTGCTCGGGGTCTCCCCGGACGTCGTGCGCGCCGACGTGGACGCCCAGGTTCGTGGCGCAGCGGCGCTGCTGGCGTGGCACGCCAAGAACCTCAGCGACGACGGTAGCTTGCCGCCGGTTGAGGCCTTGGAAGACTGGGCCCCGGCCCTGCGCGGCTTCTCCGGTCGCCAAGAGCCCGAGCTTCAGGCGATGTACGTCGAGTACCTCTATGAGGTCGTCAGCTCTGGCTTCGCCGTAAAAGACGCCTACAACCTCCCCCGCGAGGTCAACTTCGACGCCGTGACCTTGGGTGTGGCCCCGCCCGCGCCTGGCGGCGATTACGCCGGGGTAGACAGCTTCGTCAACGCCAGCTCGTCGAACTACTCCAACTACTCCCGCGACGCCTCCGACATCAACTACGTCATCATTCACACCGTGCAGGGCAGCTACTCCGGCTGCATCTCCTGGTTCCAGAACTCCTCCGCGAGCGTCTCGGCGCACTACGTCGTGCGCAGCTCAGACGGCGCCATCACCCAGATGGTGTGGGAAGAGGACGTCGCCTGGCACGCGGGAAACTGGACGTACAACGAGCAGTCTGTCGGCATCGAGCACGAAGGTTACGTCGATGATCCGGGCAAGTGGTACACGACGGCGATGTACACCGAGTCGGCCAAGCTCACCGCCGACATCGCCGCACGAAACGGCATCCCGCTCGACCGCAGCCACATCATCGGCCACGTCGAGGTGCCCAGCGCCACCCACACCGACCCGGGCACGGGCTGGGACTGGGACTACTACATGGGCCTCCTCGACGGCTCTGGCGGCGTTGTCGACACCGCGGAGCTCCTCGGGAAGGTCGCCGACAGCGACATCTACTCCGGCGCCCCGCTCACCGGCGTCACCGTCACCCTCGACCAGACCGGCGAGACGACGACCACCGACGCCTCGGGCCTCTACCGCTTCGACAGCCTCGGCTCAGGCACCTGGTCGGTGACCGTGCGCGCTGACGGCTACGACGACGGATCCTGCACCAAAGACATCACCTCGGGCAGTGGCCAGTGGTGGTGCTCCGTCGCGCTTTTTCCCGCGACGACGGGCGGGGATGACGGCGGCGGCGACAGCGGCGGCGGTGACAGCGGCGAGCCGACGGACGACACCGCCGAGCCGACGGACGACACCGACGATCCCGGGCGCCCCAGCCCCGGCGGCGAAGACGAGGCGGCGACGCCGGGCGAGCGTGTGGCGATGTCCAGCCTCGGCTGCGCGGCCGCGCCGGGTCCGGTGAGTCTCGGCGGGCTCCTTGTGGGCGCGCTCTTCGTTTTGCGCCGCCGCAGGGCCTAGCTCGACTGCTCAGTCCGGCTCACGCAAGATGTTGGATCTGCGCTTGCGCGCCTGGCGGAGCTTTCTCAGCGCCTTGAGCTCAATCTGCCGGATTCGTTCCCGGGTCAGGTTGAACTGAAGGCCGATCTCCTCCAAGGAGAAGGTACTGGGCTCGCCGATGCCGTAACGCATCCGCAGCACCTTCTCTTCCCGGGGGCTGAGGCCGCCGAGCACGTTGTAGACCTCCTCCCGCATGGTGGCCTCCTCCACGGCGTCCATGGGGTGAGGGGTCTCCTCAGCCTCGATGAAGTCGGCGAGGGTGGACTCTTGCTCGTCGCCGACGGGGCTGTCGAGGCTCAGGGGCTCGCGGGTGAGGCGTAAGACGGCGTGAATCTTCTCGACGTCGACGTTGAGGCGCTCGGCGACCTCGTCATAGCTGGCCTCGCGGCCTAACTCCTGAAACAGCTTGCGTTGGGTCTGGTTGATCTTGTTCACCAGCTCCAGCTTGTAGATCGGGATCCGGATGGTGCGGATCTGCGACTCGACGGCGCGGGCGATGGACTGGCGGATCCACCACGAGGCGTAGGTGGAGAACTTGAAGCCGCGGGAAGGATCAAACTTCTCAACGGCGCGCATCAGCCCGATGTTGCCCTCTTGGATGAGGTCGGGCATCGGCAGGCCGCGGTAGCTGTACTGTTTGGCCAAGCTCACGACGAGGCGCAGGTTCGCGTTGATGAGGATGACCCGGGCCACCTCGGCCTC
>JAKLKE010000780.1 GCA_023150775.1 Myxococcota bacterium
GAGCACCAACGTGGCGCCGACCGCGAGCGTGGCGCCGAGCGTGACGCCGAGCGCGTCGGTGCTCGTGAAGCCTCCGGTCCTCGTCGCCGGCTCGGCCGCAGCGGTGCTCGTGAAGCCTCCGGTCGTCGTCGCGAGCACGACCTCCGTCGCGGATGCGTCGGGCACCGCTCCGATCGTTGGAGCTCAAACCACCTCGGTGCCCGCGCAGAGCGCGGCCGCGAGCGCTGCACCCGCGAAGCCCCTGCCCTCACGCGCCGAGGTGCAGGCGTTCCTCGTCAAGGCGCTGTGCGCGGAGACGGGCTATCCGGCCGAGCTGATCGATCCGAAGGCCGACCTCGAGGCCGACCTCGGCATCGACACCGTGAAGCAGGCGCAGACGCTCGGGAAGGTGCGCGACCACTTCGACATCCGCACCGACGAGCGCTTGTCGCTGCGCGACTTCCCGACGCTCGATCACATCCTCGACTACGTCGAGCGCGAGCTCGCGAAGAAGGCCGCCCGCGCGGCGACCGAGCCCGCGCCGAAGCCGAGCCGCGTCGCCGTCGTCGACCTCACCGAGAAGCGCGGCGCGACGAAGCTCCCCGCGCCCGCCGCCCGAGCCGCGACCGGGGGACCGGCGACCGCGACCGGGACCGGTGGGCCGGTGACCGCGACCGCGACCGGTGGGCCGGTGACCGGGACCGGGATCGGT
>JAKLKE010000781.1:0-242 GCA_023150775.1 Myxococcota bacterium
GCGCGGACCGCCGGAACACGGACAGCCTTCGTCGACGTCGCCGTCACAGTCGTTGTCGGCGTTGTCGCAGACTTCGGCAGGCGGAGGTCCGCACGTGCCACAGGCGTTCCTGAGCCCTTCGTCGATCGTGCCGTCGCAGTCGTTGTCTGCGCCGTCACAGATCTCCGCCGGGATCGGGCCGCACAGGCCACAGGCGTTCCGGAGGTCGTTGTCGACCACTCCGTCGCAGTTGTCGTCTTCGC
>JAKLKE010000781.1:252-689 GCA_023150775.1 Myxococcota bacterium
CTCGGGTTGTGGCTCGATGCCCGTGCAGGCTTGCCACTCACCCCCCACGCACGACTGGCTGCCTGCCGTGCACTCGCCGGTGCCCGTCCCACAGGGGCGGGTAGCCGCGCCAGTGCAGCTGCAGCCTTCGTCGACCGAGCCGTCGCAGTTGTTGTCGATGTTGTCACAGACTTCGCCGGGAGGAGCCCCACAGGTGCCACAGGCATTGCGGAGTCCCTCGTCGATGTGGGTGTCGCAGTTGTTGTCGATCCCATCGCAGGTCTCTGGCGGCGTGGGGCCACAGGTGCCGCACGCGTTCAGGAGCCCTTCGTCGACGATCCCGTCGCAGTTGTTGTCCTGGCCGTCACAGGTCTCGGCTTGGGGGCCGGTCCCGGTGCAGGCCTGGAGGATGCCGCCCACACAGGCTTGGGTGCCTGTCGTGCAGGAACCGGTATCCG
>JAKLKE010000782.1 GCA_023150775.1 Myxococcota bacterium
GCCTCGGCAAATCCCCCGAAGCCGTCCGGTGCCCGCCGATGCGACCCTGCAAATCCTCGATCAGCGCCTCCTGCTCGAGCAGCGCGTGCGGCACCTTGATCGCCCCGCGCCTCGCCTCAAGCTCCTCGATCTCAAGCCCCAGCCGCTCGATCTGCGCCGCCGCCTCGTGGATCTGCCGCAGCGCCTCCTCCCGCTCCTGCGCCGCCCTCGGACCAAGCCCAATCACCTCGCCCAGGGCCGCCTTTCTCTCGAGCAAGAGCCTCCGCTTCGCGAGCAGCGGAAGCACCCTCTTCGCCCGCCTCAGCCTGTTCTGCTGCGCCTGAAGCTCCCGCGTCTTCGCCTCGATCTTCCCCCGCTCCGCGAGCGCGTCCTCGAGCCCCTGCTTCTGCTTGACCCACACCTCGGGCGGCAGCGCCGCCTCCTTCGCCCTCTTCTGCGCCTCGCTCAGCGCTCGGATCGCCTCGTTGAGAGGCCTCTTCGTCGCCTGCGGCGTGAACAGCTCCTCCGCTTCTTTCTTCAGATCCTGCAAGAGCTGTTGAAGCCCGCCCCCGCCGAGCCCCGCCCCAAACAGACTCTCGCCGAGGTTGCCCTTGCCCGCGAGCAGCGCCTCGCCCCCGTGCCGGAGCGTCTCGTGGTTCAGCCCGAACATCTGCCCGAAAAGCTCTTCCGAGACGCCCCCCAACATCTTC
>JAKLKE010000783.1 GCA_023150775.1 Myxococcota bacterium
CCCCGGTGCCCCGGAGCCCCCCTACTGCCACGACCACGACTGCGACGGGACCATCGACGAGGGCACCGAGAACTACGACGACGACGGGGACGGGTTCAGCGAGAACGCGGGTGACTGCAACGACTCCATGGTCGACGTGCACCCCGGCGCTCCGGAGATCCCCGACGGGATCGACAACGACTGCGACGGCGTCGTGGACGAGGGGGTCGGCGGCGACGTCGACGGGGACGGCGACGGGTACACCGAGGCGGGGGGCGACTGCGACGACGGGAACCCCGCGATCTTCCCCGGGGCGGTGGAGCTCGAGGACGGCGTGGACAACGACTGCGATGGGCTCGTGGACGAGGGCACCGACGCCTACGACGACGACGGCGACGGCGTCAGCGAGGACGATGGGGACTGCAACGACGGAGATCCCGACGTCTTCCCCGGCAACGAGGAGGCCCCCGACGGCGTGGACAACGACTGCGACGGGATCGTCGACGAGGGCACCGACCACTACGACGACGACGGGGACGGGTTCAGCGAGGTCGAGGGGGACTGCGACGACGGGGACTCCTCGGCCCACCCCGGCGCCGACGAGAACCTGAACGGGGTGGACGACGACTGCGACGGAGTCGTGGACAACGGCACCGCGGGCCACGACGACGACGGGGACGGCTACAGCGAGGACGAGGGGGACTG
>JAKLKE010000784.1 GCA_023150775.1 Myxococcota bacterium
CATCGTCCGCGGTGTCGTCGTCCCCCGTCGTGTCGTCGTCCCCCGTCGTGTCGTCGTCCCCCGTCGTGTCGTCGTCCGCCGTGTCGTCGTCCGCCGTGTCGTCGTCGCCGCCCCCGCAGTCGGAGTCCTGGGAGTCCGTCCACCCGTCGCAGTCGTTGTCGATCCCGTCGGCGCAGTCCTCGTCGGCGCCCGGGAAGGCGTCGGGCTCGGAGTCGTCGCAGTCGTCGGCGCAGGGGGAGCCGTCGCCGTCGCCGTCGATCCCCTCGTCCACAGCGCCGTCGCAGTCGTTGTCCCCGCCGTCGCAGACCTCGGTGCCGCCGACGAAGTTGCCGGGATCGGTGTCGTCGCAGTCCCCGGCGCAGCCGGACTGCCCGTCGCCGTCGTTGTCGACGTGCTCCGTCGTCCCCGGGTCGCAGTCGTTGTCCAGCCCGTCGCACAGCTCGGTGGCGCCCGGGTGGACGTTGGCGTTCGCGTCGCCGCAGTCCCCCTCGCAGGTGGTCCACCCGTCCCCGTCGACGTCGAAGCCCTCGTCGACGACGCCGTCGCAGTCGTTGTCCGTGCCGTCGCAGACCTCGTGCATGACGGCGTCGAACTGGAGGGTGCGACCGGACAGGTCGTTGGAGTCGCCGCCCCCCGTGAACATCTCGAAGACCGGGCAGTCGGCGCCGATGGGCGAGGC
>JAKLKE010000785.1 GCA_023150775.1 Myxococcota bacterium
AGTCGTCCCCGCCGCACCCCCGGGAGAGCACCCCGTCGCCGTCGGCGTCCGTGGCGAAGTCCGGGTCGTCCTCGTCCAGGAGCCCGTCGCAGTCGTTGTCCACGCCGTCGCAGGTCTCGGGAGCCCCGGGCCAGGCGTAGGGATCGAGGGGGCGGCAGTCCTCGCAGGCGTCGAAGCCATCGAAGTCCACGTCCCCGTCCACCTCTTCGTCGCAGTCGTTGTCGATGCCGTCGCACGCCTCGAACGCGCCGGGGTAGCGCAGGGGGCTGCGGTTGTCGCAGTCGTCGCAGGCCGCGTGCCCGTCCATGTCCTGGTCCTCGTCCACCAGGCCGTCGCAGTTGTTGTCGATCCCGTCGCAGACCTCCTCCGCCAGGCCGTTGCGGGTGGGATCGGCGTCGTCGCAGTCGTCGCAGACCGCCAGGCCGTCGCCGTCCGCGTCGGTGTCCAGGTCGCCGACCCCGTCGCAGTCGTTGTCCGCATGTGCGAAGTCGCACACCTCCGGGGCGCCGGGATAGGTCCAGGCGTCGAAGTCGTCGCAGTCGTCTCCCCCGTGCTCGATGGCGTCGTGGCCGTCGCCGTCCCGGTCGGTGACAACCGGATCGGGAGTGGTGTCGTCGTCCGGGGCAGAATCGTCGTCGGCCGCGGAGTCGTCATCGGAAGCGGAGTCGTCGT
>JAKLKE010000786.1:0-388 GCA_023150775.1 Myxococcota bacterium
GTCGACGCGAGCGAGACCCTGGGCCTGACGGCCACCCTGGTTGACGCCCAGGGCGCGCCCACGCACCGGAGCCACCTCGAGCTCGACCTGGCCCTTGCCGCAGCCGCGGAGAACCTTCTTCCCGCCATCGACGCCGTGCGGGAGGGCGACCAGGATGCGCAGGACCCGCACGACATCCTCAACGGCGCGGCCGGCAACGACCGCCTGCTCGGCCTGACGGGCGACGACATCCTGCGCGGGGAAGGCGGCGCGGACTGGCTCGACGGCGGCGCGGGCGAGGACCAGATGGCCGGCGGATCGGGGGATGACCGCATCGAGGGCGGCGAAGGCGCCGACACCGCCAACGGCGGGGCGGGGGCGGACGAACTGCTGGGCGGCGCGGGCCGCG
>JAKLKE010000786.1:398-643 GCA_023150775.1 Myxococcota bacterium
CGATCTGCTCTCCGGGGCGGCGGGCGACGACCGCGTCTTCGCCGAGGGCGAGGCCGACCTGGCCGCCGCGCTCGACGCGAACGCCCAGGCCGCGGCCGGGCAGGGCGACTGGCTCGAAGGCGGCGCGGGCGACGACCTTGTCGTGGGGGCCGGCGCGGAAGATGTCCTGATGGGCGGCGCGGGCGAGGACGTATTGCTCGGCGGCGCCGGCGCCGATCTGCTCTACGGCGACGGCGGCCTGCATC
>JAKLKE010000787.1 GCA_023150775.1 Myxococcota bacterium
GATCGCCGTGACGTGGAGGGGGGCGTCCCCGTCGTGGCGCGCCCGAGCGCCGCGCGCCGAGCGCCGCGCGGCGAGCGTCGGGCGTTGGGCGTGGGTGTCTTGGCGCGCCTCACACGTCGAGGTGGTGAACCGCCGCGGCGGCGAAGGCGGCCTGGGCGTCCCGCGCCGCCGTGAGCCGGGCCTCTAAGGTGTCGCAGAGGGCCATCAGCGTGTCTACTTTGGCGACGATGCGGTGTTGTTCGGCGAGGGGGGGGAGTCCAAAGGGAAGGTTCGCCATTATCTTCTGGTTCAAATTCTTCATTGTCGACCCAACTGAGTCGCCACCCAATCGATCAACCGTCCAAGGGCTTCCGAGGAACATAGTAACAAACCTTGGATCTACCTCATTCGGAGGACAGAGAACAAGACTTCCAGTCCCGCAAAGCCAGCCAGCCTCTCGTGCTGTTACCACCGCACAACGCCCCATTTCGCCTCGGCGTGCGACCACAATGTCTCTCTCAGAGACCATAAAGTTGTGGAGTCGTATGAGCGTCTCAGGCCCGACACAAGTGTCTTCAGTGGGCACGATCACGCCGTTCCGCAAGTTCTGAGGATTGACGACCGGCGTTCCTCCTAAGCGATACTCGTGCGCCTTTAGGGCAGT
>JAKLKE010000788.1 GCA_023150775.1 Myxococcota bacterium
CAGCCGGTGGGGTCATCCACCGGGGGATCCCCGGAGGGGTTCGCCGGGGCGTCGCTGCAGACGTCGTCCTCGTCGGTCTGCCCGTCGCAGTTGTTGTCGATCCCGTCGCACACCTCCGTCGCCCCCGGCCAGGCCCAGCCGTTGCCGTCGTCGCAGTCGCCCTGGGCCACCGTCCAGCCGTCCCCGTCGTTGTCGAAGGCGTCGGTCCCCTCGTCGATGACGCCGTCGCAGTCGTCGTCGACGCCGTTCTGGATCTCGTCGGCGCCGGGGTGGACGTGGTCGTCGCCGTCGTCGCAGTCCCCGCCCAGCTCGCTGTAGCCGTCGCCGTCGTCGTCGGTGTAGTCCGAGCCCTCGTCCACCGTGCCGTCGCAGTCGTCGTCGCGGCCGTTCTCCAGCTCGCTCGCGCCGGGGTACATGTCGGGATCCGCGTCGTTGCAGTCCCCCTCGTCCTCGCTGAAGCCGTCCCCGTCGTCGTCGAAGCGGGCCGTCCCCTCGTCCACCAGGTCGTCGCAGTCCTGGTCGACGCCGTCGGCGACCTCCACCGCCCCCGGGTAGATGAAGGGATCGCCGTCGTCGCAGTCGCCCGTGGACCAGGTGTACCCGTCGGCATCGCCGTCCCCCACCGGCGCGGACTGGTCGATC
>JAKLKE010000789.1 GCA_023150775.1 Myxococcota bacterium
GGTCGTCGTCGTCGCAGTCCCCGCCCGCGGGGGCGTACCCGTCGCCGTCCCCGTCGGCGGTGTCGCTCACCCCTCCGTCCACCACCCCGTCGCAGTCGTTGTCGACGCCGTCCAGCACCTCCACCGCGCCCGGAGAGACCAGGGGATCGCCGTCGTTGCAGTCCCCCGCCACCTCGGAGTAGCCGTCCCCGTCGTCGTCGTAGAGCTCGGTGGTCTCGTCCACGACCCCGTCGCAGTCGTTGTCCGCCCCGTCGGGCAACTCCACGGCGCCGGGGTGCGTGTCGTCCCGGGCGTCGTTGCAGTCGCCGCCGGACTCGGCGAAGCCGTCGCCGTCCTCGTCGGTGCCTCCGGTGCCCTCGTCGATGGCCCCGTCGCAGTCGTCGTCGACGGAGTTCGACAGCTCCGGGGCGCCGGGGTGGACCTCGTCGTCGGTGTCGTCGCAGTCCCCGGCGTCCTCCGAGTACCCGTCGCCGTCGTCGTCCACGTCGGGGGCGCCCTCGTCGGTGAAGCCGTCACAGTCGTTGTCGATCCCGTCGTCCAGCTCCGGGGCCCCGGGGTACACGGTGGGATCGGAGTCGTCGCAGTCCCCGGAGAGCTCCGTGGCCCCGTCCCCCTCGTCGTCCCACGCGTGGGTGCCC
>JAKLKE010000078.1:0-6646 GCA_023150775.1 Myxococcota bacterium
AGACGGTCTGGACGGGGCTCAGCGCCGGGAAGCCGGGGCGGCGCAGGTAGGTCGAGAAGAAGCCGTCGCAGGCGCTGTCGTGCGCGCAGAAACGACAGCTCTCGGACTTGGTGAAGCGCACGACGTCGGGGAAAAAGAGCACGGCGTCCCCGCGCTGGTGGTCGGCGTCGACGTACCAGCGGTTGGCGCTGCGGCGGTTCAGGGCGGCGAGCTCCCCGAGGTAACAGGACGGCAGGCCCTTGAGATCGACCTGCACCCCGGCCTGGGTGAGCATCGGCACGACCCGGCCCAAGGCGGCGACGACGGCGCCGACATGGGGGACGTGGGTGGAGGTGTTCCCGGAGATCGGGAAGGGGTAACTAAAGGTGGCGGCCTGGGGGCCGGCGCTGGCGATGGCCCGGGCCGTGGGCTCAAGGGCGGAGACGGCCTCGACGGTCAACGACGTCGAGGCGACGACCCGCACCCCCAAGGTCTTACAAGCGCGCACCGCCGCCGCGCCCTCGGTGAGACCCCCGCCGCCCGCGCCGGGCTGGACCGGCACGACCAAGGCGTCCACGAGGCCGACAAACCGGGGCGCGTCGAAGGTCTCCAGGTCTTCTGGGCCGACGTGCAGCACGGCGTGTTTGATGCCCCAGCCTCGGGCCTGGCGGAGCGCCTCGGGGCTGTCTTCCCGGGACGCCACGCCCACGCCGGAGAGCACCAGCCGGGCGCAGGGCTGGGAGCGTGGGGTGTCGAGGCCACGGGTGAAGAAGCGGAGGTTCTCCAGCACCTCCTCCGGGGTCATCGAGCGCGTCGGCACCGGGGCGCCGGCGCGCACCCGGCCGGGGTACGCGCGCTGAACGCGAATTTGCACCATCGTCGGCCGCTCGACGGCTCCCGCCGAGGTCCAGGTGATCATGGTCGCTCCGAGGAGTTCTGCCCTCCCCTGGTATGATGATCTCAACCTTGGAGGCAACGAATGCCACCGATCCCGCGTCGCGCCGCCCCCTGGTTGATCCTGCTCGTCACCATTGGCTGCAAAGGCTCAGGCGGTGACTTCCCCGTCAACCCCGGCGACGACGACAGCGACGCCCCCGCCGAGACGCTCGTCTTGAGCCTCACCACCCCCGCCGCCGGGGCCACCCTGCCCGCGGAGGCGCCGTTCCAGCTCGCCGGGGTGGTGAGCCCGGAGGAGGCGCTCGGCGAGGCGCTCTCGACGGCCACGCTCACGGCGGACGGCGCGACGGTCTCGTTCTCGCTGCGCCTCGATCCCGACGTAGACGGCGGCTTTCTCGGCGAAGGCGGCGGCTTAGAGGCCGGCGCGCAGACGCTCCTTTTGACCGTCGCCGCCCTCGACCAGACGGCCACGGCGAGCCTTGAGGTCACCGCCGTCGGCAACCAGCCGCCCTCTAGCCCCATCCCCGGCATCACCCCCTCGGCCCCGGTGAGCGGCGAGGCGCTCTTCGCCGGGCTCGTCACCCCCGCCGAGGATCCCGAAGGCCAAGCCGTCACCACCACCTTCACCTGGCGCCGCGACGACGTGCCGATGCCCGAGCACGACGGGCTGACGACCTTGCCCGCGGGCATCACCCACAAAGGGGAGCTGTGGACGGTCTAGGCCGTCGCCAGCGACGGCGCGCTCACGAGCGAGCCCGGCGAAGACAGCGTGCTCATCGAGGGCGCCGGGCCAGACATCTCGGTGACCATCGACCCCGCCGAGCCCCGCCCCAACGACCGCTTGACCTGCGCCTGGACCGTCACCGAGCCCGACGGCGAGGCCATCACTGAAGAGCGCGCCCGCTGGGCGGTGAACGGGGTGGAGCTGGGCGACGCCTCGATCCCGCTCTCCGGCGTGCTCGTGCGCGGCGACGAGGTGGAGTGTGTCGTCACGGCCACCTCCTCCTCCCGCACAAACACCGCCGTGGCCTCGGTCACCGTGGTGAACACCACCCCCGTCGTCACCGACGTTCGCCTCACCGGCCTGCCCGCCACGGAGTCGTCGAGCCTAGGCTGCGCCGTCACCGCCACAGATGACGACGGCGACACGTTGACCAGCGCCCACACCTTCTACGTCAACGGCGCCTCGGCGGGGAGCGCGGCCACCCTGGGCGGCGACCGCTTTGATGAAGGCGACACGATCTGGTGTGAGGCCCGGGTGTACGACGGCGCCGAGTGGAGCGTGAGCGACGCCTCGGACACGACCCTCGCCGAGAACAGCGCGCCGAGCCCGCCGACGGTGCGCCTCAGCCCGAACCCGGGCTTCATCGGCGGCCGCTTCACCTGCGCCGTCACCTCCCCCGCCGCCGACCCCGACCCCGCCGACAGCCTTACCACCACCGTAGACTGGCTCCTCGACGGCGTCCTGGTGAGCTCGGGGAGCGCCTGGAGCTACACCGCCGCCACGGCCGCCGCCGCCTCGACGCTGAGCTGCGAGGTCACCGTGAGCGACGGAGACGCCGAGGCCTCGGGGATCGACACCCTCACCCTCTCTGACCGCTGGAGCGGCGCCCTCACCCGGGCAGACGCCAACGTCACCTTGGTCGGCACCGAGACCCGCGCCGCCTTCGGCCAGAGCCTTGACACCCCCGGAGACCTCGACGGCGACGGGCTCAACGAGCTCATCGTCACCGGGGCGGGCTACAGCAGCAGCGCCGGGGGCGTGTTTTTGTACTACGGCGCCGATCTTATTGGCGACGCCGCAGACACCGACGCCCGCGCCTGGTGGTTGGGTGAGGCCGCCGGTGACACCTTGGGCGACCTGCGCGGCGCGAGCGGCGGCGTCGATCTCGACGGAGACGGCCGCTCGGAGCTGCTCTTGGGCGCGCCCACGGCGACCGGGGACGGCCTCGCCGAGCTGGGCGCGGTCTATGTGTTGTCCTCCCAAGATCAGGCGAGCTGGGGCCAAGGCGGCAGCGTCGCCGATGACGCGGCGCTCATCGTGCGCGGCGGCGTGGCCAAAGACCGCGCGGGCTCGGCCTTCACCAGCGTCGATCTCGACGGTGACGGCCTCGGGGAGCTCCTCGTGAGCGCGCCCTACGCCGACCCCAGCGGCGCGTCGAACGGCGGCGCCGTCGCCGTGTACTGGCTCAATGGCGTCTTGCCTTCGGCTGAGCTGGGCCCCGCCGACGCCGACCTCGTGCTGAACGCCACGGGCGCGACGGATCACCTCGGCTTGGGCGGCCTGGGCTCCCTGGGAGATCTCGACGGCGACGGCCTCGTCGAGCTGCTCATCGGCGCCCCCGACATGGACGGCGTGAGCTGCGCCGACTGCGGCGTCGCCTTGATCTACGCCGGGGGCAGCCTCAGCGCCGGGAGCGCGGTGACCGCGGCGAGCCTCGCCTTGGGCCAGGTCGAGGGTTTAGACGGCGACGACAACGTCGGCATCTCCGGCGTGGGCCTGGGTGATCTCGACGGCGACGGCCTCGGCGAGTGGGCCCTCGGCGCACGTTTTGGTGACGCCACGGCGACGGACGCTGGCGGCGTCTACGTCTTCTTCGGCGGCCCCCCTTCAGGCGCGCTCGACCTCAACGACGCCGACATCACCTTGGGCGGCGCGGCGAGCGGCGATCGTCTGGGCTGGGAGCTCTCGGCGAATGATCTCGACGGAGACGTCCTCCCCGAGCTGCTCACCGGGGCCTACACCGTCGAGGTCGACAGCCTCTCCGACGCGGGAGCGGCCTGGATCGTGCTCGGCTCAACCCTCGCTGGGCTCAGCGGCGCCTACGACATCGTCGATGTCGCCCAGCTCAGCGTGAGCGGCGAGGCGACCCGGGCCTACGTCGGTCGCAACGCCGTCGCCTTGGGTGACCTCAACGGCGACGGCCTCCCCGACTGGGGCCTCGGCGCCCAAGGCGTGACCGAAGGTGGCCTCTTACGCGCCGGGGCCGTGGCCCTGTTCTGGGGGCCCTGACCCGGCGAGCCCTGACCCGAGCGGCACGACGGCGGGCTCAGCCCTTGGGCGCTCTGCCCGAGACGCTGTACCAAGCCTCCTTCGCGACCATGCCCAGAAACGCCGCGTCCTCGATGAAGTAGCGGCGGCCCATACGTTTTGGCTCTTGGGCAAAACGGTAGAGCCACTCCACGCCAACCTTGCCCATCCAGCCCGGCGCGCGCTTCACGAACCCGGCGGCGATGTCAAACGAGCCGCCGACGCCCAAGATGAACGGCACGTTCGCCAGGGCCTCGCGGTTGCGGTCGACAAACTCCTCCTTCTTGGGGGAGGAGATCGCGATGAACAAGAGCTGGGCGCCGGTGGCCTTGATGTCGGCGGCGATCTCCCGCTCGTCTTCACGTTTGTAGTAGCCGTTGCGCGCGCCGACGATCTGCAGGCCGGGGTGCCGCCGCAGGTACTCCGCTTTGGCGGCCTGAAGCGACTCCTCTTTCGCGCCGAGCAGGTACACCCGATAGCCCCGCTTGGCGGCGACGGGCAGGAGCGCCTCAAAGAGGTCGATGCCCGCCACCCGCTCGGGCAGGGCCTTGCCGAAGAGCCGCGACGCCCAGACCACCGGCGTGCCGTCCGCCGTGACGAGATCACACTTGCCGATGATCTCTTTGAACGCCTCGCTGTCCTTCATCTTGACGAGCTGATCGACGTTCACGCCGCAGCCTTGGTGCAGCGTGCCTTCAGCGATGTAGCCCTCGACCTGGGCGACGGCCTCATCGAGGCTCACGCGGTCAAACTCGCAGCCGAACAGGCGCACACGTTCTGGGGTGTTCTGGGCGGGCATGGCGTCCTCAAACATATCGGCGCTCCTATCCGGTGAGAGGTTCAGAGGCTCAGGAGTCCTTCTTCACGACGAGGCTACGCACGGCGGAGGACGCACCAGGGCCAAAGGCCGCGGCGTGGTCGATGCGCTCCCAGTTGTCGCGGAACCAGGCGATGGTCTGGTCGAGGCCCGCCTCAAACTGGGTGTCGGGGGCGTAGCCGATGAGGTTTCGCGCCTTGTCTACGGAGGCGAGCAGGCGCTTCTTGGTGTCCCAGCGGCGCACTTCAGCGAAGCGGATGCCGGCCTCGTTGCCTACGGCGGCGTTGATGCGCTCGGCCAAGGTGCGGATCTGGATCTCGCGGCCCGAGGCGAGGTTGAACTCTTGGCCGATGGCCTCGGGCACCACGCCCGCGCGCAACAGCCCGTCGGTGATGTCGCCGACCCAGGTGAAGTCGCGGGTCTCTTCGCCCGTGCCGGTGATGGGGAGCGGCAGGCCCTTCATCGCCCAGTAGATGAAGTTGGGGATGACGTTCCGGTACTGGCCGGGCACCTCGCCGGGGCCGTAAGAGTTGAAGAACCGCGCCTTCACCACGGGCAGGTTGTAGTGGTGGTGGAAGAAGTTGCCGTAGAGCTCACCCAGCATCTTCGTGATCTGGTAGGGCGTGGTGAGGTGCATCGACATGAAGTCTTCAGTGAGCGGCAACGGCGCGGCGTGGCCGTAGATCGAGCAGCCTGACGAGGCGTAGACGAAGCGCTCGATGCCCTGGAGCACGCCGTACTCCATCAGGCGCAGCGTGCCCATGCCGTTGACCATGAGGTCGTTCTCGGGGTGGTCCACGGAGTTCTGGTTGGCGAAGAAGGCCGCGAGGTGGAAGACGATCTGCGGGCGCTCAAAAAACACGCGCTTGAGCTTCACCTCGTCGAGGATGTCGCCCTCGACAAAGAGCACGTTGGGCAGAGACGGCACGTTCCAGCGCGGCGAGGCGACGAGGTTGTCGAGGACGATCACCCGCTTGGCGACGGCCGCCAGGGCCCGGGTGAGGTTGGAGCCGATGGCCCCCGCGCCGCCGGTCACGAGGACCGTCTTGTCTTGGTACTGGTCGAGGAAGGACATGGGGGCCTCTGTCGTGAAGGGAGGGTCGGTCGTGATGAGCGTGAGGAGGTGTTTGGGCGCCGCGAGGGGCTCAAACGAAGAGAGCCCTTAGCGCGCAGGTCGGATCATATCGAGGGTGCGCCTCGTGCGGAGGTTGACACCCGGCCCGAGCGCCCCGATTCGGGTTAACGTAGCGCCATGTCGGCACCCCTCTACGTCCTCGGCCCCCAGCGTCCCCTGCCCAACTTGCCCCAGGCGCTCCAGAGCTTGCCGGGGCACGGCCCGATCGTGATGATCACCGCGGGCTGGCGCCATGACGAGGCCGACACCGAGGCGCTCGGGCGCGACATCGGGCCCTCCGCTGTGCCGCTGCCGCTCTACGCGTGGTTCGAGGAGCTCATGGAGCACCACCACGCCCTGCACGCGGTCTACCGCGCCCGGCAGGCCCAGGTGCAGACGCTCAAGGAGCTGCACCGCGTGCGGATGGAGTTGGAGCTCGCCGCCTGGCGCCAGCTCTTGGATCAGCACAAACACGCCCCGCAGCTTGTGGATGAGGAGCTCGCCGACGCGATGCGTGGGATTCGGGCCCTCGATGAGCGCTTCTTGCGGCGCAGCGAAGAGATTCAGGCCGAGTACAACGAGCGCCTTCGCCACTTGGAGCCCCCCGCCCTCACCCACCGCCGGGAGCAGGCCCGGGCGCTCTTGTGCGGCGCGCGGGCGATCTGCGTCGCCGGGGGCCACGTCGGCGTGCTCCGCAACCGGATGCTGTTCTTCGGCCTCGACCGCGCCCTGGCCGAGGCCTGGCGCGGCGGCGTCTCCGTCGTGGCCTGGTCCGCCGGGGCGATGGCCCTCTGTGACCGTGTGGTGC
>JAKLKE010000078.1:6713-19155 GCA_023150775.1 Myxococcota bacterium
GACGAGCTCCTCGACACGGGCCTGGGCTTCTTGCCCGGCCTCGTCGTGCTGCCCCACGCCAAAAAACGGCTGCACCTCGACAACCCCGCGCGTGTGCGGCTCATCGCCGAACGTTTTGCGCCCCTGCGCTGCGTCGGCTTAGAGTCCGGCGCATGGCTCTCTTGGACCGGCGACGGCTGGCTCTCTCGGGGGGTGGGCAGCGGCACGCTCTCGTTGTGTGGGTCTGGGGAGGTCAGCCCCACCGCCGATGGCCTGATGCTCGGCCTCGACCAGGGCCGGGCTTGAACTGAGGCCAGGGCTGACGTAGGCTCTGCGCGCCCCCTCTTCGCCTTGGAGCGCGCCGTGAACGTCAACGGACAGCCCTTCCGCACCGTCTGGATGGACGGCGCGACCGTGCGTATGATCAACCAGCCGCTCCTGCCGTATCGGTTTGAGCTGGTGGCTTTGCCGACCGTCGCCGACACCGCGGCCTCGATTCGGGACATGGTCGTGCGCGGCGCCGGGGCCATCGGCGCCACCGCCGCCTACGGCGTGGCCCAGGCCGCCCAGCTCGCGCCGGACGCCACCTTCTTTGAGGACCTCGCCGCCGCCGCCCGGCTCATCGAGTCCACGCGCCCCACGGCCCAGAACCTGTTCTACGCCGTGCGCCATGTGCTGCGCGCCGCCGAGGCCGAGGGGGATCACCCCGCTCGCGCCCGCATGGCCGCCGTCGCCGCCGCCGAGGCCCTGGCGGACGACGACGCCGCCTGCTGTGAGGCCATCGGCCGCCACGGCGCCCCGCTCATCGGCGATCAGGCCCGGGTGAACACCCACTGCAACGCCGGCTGGCTCGCCTTTGTGGACTGGGGCAGCGCGCTCTCCCCAATCTACGCCGCCAAACGAGAGGGCCGCGACCCCTTCGTGTGGGTGGACGAGACCCGCCCCCGCGGCCAGGGCTCGCGGCTCACGGCCTGGGAGCTCGCCGGGGAGAACGTGCGCCACGCGGTCATCGCCGACAACGCCACCGGGCACTACCTGCAGCGGGGCCAGATCGACCTCGTCATCGTCGGCAGCGACCGCATCGCCGCCAACGGCGACGTGGCGAACAAGATCGGCACCTACTCCAGCGCCGTCGTCGCCAAAGCGAACGGCGTGCCGTTCTACGTCGCCGCGCCCACCACGACCATCGATCCCAACTGCCCCACTGGCGCCGACATCCCCATCGAGGAGCGCGATCAGGACGAGGTGCGTTTTATCTGGGGCTGGTCTGATGAGGGGCGCTTCACCCGG
Organism: Myxococcota bacterium; assembly: GCA_023150775.1. Taxonomy (GTDB): domain Bacteria; phylum Myxococcota_A; class UBA796; order UBA796; family CAJQPC01; genus JADKFE01. The sequence continues at coordinate 7,983 of JAKLKE010000078.1, forward strand.
GTGCGGGTGACCCCGGAGGACAGCCCCGCGCGAAACCCCGCCTTCGACGTGACCCCAGCGTCGCTCATCGCCGGGATCATCACCGAGAAGGGCATCGTGCCCGCGAGCGTCGAGGGCATCGCCTCCGTCGCCCGCCGCTAACCGAGCCCCCCGCGCAGGGGATATGATGTCCCTCTCTCTCCCAGCATGGAGACCTCGTGGCCTTGCTCCCGCTCCTCGTCGCCCTCAGCGCCCCCGCCGCCGCCCAACAGGTTGAGTCGATGCTCCCGGTCATGGATGACCTCGGCGAGCTCATCACCAAACTAGAGGGCGACGGCTTCCAGATCACCGACATGACCCTCGGCATCGCCTTCGAGGGCGCCGCCCCCACGGTCGTGCCCGTGCCCGTGGGCCAAGACGACAACGTGATGATGGTGGCCATCGGCGACAAGGACCGCATCGAAGACCTGGACCTGCTCGTCTACGACGACCGCGGCCAGCTCGTCGGTCAAGACGACATGACCGACAACACCCCCATCGTCGGTTTCCAGGCCCTCCGCTCGGGGCTCTACGAGGCCCAGATCGTCGTCGCCCGCTCCAAGGCCGAGTACTCCGGCGGCTTCTTCTCGATGGTGACGAGCTACCCCATCGGCCAGATGCCGATCTCCACGGCCTCGACCTGGCAGATCGCCCGCACCGCCGTCGAGCTTCTGGAGCTGGAGGGCTATCAGGTCTACCACGGCGAGTGGGAGACGGTGATCGCCGAGGGCGCCGCGGGCTTCTTGTTGCCCCTTGAGGCCGGTCGCCTCTGCCGGGCCGTCGCCGTGGGCTCGCCGGAGCGCGCCAAGAAGGTCCGCCTGCACGTCGTCGACGCCTACGACCAGGCCATCGGTGAGGGCGAACACGACGGCATCTACAGCGTCGTGGACTTCTTCTCCACCGGCGACGCCAACACCATGTTTGTGGTCCAGGCCTCCAAGCTCAAGCGGAAGATCACCGACACCCACGCCGTGGTCGTCGTCGCCTGCAAGTAGCTCACGCGCCTGGGTTTACACGCGCCGATGCGCCGCGACGGGGATCGCCGCCCGCACCTGGGCCACACGCTCGGGGTGGATCTCCGCCAGGGCCAAGCCCTCGTGATCCCCACACTCTCCGATGACCGTGCCCCAGGGATCGACGATGAGCGCGTGGCCATAAGAGCGCCGTAGGCCCGCGTCGTCGTGCTCCCCCCACTGGGCCGGGGCGAAGACGTAGCTCTGGCACTCGATGGCCCGGGCGCGCAAGAGCGTGTGCCAGTGGTCTTTGCCGGTCATCAGGGTGAAGGCGCTGGGCACGGCGAGCATGGTCGCGCCGCGGTCGGTGAGGGCGCGGTAGAGCTCGGGGAAACGCATGTCGTAACAGACCGAGAGGCCCAGGGGCCCGAGCGTGGTCTGGGCCACGACCACCTCGTCGCCGGGCAAGGTGGTGTCGGACTCGCGAAAACGCACCCCGCCGGGCACGTCCACGTCAAAGAGGTGCAGCTTGCGGTAGGTCGCCAAGCGCGCGCCGTCGGGGCCGAAGAGCAAGGAGGTGTTGTAGCAGCGGTCGTCGTGGCCCGGCGCGCGCTCGGCGATGGAGCCCAACAACAAGGTGACGCCCAGCTCCGCGGCCAAGGCCCCAAAACGTGCGTGGGTGGGGCCGTCAACGGTCTCGGCGAGGGCGATCTTTCGGGCGTGTGGGCCCAGATAGGTCGTGGCCTCGGGGGTGGCGATGAGCCGGGCGCCATACCCCGCGGCGCGGCGGATGAGGCCCTCGGTGACCGCGAGGTTGCGGGCAACGTCAGAGCTGCCACGAAGCTGAACACAGGCCGCTAAGAAGGGGGTCTCGGACATCTCGGCGCTCCGAAGGCGCGCTTTGTTCGCGCCCTGTCAAAAGGCGCGCTACTCTACAACGAAGAGGTCAGCCCGTGATGGACATTCCGGCCGTTGAGGCCCTCCTCAGAGCCAAGAAGTGCTCGGTCACGCCCCAGCGTCGCGCCATCCTCCGCGCGTTGGCCGACGATCACGCCCACCCCACCGCCGCCCAGCTCTTCGAGCGGCTCACCGCGGCGGATCCCGTCACGTCTCGGGCGACCGTCTACAACACGCTCCAGCTCCTGCGTGAGCTGGGTGTGGTGCGTGAGGTCTACGTCCCCGGCGACGAGTCCCGCTTCGACCCCGACCCCACCCCGCACCACCACTTCTTGTGTACGGGCTGCGGCGCGCTCTCGGACGTGCCCGACGCCGATGTGCAGGTGGCCCGCGCCTTGCCCGAGGGCTTTGAGGTGCGCCGCGCCGGGGTGCTGTTTGAGGGCCGCTGCCCGAGCTGCCGCGAAGGTTAAGCGCCCTCGGGCGGGGTCTCCGCTGAGTCCGCTGAGTCCGCCGCCGGGCCGCCGCCGAGCAGCGACTCAAACCGTAAGAGCGCCACGGCGCCCAAGAGCACGCCGAACCACAAGGTCGCCACCCGCACCAAGAGGGCGCTGGTGACGGCGACGGCCTCGCTCACGCCCAAGAGCGTCACCGCGCCCCCGGCCAAGGCGCCGTCCGCCACGCCCAGGCCGCCGGGCATCGCGCCCCCGGCGATGGTGGAGAAGGCGTAGAGGAAGGTGGAGGCGTCTAGGCTGGCCTCGACGCCCATGCCGATGAAGATCAGCCAGAAACCGACACACTCGGCGAACCAGGCCACCAACGAGAGCAGCACCGTCCACAACAAGGCGCCCGGGGAGAGGCAGATGCGCAGCGCCATGAGCAGCTCGCGGATCTTCGGCGCGAGGCGACCGACGCCGGGCAGACGCGCGAGCAGGTCCACGGAGCCCATCGACAGCGGCTCCGACATCAACACGATGAGCGCCGCGCCCAGAAGCGCCGAGGGCACCGCCACCCAAGCGACCCGATCCGCGGCGTAGGTGCTCACGGAGATCGCCGCCAGGGCCAACATCGCGATGCCGTCGGTGATGCGTTCGGTCAGGAGCGCGGGGATGGTCGTGGCGAGGTTCACCCCGGTGCGTTTGGAGACGACGTAGGGCTTGAGCAGCTCGCCCGCTTTGCCCGGCGAGATCACCATCGCCAGGCCCGCGATGAACAGCGTCGCGTCCTCGCGCCACGGCAAGCTCAGCCCGAGGCGCCCGAGCAGGTAACGCCACTTCACCCAGCGCAGGCCGTAGTTGACGAGCGTGAGCAGCAGCACCGGAATGTACAGCCACCACGCGAAGTTGAGCAGCTCCGCGCCGACCTCGGAGAAGCCCGCCCAGACCGTGCCGACGACGTAGAGGATCGCGCCGATGGCGATGGCCCAGATGGCCCAACGGCGAAAGCGCGGGAGCAGGTCAGGCGGTTGCGTGGTCACGTCGAGATGAGCCTTGGAGGAGCGCGCGCCGCTAGGGGGGCTGAGCCGCACGCGGACGTTCAGATATGGTACTCTGGAGTTCTCCCTGGAGGGACCCCCTTGCCGCGCTTCGCCCTCAAGATGAACGGTGTTGCGGTTCGTGAGCTCACCGCGGACACCTGGCTCGCCGCGCTCGGCGCCTTCATGGAGGCCGAGAACGCGCTGACCGCCGCCCGTCGACTGCGCTGTGAGCTGCTCGACTCCGGTGAGGTGATCGCCCTGGACGAGGTCTCCGGGAGAACCTGGCGTTTGGTGCCCACCCTCACCCCCCAAGAGAGCCCCGTCCTTCGTGCGCCGGTGAGCCCCGACGAGCCCGCGCCCGCCGCCTTGGTCGAGGGCATGGGCCGGGTGCAGCACGCCGCCACGGCGGTGATCGCCTGGGAGCTCGCCCTGGAGATCGCCGGGGTCCTCGCGCCGAGCGAGTGTGGCGCGGCGGTGCAGGCCACGCCGCACCAGGGCAGCCTGTTCTTCGTCGCCGCCACCGGCCCCCACGGCGGCAAGCTCAAGGCCGCGCGCCTGCCCCATGGCACCGGCTTCGTCGGCGTGTGCATCGAGCAGTGCGTAGGCTTCATCGTGAACGACGCCTTTCACGACCCTCGCCACTACCGGCCCGTCGACATGGAGACGGGCTACCGCACACGCGCCGTGCTCTGCGCCCCGGTGGTGGCCGAGGGCTACATCTTCGGCTGCCTGGAGCTCGTCAACCCCGTCGCCGGGGTCTACAACGGCGACCAGCTCGCCTTGGTGGAGCGGCTCTGCGCCGTGCTCGGCCAGCGGCTCTACCGCGCGGGCATCCGCGGGAAACGCCCGGCCATCGCTGTCACGTCGAGCGAGCGCCCAAGGGCCTGAGCCCCCGGGCGCGCCGCTTCGCCTCAGGCGACGATCACTTCACGGTGATCGTCTTCACCAGGCCGCCGACGTCGTTGCGGAGCTGCGCCTGGAGCTTCGCGTACATGTCGAAGTTCTCGCCGACCTCGTCATCAATGGTGACGACCTTGTCATCCTGGGCGCGGGCGGGGTACTTCGCCAGCCAGAACTCGACCTGGGAGTCGTCGTCGAAGGTGAGCCGCCACTTGTAGCGGGTGCTCACCGTCCACTTCTTGGCGTCTTTGGTGGTGGCGGTGGTGACCGTCTTGAGCTCGCAGGTGTACATCCAGGGCGAGACGTCCGAGGAGTAGGTGCAGTCCACGTCGGCGGGGATCTTGCCCGGGGTGACGGTGATCGTGCCGATCTCCGTCCACATGGCCTCCTTCTCGGTGCCGTTGCCCTCTAACGTGAGCGTGAGGTAACCCTTGGCGTCCTCCCAGCCGGCGTCAGCGTAGAAGTCCGTCGAGCGCTCGATGCGCTTGACGTGACCGGAGACCGTCTTGCCGTCGGCGTAGGTGATCGTCAGGTTCATGTCGGCGTTGGGCTTGGGCGGCTCGGGGGGCGGCGGGACAACCTCGGGCTCGGGGGCGGGCTCCGGCGCCGGGGCGGGCTCAACGGCGGCGACGGGGGCGGGCTCAGGGGCCTTCTTCTCCCCGCAAGCGGTGAGGGCGAGGACGAGCGCGAGGCTCAGGCGAACAGAAGACATCGGGACCTCCAGCAGAGCGCGGACGTTTTGGTATAGCCGCGCTTGGGGTTGGGCTCAAGAGGAGCGGCTCAGGTTATAGTGTTGACATGACAATACCAGTCTTTCTGCTTCATCTCAACACAGCGGCCCTGGCCGCAGAGTTTGACGTCGGCGCCGGGTTCGAGTTCGTCGGCCTCGCCACCTCAGGCTCGAACGACGTCGGCGTCGCCCAGGCCGAGCTTGACGCGCGCCTCGGCGTGGGCCCGCTTCGCCTGCGCGTAGACGTCGATCTCCTCGGCCCGGGCCCCTTCGGCACCGAGACCCGCACCGGCACCGGCGCGCTCAAGCCCTTCCCCGAGTGGGGCGCGGCGATCATGGGCGCCCCGAAGGGCTGGATGATCGCCACGGGGTTTCAGCCCCACCCGGTCAACAACGAGCAGGTCGACGGCTGGTCAAACCTCTTCGTGCCGTACTCCATGGGCTTCACTGAGCTGTGGCCGGGCTACTTCTTGGGCATCCGGGCCCAGGGCGGCGCGATGGACGGCGATCTCATCACCTCGGTCTGGGGCGGCGCGCGCAGCGACGTGGCGTTCTCGGACGACGGCCTCGTCTTCGGCGGCAGCGCGGCCTTGGCCGGGCGCAGACGGGAGGAGGTCCGGGCGCGGGCGGCCTTGGCGGTCTTCCCCGTCGATCGGCTGCTCTTGGCCTCGGCGAGCGTGGCGATCCCCGTGGGCGACTCGGTGAAGATCCTCGGCGACGGCACCTTAGGCGCCGGGGACGGCCTCCGCGGGTCGTTGGCGGGCACCCTCGTGCTCTTCCCCGACTGGCAGGTCAGCCCGGCGATGCGCATCGAGGGCGCCGAGGGCCTGGGCTCCCCCTGGGCCCTTGACGCGGGCATCGCCTGGAGGCCCGACGACGCCCTGCGGGTGAAGCTCTCCGGCCGGGTCGAGAGCGGCGAGGCCTGGCTCTACGCTGGGGTCTCGCTCATCGACGACGTCGAGCCGGGCAAAGGCTGGCGCTTCGCCCACTGATCACGACGGGCGCCCTAACGCACCCGGTGCTCGATGCGCCGGATCTCGCCCTGGGCCTCGATCTCCCAGCTCACGCGGATGCCGCGGCGGTCGTCCGTCGCGGGCTCGACGTCCATATGAACGTTCAGGCGGTCGCCTGGGGCGAGCTCGATGGGCTTGATCGGGAAGTAGATCTGCTTCCAGTGGGTCAAGGGGTCGCTCGGGCCTGAAGGGAGCTGCAGCCCGGGGGCCATGTCCAGGACAAACCAGCCCGCGAGGCCACGCACCACGGCGCCCTCGGCGAAGGTCCACGAGGCCTCGCCGCCGGGGATCTCGGGGATCGGCCAGTCAAAGCGTGTGACCCGCTGCCCTGGCGCGAGCAGGTGGGTGGGATCGACCTCGGTGGTGCGGCCACGGCGTAGGCTCGCCTCACGCAGGACGGTCTGGTCGAAGCCGTCGCGGCCATCGAAGGGGTCTACGGTCTCGTTGTAGAGGGTGGGATCGCCGACCGGCGCCGCGTGCAGCTCGACGCCGTTGGGCACGATCGCCCCGCCGGGCTTGAGGTTCTTGAGCATCGCCTGGGCGAGATCCGGGCCGCCGCCTTCAGCCACGGCGAACTGCCCGATGGTCTCGGAGACGATGACGTCCACCTTCTCGGGGAGCTCGACCCGGGCGAAGTCGCCGCGCACAAACTGGATGACGTCGCCATAGCCCGAGGCCCGGGCGACCTCTTTTGCGGTGTCGAGGAGCGCCGAGCGATCCACCGCGTAGACCTTGCTCGCCCCGGCCTGGGCGGCGAGCAGGGCCAAGATGCCGTTGCCCGTGCCGCAGTCCATCACCACCATGCCCGGCTTCACCACGGCCTGAATCGCGGCCTTGAAGGCCTCCACCCGGGGGCGATCGGCCAACATGCGGCGATGAACGTCCACATCGGCGTAGTTCTCGAAGAAGACCGGCGTGTCGGCCGCCTGCTCCTCGGTGACCAAGAGGCCGATCTCCGCGAGCTGCTTGAAGGCCGAGAGCCCAGAGGGCCCAAAGAGCGAGGCGACCTCGGACTCGGCGCGGGGGGTGGTGCAGAACGCCATCAGGCTCACGACGGGGGGCGGAACACGCGCCGAGACCCCGTGGGAGGCGGAGCGGACGAGGATCGCGCCGTCGGGCTGAAACGCGGCGGAGAGATCACCTAGGCGGACGAGCTTCACACGGACTCCTTTTCCATTTCACTGGCGCCCTGTTCTCGCAAAACTCCGCGAGAGAATCAAGGCCCCCCACGCGGATCTTTACGCGACGACGGTTCACAGCGGCGCTTGGCGCTACACTTCTCAATCGCCCGCCGGAGTCCACCGATGCCCCTCTTTCAGCGACCGCCCCAGACCCCTGATGAGCTCGCCGCCTGCGCGCCCCTGGCCATTGGGCCGGAGAAGGTGCAGGACATGGACGAGGAGACCTGGCTGCGTGAGGTCTACCGTGGCGAGGGCGTGCCCCAGCTCACCGTCCGCGCGGTGATCATGGGCTCGGTCTTGGGCGGCCTCTTGGCGTTCACGAACCTCTACATCGGCCTCAAGACCGGCTGGGCCTTGGGCGTGGCGATCACGGCCTGCATCTTGAGCTTCGCGCTCTCGAACCTGCTGGTCAAGATCGGGGTGATGAAGACGCCGCTGACGATCTTAGAGACGAACTGCATGGCGTCGGCGGCCAGCTCCGCGGGCTACTCCACGGGCGGCACCATGGTCTCGGCCATCGCCGCGCTCTTGCTGCTGAGCGTGACGCCAGAGAACCCCGGCGGCACCCACCTCAGCGCGATGATCCTCGTGCCGTGGACGGTGTTCCTCGCCGGGCTGGGCACGGTCTTGGCGATCCCGATGAAACGAAACCTCATCAACCAAGAGCGCCTACGTTTCCCCTCGGGCACCGCCGCCGCCGCGACCTTACAGTCGCTCTACTCCGCAGGCGGCGACGCCATCGTCAAGGCCCGCACCCTGCTCATCTCGGCCTCCATCGGCGCGATCTTCCCCCTGCTCATCGACCTGCCCCTGCGCACCGTCACCGATCCCAAGACCGGCGAGACCTCCAAGACCGGCCTGCTCGCCGCCGACACGCCGATCTTCGACATGCTGCCCGCCCGGGGCGGCGAGACGGTGGACGGCGTGTTCACGGCGTTTAAGCCCTCGGACTGGACGATCACCTTCGACAACAACCCCGTGATGATCGCCGGGGGCATGTTGGTGGGCCTGCGGGTGACCTTCTGGATGTTCGTCTCCGCGGTGACCTTGGCGTACTTTGTTGGGCCCGCGGCCTATGAGTGGGAGTGGCTGAGCGCGGTGACGGGCAACCCCCTGCGCGCGGCGACGGCTCCTTACAAGGCTTGGAAAGAGGTCGGCCTGTGGTTCGGCGCGCCGATCCTCGTGGCCTCGGGGCTCTTCGGCTTCGCGACGCAGTGGCGCACCATCCTGCGGGCGCTCTCGTCGTTGGGCGGCGGCGGCGCGGCCCCGACCCCCGGCGGCGAGGCGCGCTCGGCCTCGGGCTTGACGGCCAAAGACGTCGAGGTGCCGATGTCCTGGTTCATCGTCGGCGGCCTCACCTCCGGCGCGGGCGTCGTGGCGGTCGCGGCGACGGCCTTCGAGGTGCCCGTTCATTACGGCGTGCTCGCCGTGGCGATGACGTTTTTGCTCTCCTTGGTGGCCTGCCGCGCCACGGGCGAGAGCGACATCACCCCCGTCGGCGCCATGGGCAAGCTCATGCAGCTCACCTACGGCGCGCTCATCCCCCAGTCCACGACGGCGAAACTCATGACCGCGGGCATCACGGCCTCGGCGGCGGGCTCGGCGGCCGACCTCTTGAACGACCTCAAGAGCGGCTACCTCTTGGGCGCCGACCCGCGCCGCCAGTTTATCGCCCAGGCGAGCGGCATCTTCGCGGGCACCCTCGCGACGGTCACCGGGTTTTACCTGCTCGTCCCCGACGCCACGGCGCTCACCGGCGTGGCCGGCGCCGCGCCGCAGTTCCCCGCGCCCTCCGCCCAGGCTTGGCGGGCCGTCGCTGAGGTGTTCAAGACGGGGCTGAGCAACATGCACCCGATGCACCAAGAGGCGATCGTCTACGGCCTCGGCCTCGGCGCGGTCTTGGCGGCGCTGGAGGAGTTTGTGCCCAAGGCGCGGCGCTTTCTGCCCTCGGCCACGGGCTTAGGCTTGGGCTTCATCCTGCCCTTTCAGTACCCCTTCTCGATGCTGTTGGGCGCGATCCTCGCCTGGGCCTGGACGAGCCGGAACCCCAGCCAGGCCGAGGGGTACCTCGTGCCGGTCAGCTCGGGCATCATCGCCGGGGTGAGCATCATGGGCGTGATCGTGGCGATCTTGAACAACATCCTGAGCTGAGACGCCGTGTTACTGTGGGCCTCGCGGCGAGATGGCCGCGAGGAGACGACCATGCGCCTGATGATCCCGCTGATGTTCGCCCTGGCGCTTGGCGCCTGTGGTGAGGCGACCGCCCCCGACCCCGCCGAGGCCACCGCCGAGCAGGGCAAAGCCGGGAAGGCGGGCAAAGCCGGCAAAGCGGGCAAGGCCGGGAAGGCGGGCAAAGCCGGCAAAAAGAAGCCGATGCCCACCTGCCCCACCGCCGCCGAGCTGGCCACCGCGCTCACGGAGAGCGCCTTGGCCTCGACGGTGCAGATGACGGGCATGGCCCCCGAGGTCGCCTGCGCCGGTCGTTTCGCCAAAGCGAACACCGTGCCCCCCGAAGGCGGCGCGGTCACCTCGGTGTTGTTCCGCCACACCGACGCCCGCTGGGTGCCGGTGAAGGCTGGCACCGGCCAGTTCTGCGCGGGGGCCACCCCGGCCAACGTGGCCGCCAAGCTCGGCTGCTGAGCGGATGTCCAAAGAGGGGAGGACACCATGCCCCGAGTGCGGCACGGAGAACCGCGCGCGGGCCTTGTATTGCCTCGCCTGCGGGGCCAAGCTCAAGCGCCCTCCCCCGCCCGTCACCCAGACCCGCGTCGACGCCCGCCGCCTGCGCGGCTGGATGGCCTGCTTCGACTTTGACCAGACCGGCGAGACCTTCTTGCTGCGCGAGGGCCAGAACGTGCTCGGCGCCGAGCCCCGGGAGGCCACGGTCCTGCTCGCCGCGGGCCAAGGCCAGGTCGCCCCGAGGCACGGCGCGCTGCGTCTGGAGCCCGACGGCGGCGCCTGGGCCACACCTTTGGACGGGGCGCTGAAGGTCAACGGCGAGGCCCTCCCTCCGACGGGCGGCCCCCTTCGTGACGGCGACACCCTCGGCGTCGGCGCCTACACCCTCACCGTAAAGCTCCTGTCGTGATCTGGGCGATGTTGGCGCTCTTCGCCTGTGAGGGCCCCGAGGTGACGGCGACGGCGACGCCCGGCCCGGCGCCTACGACCGACCGTCGAGGCCCCGAGACCCCTCCCCTGCCCGAGACCTGCCTGCACGGCCTTGACCCCCAGCTCGCCCAGCGGCTCATGGAGCTCGACACCCTCTCCCGGGCCACCTTGATGGGCGGCGGCTGGAACGGTGAGCGGGAGGCCAAGCTCGGCCAGAGCCTGCTGCTCACCCTGAAGGGCCGGGTGAACCTGCGCCAAGACCCTCGGCTCGACACCCTGCTCACCCGCCTAAACCTCGCGGTGCCCCTGCGGTTTGAGTACACGGCCTTCGTCTTTGAGGAGCCCCAGCCCAACGCCTACGCCTTGCCCGGCGGGAAGATCCTCGTGAGCGAGGGCCTGATCAAGCTCGCCGAGGCCGATGACGACGCCTTGGCCTTCGCCCTGGCCCACGAGCTCGCCCATGTGGAGCTGTACCACAGCGCCGCCGTCTACCAGCGGCTCTGGGCCACCCAAGGCTGGCTCGACCCTGCCTGGGGACCGCTCCTCGCCTTCACCCGCCACGCGACCTCGGCCACCCAAGAGCTAGAGGCCGACCGCCTCGGCGCCGCCTTGGCCCAGCGCGCGGGCTTCAGCCTCGACGCCGCCGAGGCGCTCCTGGACCGCCTGCCCCCCGCCGCCGAGGTCAACCTCACCGAGCTCTTCGGCGAGGACCTCCTCACCTTGCCGCCGGAGCTGCGCGCCTTGGTGCTCGACGGCTTGGGCACCCACCCCAGCGTCGAGGCCCGGCGCTGCGCCGTGCGGCACGGGCCGACGCTCACCCTCTGAGGCCCCGACGCCCGCGCCTCACTCGGCGGCGGCGGTGTCTACGGCGGGGACGTCGAGCCAGACCGGGGCGCTCA
>JAKLKE010000790.1 GCA_023150775.1 Myxococcota bacterium
ACCGCGCGGGCGACGCGCTCGTCGGTGAACGCGCGCCCGCCGGTGGTGATGCCGCAGACCATGCCCGCGTCGGTGATCGCCCGGGCGATGACGTCCCAGTCCTCGCGCAGGTAGGCCTCGCCGCCGATGAGCGTGACCTCCTTGAAGCCGAGGTCCCGCATCTGCGCCACGACGTCGAGGCATTCGGCGGTCGTGAGTTCGGTCTCTCGCTTCGGCCCCGCGCGCGAGCCGCAGTGGCGGCAGGCGAGGTCACAGGCGAGGGTGATCTCCCAGACGGCGTAGAGCGGCGCGGGCTCGGCGCGCCGCGCGGGCGAGGGCGTGCGGGCGAGCCGAGCGCTGTTCTCGGTGGGCAAGGGCCCTTACTCGTTCGCCGGCGGGATGCCGTAGAGCGGCACGACCACGCCGCCATCGGGGGGCAGGGCGGCGCCTGGAGCCGATCCGGCGGTCGCCCGCGGGAGCGGCCTATGCAAGCGCGCGCTGGGCGTTCAGCCGAGCTGGCGGACGAGGGAGGCGGAGACCATCTCGCCGATGCGGGTGACGTAGAGCGTGCCCATCTCGGGGTAGAAGCGCTCCGGGTCTTCGCTGCCCAGGGCCAGCAGGCCGAAGGTCTTGTTGTCACGCCGCAGCGGCACCA
>JAKLKE010000791.1:0-351 GCA_023150775.1 Myxococcota bacterium
GCACCGCGAGGATGGCTTCCCGCAGGCCGAGATCCAGCGGACGCTGTGGAAGGAGATCTACGAGCAGAGCCACGGAAAGGGCGGCGCCGGCACCGCGATCGGTGGGCTCATCTTCCAGTGGGGCGACGGCTGGTGGAAGTACAAGCTGGACGTGAACCTCGACATCCAGGTCCCGACCGCCTCGTGGTCCAACGGCGGATACACCTTCGACTTCGTCGAGGGTGAGAACAACATGAACGAGGAGTGGTTCGGCATCACCGCGAAGACGCGAAACGACGAGCTCGGTCTCTACTACTCGAAGCCGAGGCCCGCGTATTACGTCCTCCAGCGCGCGTTCAAGCTGGATCCGTA
>JAKLKE010000791.1:396-632 GCA_023150775.1 Myxococcota bacterium
GCGAATCGCTGCGTGGTTCGACGCGCTCGACGTTCGGGCGATCGGAGCCGGCTTCGAGGGTGAACGCCGCTCCGAGGCGCTCGAGCTGTCCCAGCGCCTGCGAATCTCGCAGCTCCGGCTGGACTTCGAGACCTACACGACCTGGGGCAGCGGCCTCGCCGCCGCGGAGAAGGCCCGCGAGAATCGGCGGTTCGATCACACCGAGTCGATCTACGCCGAGGTGGAGGCCAAGCCCC
>JAKLKE010000792.1 GCA_023150775.1 Myxococcota bacterium
GATGTACAGCGCCACGGAGTCGTTGCCGATGAGGCCGAAGGTGTAGTTGAGCTCATCGCCGCAGCCGATGTTGATGTAGCCCCGGATGCGCCCGGCGCCGCCGCTCGACGTGCTGGGCAAGCTGGGCCAGGGGATCGTCGAGCTGCTGTAGTTGCCCGGGGCGACGGAGTAGTTGCTGCCGCAACGAATCGAGAAGTCAACGTAGTCCGCGGCGAAGTCCGAGGCCGAGGCGAGGCCCGTGGCGCTGCCCTCCAGAATCTTCATGTAGCTCGGGAGGTTCGAATAATCGTGCGGGTTCATCGACGTGGACAGCTCGCCCAGGCGCGCGCAGACCGAGGCCTCGGCGGGGCTGTCGACGGGGTCGTGGGACGGCGCGCTGATCTCGATGGCCGTTGAGCAGGAGTTGTCGGCGCTGCCGTCACAGTCGTTGTCGGCGCCCTCACAGACCTCCGTGGCGCTGGGGAAGCTGCGGGCGTCGGAGTCATCACAGTCGGAGCTGTCTGTGGTGTAGTCGTCGCCCAAGCTCGCGCAGGAGGGCGTGAGCGCCGAGGCGTCGCCGAACCCGTCACAGTCTGCGTCGAGGTAGTAGCTCGTGGCGTCGATGGCGCTGCCGTCATCGGTGAGG
>JAKLKE010000793.1 GCA_023150775.1 Myxococcota bacterium
GACGACGGCTACGGCGACCTCCTCATCGGCGCGTACTACGACGACACCGGCGGCGATCGCGCCGGCGCGACGTACCTGGTGCTGGGTCCGGTGTCAGGCACCGCCAGCCTGGCGACCGCGGCCAAGCTCTACGGGGAGGAGCCTTCGGACTTCGCGGGCCGGTCGGGCTCGGGCGCGGGGGACGTGAACGGCGACGGCTACGACGACCTCCTCATCGGCGCGCTCTACGAGGACACGGGCGGCGATGCCGCGGGGGCGGCCTACCTCGTGCTGGGCCCGGCGACCGGCGTCGGCGACCTTGCGGGTGCCGAAGCGAAGCTGATCGGGGAGAGCGTGGGCGACATCGCGGGCCGGTCCGTCGCGGGCGCGGGGGACGTGAACGGCGACGGCTACGACGACCTCCTCATCGGCGCGCAGTGGAGCGACGTCGGCGGAGAGGACTCGGGCGCGGCCTACCTGGTGCTGGGGGGACCGGGGCTCTAGCCACGTTCCCAAGAGGGTGTCCCCCTCATGTCCGCCTGCTGCGCGTGCCGAGTGGCCTGATGCGCCGCTTCCGCCCCGGTCGGCCGCCGGTCGGATTTCGCCCGGCACGCCAACCCCGCAGCCCCGGTCGGCGA
>JAKLKE010000794.1 GCA_023150775.1 Myxococcota bacterium
TCGCCGTCGTCGTCGTAGCAGCAGTTGCACGCGACGCCGCGCGGGTCGTCCTGACCGTCGCCGTCGGAGTCGATGCCGTCGCAGCAGTGCTCTTCGGGCACCGTGCAGGAGATCTCGGGCCCCGTGGGATCGCAGTCCGAGTCGATCTCGTCGCACGACACGTCGATCGCGCCGGGGTGGATGGATGCGTCGCCGTCGTTGCAGTCGAAAGACGCGCACAACCCGACGCCGTGCCCGTCGCCGTCGTCGTCGTAGCAGCAGTTGCACGCGGCTCCGATCGGGTCGTCGCGGCCGTCGCCGTCGCCGTCGATGTGATCGCAGCAGACGTCCTCCGGCAGCGGGTTGCACGTGACCTCGGGCCCCGTCGGATCGCAGTCCGAGTCGACGTCGTCGCAAGACGAGTCGATCGCGCCCGGAAACACCGTGGGATCCGAGTCGTCGCAGTCGGGGCCCGGGCAGAAGCCCATCCCGTAGCCGTCGCCGTCGGCGTCGGTGCACGTGTTCATCGTCATCGGCGGCATCGTGCAGCGCGTGACGTCGAGCGCGTCCGTACCGTCGCAGTCGTGGTCCACGCCGTCGGCGCATCGCGCCTCGTCGGCGCCGGGATGGAC
>JAKLKE010000795.1 GCA_023150775.1 Myxococcota bacterium
GATCAGCGTGGTCAGTCCCGGTTACCTGAAAGAACAAAACATGGAAATCCCGGCCGGCGCGGCCGGTTCCGCCGCCGAAACGGTTGTTTTCGTTCTTGAAAACAACAAAATAGCGGGTTTTATCGCGCTCTCTGACCAAATCCGCCCTGACGCCGCCGAAGCGGTACGCCAGCTGAAAAATCAGGGGATCAAGGTTTATATGGCTACGGGCGATAACACCAGGGTTGGTCGGGCCGAAAGTAGAGATCGTGAAAGACCTGCAGGCTAAAGGCGAATACGTAGCCATGACCGGCGACGGCGTGAACGACGCCCCTGCCCTTGCCCAGGCTAATGTGGGTATCGCCGTCGGCTCCGGCACCGACGTGGCTGCCGAGACTGCCGACATTATCCTTACCGACAGCAAACCTTCCGACGTGCTCGGTCTGGTCAATTTCGGCAAAGCCACCTACCGGAAAATGGTGCAGAATCTGTTTTGGGCCACGGGCTATAACGTGGTGGCAATCCCGCTGGCCGCCGGGGTGCTGTACCCGCAGTTTGTGCTGAGCCCGGCTCTTGGAGCGGTACTGATGAGCCTGAGCACCGTCGTTGTGGCGGTGAATGCACAGTTGTT
>JAKLKE010000796.1 GCA_023150775.1 Myxococcota bacterium
TCAGGTCCCGGTCCCACATCTGCTTCAGCAGCCACCACACCGACTCGACGTAGCGGTTGGTGAAGGTGAAGTAGGCGCCGGGGTAGTCCAGCCAGAAGCCGATGCGGTTGCTGACCTTGACCCACTCCTGCTCGTACCGGCGCACGGACTCGAAGCAGCGGGCGTTGAAGCGCTCGACGCCGTACTCTTCGATGTCCGCCTTGCCGGTGAAGCCCAGCTCCTTCTCGATGGCGAGCTCGACGGGCAGGCCGTGGGTGTCCCAGCCCGCCTGCCGCAGGACCCGGTGCCCCCGCATGGTGCGGTAGCGGGGGAACAGGTCCTTCACCACCCGGGTCAACACGTGGCCGACGTGGGGCACGTTGTTGGCGGTGGGCGGGCCCTCGTAGAAGACGAAGGGCCCCCGGGGCGCGGGGCGCTCCAGGGAGGCCTCGAAGACCCGCTCCCGTGCCCAGAGATCGAGGATCGCCTCCTCGGCGGGGGCGAAGGGCTCCGAGGGGTCGAGGCGCGGGAAGTTGGGCTGTCTGTGCATCGGGGGATCCGGCCGCCGGTGAGGAGCGCACCCCGCGGACCCGAGGGTCGGCGGGCGGGGGCGTCCACCCGCGGC
>JAKLKE010000797.1 GCA_023150775.1 Myxococcota bacterium
GCCTTCCCCTCCCCCTCCGAGCACCCCTCGTCCACGTCGCCGTCGCAGTCGTTGTCGGCCCGGTCGCACACCTCGGCGAGCCCCGCCGCCGACCACGGATCGGCGTCGTCGCAGTCGCCCCCGTCCTCGCTCACCCCGTCTCCGTCGTCGTCGTAGCCGGAAGTCCCCTCGTCCACCACCCCGTCGCAGTCGCCGTCCACGCCGTCCGCGGCCTCGGCGGCCCCCGGGTGGACACCGGGATCGCCGTCGTCGCAGTCTCCCCCCCTCTCGGTGAACCCGTCCCCGTCGTCGTCGGAGCCGGCGGTGCCCTCGTCCACCACCCCGTCGCAGTCGTCGTCGACGCCGTTCTCCGTCTCCTTCCCACCGGGCCGGACGGAGGCGTCGGCGTCCGCGCAGTCCCCCTGGTCCTCGCTGAAGCCGTCCCCGTCGTCGTCCCGGGCGGCGGTGCCCTCGTCCACGAGGCCGTCGCAGTCGTCGTCCACGCCGTTGGGGACTTCCGCCGCCCCCGGGTGGACCCCGGGATCGGCGTCGTCGCAGTCCGCAGGGGCCAGGCGCCCGTCCCCGTCGCCGTCCCCGAGGCCGTCGTCGGCGGTCCCGTC
>JAKLKE010000798.1 GCA_023150775.1 Myxococcota bacterium
GAGGCGTGCAACGGGATCGACGACGACTGCGACGGCTCCACCGACGAGACCTACGACGCCGACGGCGACGGATACACCACCTGCGAGGGGGACTGCGACGACGGCAACGCCTTCGTGAACCCCGGCGCCGCCGAGGCGTGCAACGGGATCGACGACGACTGCGACGGCGCCGCCGACGAGGGCTTCGACCTGGACGGCGACGGGTACACCACCTGCGAGGGGGACTGCGACGACGCGGATCCGGCGATCCGGCCCGGGGCCACCGAGGTGTGCGACGGGGTCGACCAGGACTGCGACGGCGTGGTGGACGACGGCTTCGACCTGGACGGCGACGGCTACACGACGTGCGCCGGGGACTGCGACGACTTCAACCCCCTCGTCCGGCCCGGGGCCGCCGAGTCCTGCAACGGGATCGACGACGACTGCGACGGGTCCGTGGACGAGGGCCACGACGCCGACGGCGACGGGATCACCACCTGCGCCGGCGACTGCGACGACGGGAACGCCGCCGTGCACCCCGGGGCGATGGAGACGTGCGACTTCGTCGACGAGGACTGCGACGGCGTCGTGGACGAGGGCTTCGACACGGACTTC
>JAKLKE010000799.1 GCA_023150775.1 Myxococcota bacterium
GGCGCCGTCGCAGACCTCCTCGGCCCCCGAGTTGATGCCGGGATCCGTGTCGTCGCAGTCCTCGCAGAAGGGGGACCCGTCCTGGTCCTCGTCCACCTGCTCCGGCTCGGGAAGCGCGTCGTCGCAGTCGTTGTCGCGCCCGTCGCAGATCTCCTCCGCCCCGGGGTAGGTGAGGGCGTCGTCGTCGTTGCACTCCTCGCACTCCCGGAAGCCGTCGCCGTCGTGGTCGGACTCGTCCCCCGGCACGGCGCCGTCGCAGTCGTTGTCCAGCCCGTCGCACAACTCGTCGGCGTGGGGATGCCAGTTGGCGTCCTCGTCGTTGCAGTCCCCGCAGGACGCGTACCCGTCCCCGTCGTGGTCGGTGGCGACGTCCGCCACCCCGTCGCAGTCGTTGTCCACCCCGTCGCCACACACCTCCTCAGCCCCGGGGTGGGCGGTGGGGTCCTCGTCGTCGCAGTCGGCGCACGCGAAGCTGCCGTCGCCGTCCGCGTCCCCGGCGTCGTCGTCGGCGATCCCGTCGCAGTCGTCGTCGACCCCGTCGCAGTCCCCGTCGGGGCGGGCGGGGTTGACGTCGGGATCGGCGTCGTCACA
>JAKLKE010000079.1 GCA_023150775.1 Myxococcota bacterium
CTCCATCGTTGTCGGGGTTGAGGCGTCGGTCTGCGACCTGCGCCGGGGATGCCGCGCCCTTCGCGGCAGGGTTTGGGCGGTTCCAGACGAGCGCGCCGCTCGTGCCGGGCTCACTCACCGCCAAGACGGCGCCCGTTGAGGAGATGAGGGCCGCCTGCCCCGAGATGGAGGCCCGCGCCGCCGGGCGGTGGGTCCCCGCCGCGCTCAGGGCCAGGACGCCGATGGCCTGGCGCACGCCGAGGGCGGTGGGGCCATACGCCCCGTCGTTGGCGACGTTGACCAGGAGCTCGCCGCCCAAGGCCGCGCCCTCGATGAACAAGGAGCGCTCGTAGACCTCGTAGCAGATGGTGGGCACGACAGGCCCCGCGGCGGTGCGCATCATCGGCGGCACGGTCCCGGCCACGTCGATGGAGAACAAGGGGTCGATGCCGCCGTAGGGGCGCTCCCCCCAGGGGACGAGGCTCGACTTGCCGCGCAGGGCGGTGACCTGGCCCTCGCCGTCGGTCACGCCGATGGCGTTCTGGATCTGCCCAGGCCGCTTGAGGCGCAGGTTGACGATGTGCTGGGGGCCGCTCCACCCGGCGAGGGCGTCGAGGGGCAGCGGCGGATCTTGGGTCCCCTCCCAGCGCCGAAACGCGCCCCGAAAGGCGGCTTCAGGCCACAAGACGAGGTCTTCCTCCGCCGGGAGCTCCGCCGGGCTGGGGCGGCGCTCAAAGTCGGCGAGGTGGATGGCGGCGACTCCCGCGAGGGCCTCGTCATCGGCGGGGGTCGGCGGGACGAGGCCCAGCCACAGCGCCACGGGGACGGCGGCGACGAGGCCCCGGCGACCCTCACGGAGCGCGTCGGCGACGGCCACCACGGCGTAGGCGCACAGGAGCCCCGTGGCGGGCACGCCGATCAGCGCGACGCTCCGCAGCATGGCCGGGACGGCCCACTGGGAGTGCATCAGGTCCGCCATGGTGAAGCCCAAGGCGCCGTTGAGCGACTCCCCCGCCAGCACCGCGGCCGGCAGCCACCACCGCATCGGGGCCCGCCACAGCACGAGGGCCGCGACGATCACCGGCAGCGCCCGGTGGCTCGCCGTGATCACCGCCGCGAAGACCCAGGCCAGCGCGCTCAGCCAGAGGGGGGCCTCGTCGCTCCCCACGAGGGGGCCCATGTACTTGGTGATGGTCAGACACAGCCAGATCTGGGAGAGGAAGACCGAGGCCCACAGCCCCCCGAAGATGGCCAGGGCCCGATTGACTCGACCCTCCAGCCTGCTCAGGCCCCAAGCGAAGACCCCGAGGCCGATCCACGCCAGCGGGGCGAGGGTGGGGTGCAGGTGGGCGGCGCCCATGATGACGCCGCCCAGGACGGGCCAGCGCGCGTGACGGTCGACCCAAGACGCGGCGGGTCGCGGCGATGCGGGGGTGGTCACGGCACCTGCTCCCTCGTGTTGTGTCGTCTGCCGGAGACGGTACAAGCCACGAAGAAGCGGGTCTGTAGAGAATACTGGAGCGTTAAAAAAACTTCGGCGATGGGCGGCGAGTCGCCTAGATCATCGCGGCGAGCGCCCGAAGCGGCCGGGCGAGGGCCTCGGTCGCGGCGTCTTGAAAGCGGGCGGGGTCGGCGGCGGCGAGGCCCGAGAGGCGACCGCCCGGGCGACCGTTCAGCTCAATGAGCCAAGGCTCGCCGTCCGAGGCCACGACGAGGTCAACGCCGAGCTCGATGAGCAGCTCATCCGGGTCGGCGGCGGCCAGGGTGAAGAAGGCGCTCTCGGCGAGTCGGCGGGCCTCCCGCACGGTGTCGATGGAGACGAGCTCTTCCGCGGGCAGGAGCGAGGCGCCGCGGGAGGCGTTCACCACGGGATCGACGGCGGAGCAGCGGGCGACGAGGGGGCTGTGTAAGAGGCCACCCAGGGGCGCGCGCTGGATCAAGGCCCGCAGGGCGAGCCCGGCGAGGCCCGGCGGCGGGGGCACGGCGGCCTGGAGCAGCATCGGCTCGTCCACTCCACGCACCGCACCCTCACCCCGGGCGGGCAGCGGGTCTCCCGGCACCACCCGCTGAACCCCTCGGCCCAAGGCGCCGTAACGGGGCTTGAGGAACCCGACGCCCCAGCCCTCCAGGCGCTCGGCGAAGCGGGTCGGGTCGGCCTCCACGTCGGGCATGAGCAGGCCGGCGTCGGTGAGGAAGGCCTGGCAGCGGAGCTTGTCTCGGCAGAGCGCCTGCAGGGCCTCGCCGTTCGCCCGGGGGAGGTCCTCTAAGCCACGCAGGGCCGCACGATGCTCCTCCGCGTAGCTCCAGGACGGGAAACGGTCGTGGATGGCCTCGGCGTCTTGAGGATCTGCGGGGATCCAGCGGTCGCCCTCGACGCCCCAGGCCTCGGCCGCGGTGCCGACGAGGCCTCGGATGCCCTCGGCGGCGAGGCGCTGCAAGGCGCGGCCCAACGGTGTCTCGGAGGGAGGCGGTCGCGCCCCGGGCTTGGGGCGGCTGAGCACGAGCAGGGTAGGCATCGCCTGAGCCTATCCGCTCCGAGGCCGTCGTGCGCCTCGCCGACGACGCCGACGCCGGGGATGTCGGCCGGTCGTTCTGATGGGGGGATGGCCAAAAAGCATGGTAAAAGGTGGCGTCACTAGGAGGTCGTATGTCTGAGGCGTTTGATGAGGCCCTCGCCTTCGCGCTGCGTTGGGAGGGGGGCTATGTGAACCACCCCTCGGATCCGGGCGGGGCCACGAACCGCGGCGTCACCCAGGGCACTTACGATCGGTACCGCGCCACGAAGGGCCTCGCCAAGCAGAGCGTGAAGCTCATCAGCAGCGCGGAGGTCCACGACATCTACCAGTCGATGTATTGGGACGTCGCCCGCTGCGAGGAGCTGCCTTGGCCGGTGAGCGGCGCGCAGTTTGACGCCGCGGTGAACGCCGGGCCCAAGCAGGCCACCCAGCTCTTGCAGCGCGCCGCCGGGGTCAGCGCCGACGGTGTCATCGGCCCCAAGACCCTCGCGGCGATCTTGGCCATGCCGTCCCAAGACCTCGCGCTCCGCTGCTGTGATGAGCGTCAGAGGTTTTATCAGTCCCTCGTGAACCGTAAGCCGTCTCTGGGCGTGTTCCTCAAGGGCTGGACGAACCGGGTGAACGCGCTGCGAAACCTCATCCTCGGCGGCCCGCTGAGCTTCGGCGATGACGAGGAGCTGGAGCCGACGATGTCGGTTCATGGGCTGCTCGCCGAGCTGGAGGACGACTTCGGCGAGGACCTCTGAGCGGGCTCAGGCGTCTACGAACGCGCGGAGCTGGGGGCCCATGAGCGCCCCGGCCTGGCGTTTGGCCAAGGCGCCGCCTTTGTAGAGCATGAGCGTCGGGATGGCCTGAACCTGCATCGCCCCGGCGATGCGCTGGTGTTGGTCGGTGTTGACCTTCACGATGAGCAGGCTCCCGGCGCGCTCTTTGGCCAAGGCCGCGAGGTGCGGCGCCACGGCTTTGCAGGGGCCACACCACGGCGCCCAGAAGTCCACGAGCACGGGCACGGGTGAGGCGCGCACGAGGCGCTCTAAGGCGTCGTCGTTCACCTCTTGGGGCTGGGCGCTCAGATCGAGGGCGGTCTGGCAGCGGCCGCAGCGTGGGGCCTGGTCGAGCCGCGCGACGGGCACACGGTTGAGACCGCCGCAGGAAGGGCAGCGGAAGGTGAGGGGGTCGGGGTTGGACATGGTGCAGCTCCTGTGACCCTCTGAGGGTGCACACGCCTCGGCCGGGAGCAAGCGGCGGGGCCCTGCGGCAGATCAGCGCTCGGCGACGCCCAGCTCATCCACCCGGCGGCGGAGGAGCGCCACGGCGCGCTCGGTCTCCGCCAAGGCCGACTCCATCCGCGGGAGCTGGCGCAGCTCACCCGCCGCGTGGTCCTCCCCGGCCAAGGCCGCGAGGCGCTCGACGGCGAGGCGCGTGACGTTCGCCTGCTTCTCCACGGCCCGGGCCCGCTGCTCCAAGGTGAGGCCGACCAGCACGCTCCAGAGCGCGACCGCGCCGCACCCGAGCAGGGCGCGACGCGGCGTGAGGCTTGGCGCCAAGGACAACGACCGGCTCACACCGGGGCGGTGCGGCTCGTGGCGTTGAGCAGCTCGAGCTTGAGGATCGACAAGGCCCCGCCCGCGAGGCGCTTGAACTCTTGCGGGGTCGCCAGGTTGCTGATCGCCCGGGCCACAAACTTGGGCCGAAGGTAAAACTTGCGGTGGGAGATCTTGAGCAGGTCGAGGATCTGCGCCTTGGTGAGGTGCTCCTCCCAGCAGGCCGGGACCTCGACCCCGCAGAGGGGATCCTTCATCATGCGGTCCCAGCAGTCGGCGGCGAAGAGGCCCTTCTTGGCGCCCTCCTCAAAGGACTCGGTGCCGGGGTAAGGTGAGAACACGGCGAAGACCGCGTAGTCGGCGTCGAGCTTGAGCATCTCATCGACGTTCTTGAGCGCGTCGTCCATGGTGCGCTCGTGCGGGCCGCCGAGCATGATGTAGGCCACGGAGCGAACACCCTCTTCGCGGCACCACTTGAAGACGCGGTGAACGTCGTCGGTGTCGCAGTGTTTGCCCAAGACGTCGAGGCCCTCGTTGTTGGCCGACTCGACGCCGAAGTGGATCTTCGTGCAGCCGGTCTCGGCGCAGCGGCGGATCTGCTCGCGGGTGGTGCCAGCGATGGTCGTCTTGTAGCCCCAGTTGAACTTCACCCCGCGCCGCTCGACGGCGTCGCAGAACTTGAGCACCCACTGGCTGTTGGGCGTGAAGAGGTCGTCGATGAAGTGGACCTCGGTGATGCCCAGGCTGTTGCAGTGCTCCATCTCGTCGAGGATGTTCTCGATGTCGCGAACGCGGTACTGCTTCTTGTAGGTCAAGCAGAACGGGCAGGAGTGGGGGCAGCCGCGGGAGGTGATCGCCGTGGTGGTGAGGGGCTGCTTGGTGCCGGGGAGGTAGTAGTCGCGGTAACGGATGCGCGAGCGGTCGGGCCAGGGGTAAGCGTCGAGGGACTTGGTGGACTTGCGGTCCTTGTTCTTGACGATCTGGCCGTCTTTCGAGCGGAACCACACGCCGTCGATGCCCTCAAAGTCGCGGCCCCGGTTGTGGGCCTCGGCCATCTCGACGAAGGCGTCCTCGCCGTCGCCGTTGATGATCGCGTCGGCGCCCTTGAGCTGAATCGCGTAGTCGGGGAACATCGTGCAGTGCGGCCCGCCCAAGACGATCTTGGCGTTCGGGTTGAGCTTCCGCACGAGGTTGACCGTCATCTGCACGTCAGGCAAAGAGTGCGTGTAGGTGCTGATGCCGACGAGGTCCAGCGGGTACCGCTTGAGCTCGGCCTCAAAGTCGGGGTAGTCGAGGTTGTCTACGACGGGATCGTAGATCTCGGCTTTCCAAGGGGTGCGCGCCTCAACGCTGGCCTGGATGTACTGGAGGCCTAGGGGAGGGAAGCAGTAGACGCCGTGGGCCATCGCCTTGGGGATGCCGGCCCAGACTCTCATCTGCTCGGGTGGGTTCAGCAGGGTGATGTCCATGACGTCCTCGTCTTTGGAAGTTTAATCCTGAAACTTCCGGCTTGGGAAGATGATACCCCAGGGAACGAACAGCGGGACCCGATCGCGGTAACGAACGTAGTCTTCGCCGAAGATCTGAATGAGCTGGGGTTCTTGGCGCCAGACCTTCTCGATGAGGGATCCAGCGAGCAGCGCGGGTACCAGAATGCAGCAGAACGCGACGGAGTTCAAGGCAAATCCGACGGCGAGCACGCCGAGGAGCTTGCCGAAGACCGAGGGGTTGCGGCTGTAGGCGTAGATCCCCGAGGTGACGAGCTGCAGCGTGCGCCCGGCGACGGGCGACGGCGAGCCCTTGCCGTGGGTCACGAGCTGCTCATACGTCCAGAGCCAGAGCGCCGCGCCGATGATGAAGCTGAGCGCCGCGGCGGGCAGGCGCATGTCGTCGGGGAGGAGGCCGTTGAAGCCCAGCGCCGAGTCCGTCGCCGTCGCGATCAGGGCGATCAAGAAAGTGAGCGGAAAGAGCACGGGGATATAAACTTTGGCGACCATCAACAGGATGGGCCGAGAGAGGGCGACCTTGAGGACGTTTCCGACGAGGCCCACGAAGACGCTCCGAGACAGCCGCGTCAGCGCGCGGCGGAGAAGGCAGGAGGTGCTCCCATTATGAATACCCGCATCACAGCGGCTCTGCTGGCCCTTTTTGTGGTGGGCTGTGGAGAAGATCCGGTCCTGGAGGCCGCGCGGGAGGAGGCTGAGGCCGCGGGCGGCGTCGGCGGCGGATCCCCAGGCCCAGGGCCGGGTGGCGCGTCGGGCGGTGTGCCCGGAGATCCGGGCCAGATGACCCCGGGTGTGCCCGAGCCGCCCAAGCCTGGCGTGCCCACGGAGCCCCCGCCTGGCGGTGGCCCGGGGATGCCTGGCGGCCCAGGCCAGCCCGGTCAGCCTGGCCAGCCCGGTCAACCCGGCGTCGGCAGCCCCACGGGGCCGACCTTCCCCGTGAAGGGCAGCCTCGTCTGCGCGGGGTGCAAAGGCAGCTTCCGTATCGACGTCTTTGACGGGGATCACGGCGATCTCGGCGGGCCGCGCCCGTCCATCGTCACCCGCGCCGAGGTGCCGAGCGCCGGGCCCTTCACCCTGGACGTGCCCCAAGGCGCCCGGGTGTGGCTCTCGGTGTTCAACGACGAGGACGGTGACGGTCGCCCCGGCCCCACCGAGCCCGTCGGGGACTACGCCGAGAACCCCGTGGTGGCGAAGGGGCCGGTAGACGGCGTGGTGATTCAGCTCAAGCGCCGCGACCCGCCCGGGCAATGACACGGAATGAAGCCCCTCGTCGTCGTCATCCCCCATCGCCGTGAGGTGGCGCTGCTCAAGCAGGCGGTCTCGGCCTGCGCGCCGTGGCCCGTGGTGGTCGTCGATGACAGCGACGCTGGCGCCCCGCCACTTGCGACGGCCCGGGTGCGCCTCTCCGGGGGATCCGGCTTCGCCAGAGCGGCGAACGCGGGGCTCGCCTGGGCCGAGTCCGAGGGCTACGCCTGGGCCCTGGTGCTCAACGACGACGCGCGGCCCGAGCCGGGCTGTGTGGAGGCGCTGCTCGCGGCAGCGGGGCCTGGAGTCGGCGCGGTGGGCCCGGTGCTGCTGGGGCCAGCGGGCGTGGAGTCGGCGGGGATTTCGTTCAACGAGCGCACGGCGCGGCTCAAGCAGGTGACGGAGGCTCCGGCGGCGCAGCGGCCCGTGGACGCGCTCAGCGGCGCCTGCCTGCTCATCCCCAGCGACCGCCGCTTTGACGAGGCCTTCGGGCATGGCATGGAGGACGTGGCCTTGTGCCGGGCGCTGCGTCGTGAGGGGCTCGCGGTGCTCGTGGAGCCCCAGGCGCGCTGCTGGCACCAAGGCGGGGCCACGGTGAGCCGACGGAGCGCCGAGGCGGTGCGGCACGCGGTGGCGGGGCACCTGCGGCTGGTGGGGGAGGACCGGGCGCGGCGGGGGCTGGTGTTGGCCTATGCCTTGGGGCAGGCGGCGCGGGAGGACTGGAGCGTCGGGAGGCTCCGGGCGGTGTGGGCGGGGTGGCGTGGCGTTTAGGCGTTGAGCTCCCCCTCCACCATCCGCCGCACCAGCTCCTCGAACCGCACCGTCGGCGCCCAGCCGAGCTTCTCTTTGGCCTTGCTGGCGTCGCCCAAGAGCGCGTCCACCTCCGCCGGGCGCCGCAGGCGCTCGTCCAGGCGCACGTGATCCTGCCAAGGCAGGCCGACGACGGCGAAGGCCGCCTCCACAAAGTCCCGGACGCTGTGGGCCTCGCCCGTGGCGATGACGTAGTCGTCGGGCTCGGCACACTGGAGCATTCGCCACATGGCCTCGACGTACTCCGGCGCGTAGCCCCAGTCGCGGCGGGCGTCGAGGTTGCCCAGGGTGAGGGTCTTGGTCCGGCCGCGGGCGATGTCGGCCACCCCGCGGGCGATCTTGCGGGTCACGAAACGTTCGCCGCGGCGGGGGCTCTCGTGGTTGAACAGGATGCCGTTGCAGGCGAACAAGCCCCAGCTCTCGCGCATGTTCACGGTCATCCAGTAGCCGTGGACCTTCGACGCCGCGTAGGGGCTGCGGGGGTAAAACGGCGTGGTCTCGCGCTGGGGGGTCTCCCGCACCCGGCCGAACATCTCCGACGACGAGGCCTGGTAAAAACGCGCCTGGGGGGCGGCCTCTCGCACGGCCTCCAAGAGCAGGGTGGTGCCGACGGTGTTGATCTCGGTCGTGACCGCGGGCAGCTCGAAGGACAAGGCGACGTCGGACTGGGCGCCGAGGTTGTAGACCTCACGGGGCCTGATGCGCTGAATGAGGCGGTGCAGGCCCAGGGCCTCGCGGAGATCGCCGAAGTGCAGGAACAAACGCTCGTTGAGCACACCTCGGGCCAGGGCCGGGCGCAGGTTCTGGAGGTTGTCCGTCGCCGAGCGGCGCACGAGGCCGTGGACCTCGTAGCCACGGTCTAAGAGCAGCTCGGTGAGGTAGCTGCCGTCTTGGCCGGTGACGCCGGTGATCAGCGCCCGAGGTGCCTCGCTCACCCGCCGCTCGGGGGCGTGGGTGGCGCGGGCGGCGGCGCGGCGGCGCCTAAGGCGGCCTGGATGGCCTCGGGCAAGGTGGGCTCCATCAGCAGCATGTAGAGGATCAGCTCGCGGCGGGCGTTGTTGAACACGGGGCCGTTCACCTCAGCCTTCGTGTAGTCCGACCACAGCCGAGAGAGGTCGAGCTGGTCGTCGGTCTGGGTGAAGCTGCCCCGGGTGAGCGTGCCGTACTCTCCGGCGGAGAAGACGGTGCCGACGAGCGCCTTGAAGTCGCCGGGGTTGGCGTAGGGGTCGAGCTTGTGGCGCAGGGCGAAGAGGCTGTCCGTGAGCAGGGCCTCTTGTTTGGGGCTCAGGGTGGCGAGCCAGGGGCGCTCGGCCTCTAAGACGGCCTTCACGCCTTGTAGGCGCAGGGCGAGGAGCGCATCAGCGCGCTCGTGGTGGCTGCGGGCGTCGATGAGGGGCGCGGCGGCCTCGGCGAGCGCGGGGTCGTCGAGGGAGGCCCCGGCGGAGAGCTTGGCCCACAGGCTGTCGTAGGTGGCGGTGAGGGTGGGCTCGGTCGCGGCGAGGAGCTCGGCCTGGGCGGCGTCGATGCGGGCGCGCTCGGCCTCGGCCTGGACGTGCAGCTCAGCGAGGGCCCGGAGCTGGTAGTCGCCGAGCTCCATGTGTTTGAGCCAGATGAGCAGGCGAACGCGCTGCTCACGCGCCTGGAGATCCGGCGCGAGGGCGTAGTCGTAGAGCACCTGGGTGAGCGGCGGACGCGCCGCTTGCTCCGCCCGCGCGTCGGCGGCGGCGGCCTCAGCGGCCGTCGGGAGGGGCATCGGCTCGGTCTGACAGGCCGCCAGGACGAGCATCAGGAGAGGGGAGGTGCGCACAGGGCTCGATCCAAACACCCGAGGTCTGTTACCGTCAACGGGCGAAGCGTCCTATCCCCTGACTGGACCCCTGCAAAGAATGCGTCCCGACCTTCTTCAAGAGCTGCGCCGCGTGAGCCTCGCTTTGCTGGGGGCGCTCGTGCTCGCGGCGCTTTTGACCTGGCCGATGGTCTTGCGCCCCACGGAGGGCCTCGTCGGGCACCCGGGCAACGACACCTGGAACCACGTCTGGGGCTACTGGTGGGTGGCTGAAGGCCTCGCCAACGACGGCACGATCCCCATGAGCACGCCGCTTTTGAACCACCCCCGCGGCGGCACGCTCTTCTTCATCGACAGCTTCAACGCGGTCTTGTCGGCGCCGATCCAGTGGACCTTGGGCCTCGTCGCCGCGTTTAACGCCGTTGTGATCGGCTCTTTGGCCTGGAACGCCTTCGGGGCCTGGCTGCTCGCGCGCTACGTCCTGCGCGACGACCTCGCGGCGATCTTGCCCGCTGCGCTCTATGGCAGCTCCGCCCATGTGCTCGGCCAGACCTACAACGGCATCACCGAGACGATCAACACCGGCTGGATCCCCATCTACCTCTTGACCTTGTGCCGCCTGCTCGACCGGCCGCGCATCTCCCGAGGGCTGGCTTTGGGCGCGGCCTTGGCGGTGTGCGCCACGTCAAATTTCTACTACGGGCTGTTCGGGGCGCTGCTCTCCGTGGTGGTCGTGGCGCATCGGGCGGTCACCGCGCCGCGCCAGGTGCGCTGGGGGGCCTTCGTGCTCTCGACGATCCTCGGCGCCGCGCTGTTTGGGGGCCTAGTCGCGCCGACGCTCACCGCGCTCTCGGCGACGATCAGCGCCGACGACGCCATGGTCACCCGCGACCCGGCCTTCGTGTGGGCGAGCTTGCTCAACCACAACATGACCGACCTTGTCTCCAGCTTCCGCCCCGGCGCGAACTACTCGCCCGACCTCAAGGCGCTCTATGGCGAGGACCTGCTGATCATCACGTACTTGGGCTGGGTGATGCTGGGCCTCGCCGTCGCCGCCCTTGTGCTGTGGCGGCCGCGCCGGGAGCTGAGCCTGTGGGTGTGGATCGCGCTCGTGTTCTGGGTGTTCTCGCTCGGGCCCTACCTGCACGTCGCCGGGGAGTACGTCACCTGGGACGGCCGCAAGATCCCCCTGCCGTTCTTGCCCTTCTTTGAGGCCTTCCCGCTGTTCTCGCGCATCTCCCACCCCTTCCGCTTCGTGGTCCCCGCGACCTTGGGCCTGGGCATCCTCGCGGGCTTCGGGGCCAAGGCGCTGGCGGCGCGGGTGTCGCTCCCTCAGGGGGTGGTCGTGGGCGCGGCGACGGCGCTGGCGCTGGGGGAGGTGCTGCTGCTCTCCCCCGCGCCCTGGCCCCTGCCGCGCTGTGAGGCGAAGATCCCCGCGGCGTATGCGAGCTTGCCAGAGGACGGCGCCGTGCTGGATCTGCCCATCACCGTGCCCAACCTAGAGCGCGCGGTGTACACCTACTACCAGACGGCGCACGGCCGCCCCTCGCCCTATGGCCTCAACGACCCGCTCCCCGACCCCTTGGAGCGCAACCCGCTCACCTGGATGTTGATCCAGGTCGAGGCCAGCCGCGCCATCGAGCTGCCCCCGGTGATGCCCGAGCTGGAGCTGGTCATGGGCGCGCGGCTCTTGAGCCTGGAGGGTTACCGGGCCATCGTCGTGCATGAGTCGCTCTACCCCGAGCACAAACGCCGCATGGTGCGGGCGCTCCTCGATGGCATCTTCGGGCCTCCTCTGGAGATCCCTGAAGACGACGTGGCGCTCTACACCTTGCCGGCGCTAGAGCCCGCGGGCGAGGACGGCGCATGAGGCGCGGCCAGTGGCTCATCGAGGGGCTGATCGCGTCCTTCGTCTACCTCGCGGCGGCGGCGGCGATGACCTGGCCCGCCATCAACCACCTCGACGAGGTGATCATCGGCGGCGGTGAGCTGGGCGGCTGGCTGTGGCGCTACTGGTGGCACTTCACCGAGCTTGAGGCCATCGCCGCCTCAGACCTCTCCTTCACCGACCGCGTGTTGACCTTCTTGAGCCTGGGCCGCTACCCCGAGACGGGCAACATCCTCGACGTGCTCTTCGTGAGCTTCCCGCTCTCGCTCTTCTGGGATCTTCCCGCCCACTACAACCTCAAGGTGTTCTTCATCCTCGTGGTGGACGGCCTCTGCGGCTACGCGCTTGGCCGCTCGCTGAGCCGCCAGCCCGTGACCGCCCTCGCCGCGGGCCTGCTCGCCGTGGTGAACCCGCTGAACCTGCAGGACATCCACGGATCCGGGCTGCGCCAGGTGGTCTTGTGGTGGGTGCTCTTGTTCCCCATCGCCTTGGCCCGGGCTGAAGAGCGCCAGCGGCCCATCGACGGGGCCCTCGCTGGGCTCGTGCTCGCGCTGTGCGGCGCGTTTTATTGGTTCTATGGGCTCTTCGCGGGGATGTTCTTCGGCCTCTGGGCCCTGCGGGTGTTGTGGGGGCAACGCTCAAGCCTGCGCCTCATCCAGCGCAGCTTGACCTGGATGATCCCGCTGTTGATCACCACGGCCGTGATCGCCGGGCTGTTCGCCTTGCCCTACATCTTGGGTGAGTCCAGCGGCGCCACCTCCACGAGCGCCGGCGGCGGGAGCCTCGCCTCGAAGCTGCCCGAGGTGAGCTTCTTCTTGCCCTTCCCCGAGTACGACGTGATCCGTGAGGTGCCCCTGCGGCCCTCGACCTATGAGGAGAACGTGCTCTCGTCCCTGAACCGCACGATCATGTCGTCGTGGTCGGTGGACTACCTGTACAACCCCGGCCACCCCCGGGCGCTCTCGTTGGCGGTGCTGCTGCTCGGCGTGCTGCCCGCCTTGGGGCCGACGGGGCGCCGAAGCCCGGTGAGCCGCTTCTGGCTTACCGTCTTCGCCGTGTTCTTCTTGGGCACCTTGGGGCCGTTTCTGAAGGTGGGCGCGAAGGCCGACTCGTCGGAGGTGCTGTTGCTCGGCGGGGAGTGGGTGCTGCGGATGCCCTACACGCTGATGTTTCAGTGGGTGCCGGGCATGGCGCGTATGTTCGGGCCCTACCGCATGGGCGCGATGGTGGTGGTGGCGTCCGTGGCGCTCGTGGCCTTGGGCCTCGCCCGGGCGCCGGGGGGCCTGTGGGGGCGGCGGCTGCTCTCGGGCCTCGCGATCTTGGGCACGGTCTTGCAGATCCTCTACCGCTGGGAGATCGGGCCCATCGCAGAAGGCAGCTTCAAGCCGACGATGTGGCGCCCGCCGCTGAAGGTCTCGGCCCTGTTTG
The DNA here is from genome assembly GCA_023150775.1 of Myxococcota bacterium. GTDB lineage: Bacteria > Myxococcota_A > UBA796 > UBA796 > CAJQPC01 > JADKFE01. The sequence continues at coordinate 12,702 of JAKLKE010000079.1, forward strand.
TGCCCGAGTGGTACACGACCCTAGACCCGGCGGAGGAGGCTGGGATCATCGAGCTTCCCCTGGACCAGCAGCAAGACCTCATCTGCTTTTACCAGCTCACCCACCGCCGGAAGGTGTTCCGGTCGTGGGCGACGCCCCCGGCGATCCCGCCGGTCTTCCGCAAAGAGGGCGGCGGGGAGGCCGCGGCGCGGCTGCGTTACCTCGCCCGGCCCGACCGCGCCGGGAAGACCGCCCAGGACGTGCTGCTCGGCCTCTCCCGCGCGCCGGAGGAGACCGACCTCAGCCTCTTGAACCGCGAGGAGCTCGCGCGCCTCGTCGCGGGCGGCGGCTACAAGCACCTCGTCGTTCACGAGCGCGGCTACTACCTCGTCGATCCACGCAGCGGCCCGATCTTCTACCGCGACGTCGTGCGCCGCCTCGCCGAGGCCCTGCAGATCACCCCCGAAGAGCACGTCGAGCTGGCGTGGTTTGATTACCCGGGCAATGAGTACAAGGTGCCCGACGGCCCGGTCTATGTGCCGTGGTCGTCTCACGAGGTCTCCTTGCCCGACCAAGAGATGCCGAACCGCTACTTCATGGCGGTCTTTGACCTCACGCCCCTGATCGAGCTGGCGGCCACCTTGCCCCCCAGCGAAGAGGCCGCCGAGGCCGTCCCTGAAGACCCTGGCGCCCATGAGCACGTCGAGGCGGCGCCCGGCGCGCCGCGAAAGGGGGCGGCCCCCCTTGACACGCCCGCTCCGGTCGGCTCCAATAACGATCGTCCCGACGCTGGAGCAGCGCCATGACCCGTCCCTCTGCCGCCCTGATCCTGGTCACGCTTGGCCTCTCAAGCGGCTGCATCGCCATCAAGCCTACGGCGCGGCTGGCCTCCTTGGAGGAGGCGTGGCACGACGCCAACGAGGCCGAGGCCGCCGAGGAGGCCATCTACGAGCACACCCTCGCCGAACAATACCGGCTCAAGGCCCGGGAGGAGTGGGGGTACTCGGACTACGGCGCCGCTGAAGACCTCGCCCGCAAAGGGGAGAACTACGCCCGGCGCGCTGAAGAGATCGCCCGCTACGGCAGCGCGGACGAGGGCGCCGCGGATCGGGCCAAGGCCCGCGAGAACCTTGAGAACGCCGAGGACATCGTGCCGGAGGAGGTCGATCGCACGACCGCTCCGCCCACCAACGCTGATGAGGAGGACCAGTGGGACGAGTGACCCCCAGCTCCACGGGGCGCCTGCTCCCCTGGCCGCTCACGCTCCTGCTGATGGCGGGCTGCGTGAACATCAACACCTTGCAGAGCGACTTCGCCGAGGTGGAGCGTGTCTACGCGGAGGCCACGGCGCTGAACGCGAAGAAGTGTACCCCTCGGGAGTACGCCCTGGCCGAGTCCAACATCGCCTTCACCCAGCTTGAGTTTGAGCAGGGCGACCCCACCCGGGCCCGCCAACACCTCGACATCGCGCTGGAGAACGCCTACATCGCGCTCAACACCGCGCCGAGCTGTCTGCCCAAAGATCGTGACGGCGACGGCATCACCGACGACGTAGACGACTGCCCGAGCGAGCCCGAAGACTTCGACGGCGTCGAAGACAACGACGGCTGCCCCGACATCGTCTACGACACCGACAACGACGGCCTCTTCGACGACGTAGACGAGTGCCCGAAAGACCCTGAAGACCTCGACGGCTTCAAGGACACCGACGGCTGCCCCGAGCCCGACAACGACAACGACACGATCCTCGACGCCGCCGACGCCTGCCCGATGGACCCTGAAGACCTCGACGGCTACGCCGATCTCGACGGCTGCCCCGATCCCGACAACGACATGGACGGCCTCGTCGACGTTCAGGACGCCTGCCCGATGATCCCCGGCCCGGCGCCTTCGGGCTGCCCGCCCACCGACACCGACGGCGACGGCTTCATGGACCCGGTGGACCGCTGCCCGTCTGAGCCCGGCCCGCCCCCGGACGGCTGCCCCATCCTCGACTCCGACCGCGACGGCTTCTTAGACCCAGTGGACAAGTGCCCCCTGGAGCCCGAGAACGTCAACGAGTACATGGACGACGACGGCTGCCCCGACGTGAAGCCCTCGAAGGTCAAGGTCGCCAACAAGCAGATCGTGATCTCCGAGCAGATCCAGTTCGAGACGGGCAAAGCCATCATCCGCCCGGTGAGCTACCCCATCCTCGATGACGTGGTGCAGGTCATGCGGGACTACCCCCAGATCTCCATCCGCATCGAGGGCCACACCGACAGCGACGGCAGCGAGGACGCCAACCAGAAGCTCTCCACGGCCCGCGCCCAGGCGGTCAACGAGTACATGCTGGAGAAGGGCATCTCGGGCAACCGCATGGAGACCGCTGGCTTCGGCGAGTCCCGCCCCATCGACACGAACCGCACGCCTGAAGGCAAACAGAAGAACCGGCGCGTGGAGTTCCACATCACCAAGGGCCTCGACGAGTAGTCGTCGGGGGCCTTGCCCGGCTTCGGCTTCGCTGCGACCTAGTGCCGGTCGCCGAGGCCGAAGCGGGTGAGCATCCGGTAGACGATCTCCCGGGACCGATCGACGTGGCGCGCGGCGGCGGCGATGTTGCCCTCAAAGGTCGCCATGAGCAGCTCCAGCTCTTCAGCGCTCTCGGGCAGCGAGAACGGCGGCACATAGGCCGAGGGCCGGTTGCGCATCCCGCCGGGGAAGAGGATGCGCTGGGGCTCGGGGCTCGCGTCCGCCATCGTGAGGCGCCGGGCGGCGTAGACGAGGCCACGCACGTTTGTGGGCCAGGACGCCAGCACCAGGGCCTCGCGGGTGGTGAAGCGCTCAAGCCGCGCGTGGCCGAGCTTCGCGAGGATCGCCGGGATGTCGGCGGTGCGGGCCGAGAGCGGCGGCAGGTTCACCGGCCACTCGGCGATGCGGTGGTAGAGATCGGCGCGGAAGCTGCCTTGGGCGACGGCGGCCTCCAAGACCGCGTTCGTCGCGCAGATGAGCCGGAACTCGACGGGGGCGCCCCGGTCGGCGCCTAAGGGCCGCACGACGCCGTCCTGGAGCACGCTCAAGAGCCGGGCCTGAGACTCCAGGGGCAGCTCGCCGATCTCATCGAGAAAGAGCGTGCCGCCGTCGGCCTGGGCGATGAGCCCAGCGCGGTCGCGGAAGGCGTTGGTGAAGGCGCCCTTGAGGTGGCCGAACATCTCGGAGTCGGTGGTGTCGCGGTCGAGCCGCGCGCAGTTCACCGAGACGAAGGGGCCCTCGACCTCGGACGCGCGGTGCAGGGCCTCGGCGAGCACCTGCTTTCCGACGCCGGGCAGGCCCGTGAGCAGCACCCGGGTGTCGGACTTGGCGAACTTCTCTAAGGGCGAGAGCAGGTCGAGCATGGCCCCGGCGCGGGCGCCCATGTCTTTGGCGAGGCGGCCGGGCTCGGCGCCGACCTCGTCGATGGCGTAGAGGGTGCGCCCGATGCGTACGACGTCGCCGACGCCGACGAGCGCGCGGTCTACCCGCACGCCGTTCACCCAGGTGCCGTTGTGGGAGCCGAGATCGACGACCAAAGCGAGGCCGGGCTTGCGGCTGGGCTGCACCCGGGCGTGCTCACGGCTCGCGGAGGGGTCGTTGATCTTCACGTCGGCGTAGCGGCCGATGGTCAGCGGCCCGGAGATCTCCCAGGCGGCCTCGCTGACGACGCCGCGGCGATCCCACAGCTCGACGAGACGAAAGGTCACCTGGGCGGGGACCCGGCGTCCTGGGTTACTCTCGTCGAGGGTCTCGGTGGTCGGGTTGCTCGCCAAAGACGATCCACGCATATAGGTTCGCGATCCTATTATTGAGCATGAGGAACAACAACGTGACCACGATCCGAAACGATCCGGCCAGCGTCCATGTTCCCGAGCCCGGGGAGCAGATCTCAGGTCGCTACGTTGTTGAGGGGATCCTCGGCCAAGGGTCGAGCGGCGTGGTGCTCGCGGTGCGTGAGGGCGCTCGACCCCTCGCGCTCAAGCTGTTTACCCGACAAGGCGAAGAGGTGCTCGCGCGCTTTCATCGAGAGCGCAGCGCGCTGAACACCCTGCGTCACCCCTCCGTGGTGATCGCGACGGACGCCGGGGTGCACGACGGCACGCCGTACCTCGTCATGGAGCGCCTCAACGGCCGCCCCCTGCGCGCCAACCACGCGCCGCTGCCCCCCTGGACCGGCGGCCCCGCCTCGCCGGAGCTCGTCGCCGTCGTGCGCCCGGCCCTGCGGCTCTTGGAGGTGCTCGACACGATCCACCAGCGCGGCTGGGTTCACCGGGATCTCTCCCCGTCGAACGTGCTCATCGAGGACGATGGCCGCGTGCGCCTGCTCGACCTCGGCCTCGCCGCGCCCTTCGGCGTACACAGCCGGGCGGGCACCGTGGGCTACATGGCGCCAGAACAAGCCACGGGCCGGGAGCTGGGCCCCCCGGCGGACCTCTTCTCTTGCGGCGCCTTGCTCTATCAGCTCTTGACGGGTCAGCTCCCCTGGGGGCGGCTGCGCGGCGTCGAGCTGCTCCGCCAGCAGCTCACCCAGGCCCCGAGCCCGCCCCACCTTCGTGAGCCTGGCGTGCCCCCGGCGCTCTCGGCGGCGGTCTTGGCGCTCTTGCGGGTAGACCCGGCGGATCGCCCCCAGCGCGCCTTAGACGCCAAGGCGCTCTTGGAGCAGGCCCTCGCCGGGGAGCCCCAAGAGAGCGGCGCCGGGGAGCTCGGCGGCGCCTTCGTCGGTCGCCGGGCCGAGCTCGCCGCCGTCGGCGCGCTCTTGGACGAGGCGGGCCGTGGTGAGCGGCCCCGCCCCGTGGTGTTTGTCGGCGAGGCCGGCACGGGCAAGTCCCGGCTCATCGAGGAGGCGCTCTCGTTGGCGCTCTTGCGCGGCTTCTCTCTGCTGCGCCTGCCCCGGGGGACGACACCGCTGGAGCAGCTCACCCGCTGCGTGCTCGTCACCCCCGGCGGCGCCACGGAGACCCCGGAGCGCCGCGCTGAAGACGAGCCCTGCCCCCACCAGCTCATCGCCGAGCTGACCCAGCAGCTCCGCCCCGCCGCGCCTTGCCTCATCGTGAACGATGACCTCGGCGAACAAGACCACCTCGGCCCGGCCCTGCTCCTCGCCGAGCTGCCCCCGGGCGTGGGGATGATCGCCACGGCCCGGCGAGAGCCCGCGCTGCCTGAGGACGGCCTCAGCCTGCGCCTCTTGGGCGCGCTCACCGAGGCCGACCTCAGCGAGCTGCTCGGCGAAGGCGGCGGGGTCTTGGCGCGCCTGCTCGCCGATGCGTCCGACGGAAACCCGCTCTTGGCGACCCACACCCTGCGCGGCTGGCTGCAGAGCGGTCGGGTGCGGCGCCGGGGCGAGGGCTGGGAGATCGCCCCGGGCCTGGGCATGGAGGTTGAGCTCGGCGCGGACCTGCCGATCCCCGAGCGCCTCGCGGCCTCGCTGCGAGACCGGGCCCAGTCCACGACCCCCGAGGGCCGCCGCCTGCTCGACGCCTTGGCCGCGCTCGGCGGCTGCGGCACCCGGGGGATGCTGCGCAGCACCGGGGCCCTGGAGCCCGACCGCGTCGACGAGGCCGTCGAGGCGCTCCTCGGCGCGGGCCTCGTCGTCACCGCCCCGGGGCCCCCGGCGTTCTTGCGCCTGTTTCACCGCCGGGCCGCCGAGGTGCTCGTGCGCGCCCTGCGCCCCTCCACCGTGCGCCGCTGGGCCTCCGCCGCCTTAGAGGCCGACCCTGAGCTGCCCGACGCCTACCGCCTGCGCCTCCTGCACCGCGCCGGGCGCATCTACGAGGCCGCGCGCATCGAGCTGAGCCTCGCCGAGCGCCTGGAGGCCGAGGGAGACCGCCTCGGGGCCCAAGGGCTCTACCTCGCCGCCGCCGGGGCCTTGGCCGGGGACGAGCGCGCCCAGGCCGAGGCGGGGGCGGCGCGCTGCCGTTAGGCGGGTGGTTTCTGGGGGGTCGGGGAGATAGAGTGGCCGGGCCTGCACCCCGCCACGGAGCCCCCGATGAAGCTCTACACCAACCCGCTCTCCAACAACGGCCGTAAGGTCACCACCGTCGTTCACCACCTCCAGCTCCAGCTCGACGTGGAGGTCGTTGATCTCTCCAAGGGCGCCCAGCGCACCCCGGAGTACCTGGCGATCAACCCCAACGGCGCCATCCCCGCCCTGGTCGACGGCGACCTCAAGCTCTGGGAGTCCAACGCCATCGCCGCCTACCTCGCCGACACCTCCGGCGACCGCAGCTTCTTCCCCGAGGGCCCCGCGCGTTACGACGCCCTGCGCTGGATGTTCTGGGAGGCGAACCACTGGTCCAAGCCCCTGGGCATCCTGAACTTTGAGCTTCTGCTCAAGAACATGTTCAACATGGGCGCCCCCGACGACGCCCGGGT
>JAKLKE010000007.1:0-11815 GCA_023150775.1 Myxococcota bacterium
GCATGAGCCTCGTCCTGCCGCTCGTTGAGACCGGGGCCCTTCATGACGCGCGGCGGGAGGCCGAGGGGGTGCGCCTCACCACCCTGAGCGCACAGGGCGAGACGAGCGCCCTCGGCGACGTGATGCTCGCCTTCATGGCGGGCATGGACGACGCCCTCACGCACCACCACCGCGCCCTGCGCGGCGCCCGCGAGGCCGCGGAGGGGCTCACGGAGTCTTTCGGGGCGGACCACACGACCATGCTCGGCACGCTCATCACCGAGGTCCGCGCGCTGATGTCTCTGGGCCGCGTCGAGGAGGCCGAGCGCCGCGTCATCGAGCTGGAGGTCCGCGCCGCCCGGGCCAACAACGTCGAGTATGGCCACCACGCCCGGCTCCTGCGTGTTGAGCTTCACCGCCGCGCCGGGGATCACGCCGCCGCCTTCACCCTCGCCTCCGCCCTCGCCGCCGAGAGCCTTCGCGACCTGGGCCCCGAGCACAGCCTGCCGCCCGCCGCCCTCGGCGAGGCCGGGCGCGCCGCCTTCGCCCTTGGTGACCTAGCCCAGGCCCGCGCCGCGCTCTCCCAGGCCTTCAAGGTCGAGCTGGGCCGCTGCGGCCCCCGGCACCCCTACACCGGCTACGCCGCCTGGCACCTGCAGCTCACCCTGGAGGCCCTGGGGGAGCCGATTCCCGAGGAGATCACCGTCGCGGTCGAGGCCCTCGCCGATCGGCGCCCGGACTCGCTCAGCGTGCCCGAGCTTCGGGAGGCCCGGGACGCCGCGCGGCGGCGGCGCTGAGGAGCGCAGCGGATGTGTTGCTTGGTGACGGGATAAACAGGTAGACACCAAGAACACAGGTTAAACCTGGAGATCTTGGAGGCAACAAGACTGATGAGTTTTCGGTGATGGCCACGCAACAACCTTGCTGCGTGGCCTCCCGACCGCTCAGCAGCCGTCGTTCAGGTCGCCGGGGGTGCCCAGGGCGAGGTCGAGCTCGTCTACGCCGTCGCAGATCGGCACGGCGGTGGTCTGGTGGCACCAGCTCCCGGCGTCCTCGACGGCGGCGTCTGACCAGGTCGAGGGGTCGGCGCCCACGGCCACGCCGTACTCTTCAGCGGGGAAGCCGTCCTGCTTGAGCGAGAAGTTGGACAGCACCTCGCCGCCCAAGGAGAGGCGGATGTGCTCCACCTTCCGCAGGCTGATGGCCGAGCCCCAGGCGTCATCGACGGTGAGGCAGCCGTTCGCGGTGAGGCTGTCGCTGCCCGCGATCACCGAGAGGCCCTTCGCCGGCACGTTGATGGTGCCCGAGGTCACGCTCAGCTCGTGTTTGCCACGGGCGGCGGTGGTGTCGGGGTCGCGGCCGCCGTTCCAGATCTCGACGAGCAGGCCGTTGATGTTCAGGGTGTGGTTCGTGCGGTTGTGAAGCTCGATGTATTGCCCGGCGGTCAGGGCCGCGTCGGACAAAACCTCGGTCACCACCACCTCACCGGCCTCGGGCGTGCGGTCGTTCGCCACGGTGAAGGCCTCGGAGACGGCCTCAGACTCCAAGGTGGAGCTGCCGCCGTTCAGGCACTCGATCTTGAGGACGACCTCTTGATCCGTGGTGATGCGGGCCTCGGTGTCCCAGGCGAGGCAATGGGCGGTGCCTTCGGGGCTCGTGGTCACGCCCTTGAGGCCGTCGCTGGCGCCATCACCGTCACAGTCGCCGGACTTCAGATCCGCCGGGGTGAACGCCGCGCCGCCGTCGGTCGAGAAGCTCAGGCGCACGTCTACGGCGGTCGAGTCGGGGTGGGACGTGGTGTAGCCCACGTTGATCACGCCGTCGCTCGGGTTGGGTGGGGTCGTCAACACGATCGTGCAGGTGGGCGGGGTGACCTCCTCATTCAGCACGGTCAGGTCGGTGACGATGTTTTTGGGCCACACGCCGCAGGCGGAGGTCGCCACGATCTTGAGCTGCAGGCCCTCCACGGCGGCGTAGCCCAAGTCGGCGACGCTGTCCCACACGAGCTCGGTGGGGGACCCTTCGGGGCTCACGGGCAGGTCCGTGAGGCCGCCCTCGACGGTGGCGGGCTCCCAAGACTCGCCGTCAAGGGACCACTCGACGGTGACCGTCGCCGTCGTCTCCTCGGGGGAGCTGAGGTTCAGCGTCAAGGGCACGTCGCCGCTCAGGGCGCCGTCGGGCAAGATGAGGCCGGGCACCGAGGTGGAGCAGGGCAGGGCTGAGGCGCTGTCGTCGCTGGAGACGTCTTTGTCTCCGCAGGCGGCGAAGGCCAAGGTGAGCAGCACGAGGGCGGACGAGGAGGGGCGGGTGAACATCGTGATCTCCACGCTCAGAGGGCTTGGGGAGCGGGCGCAGGCGCAGGCGTCGTCTCAGCGGGCGGCGGGGCCGAGGGCACCACGTCGGGGCCCGGGGGCGGCGCGGCGTCGGGCTCGGCCTTGGCGGGCACGAGGCCGTGGAGCCCGTCGAGCTCGGTCTGCTCGGGGGGGCGCTTGGCGTGGCCAAACTCGAAGGTCGCGCCCAAGGTCGCCACCCACAACGAGCCCGCCGAGGTGATCTCCCCGGCGAGGGGGTAACCGCGCGGGTAGTCGGGATCGCCGTCGCCGTCGGTGTCGGAGACAAGATCCGCGCTCTTCTGCACCGTGCGGGTCACGAGCTGCTGGTATTGGCCGCCGAGATCGATGTTGATCGGCCCCGGGGCGCTGCGCGGGAAGAAGCGCAGGCCCACCCCGGCGGAGACGACGTGGCGGTCGCTGTCCATGTAGTTCGTGATGCCGGTCTGGTCGGGAACCGGCGTCGGCACGAAGCCGTAGCCGCCGCGAAAGGTCGTCGTGAAGACGTTGCCCGGGCCCTTTTTGCCCGTCCAGTCCCGGGCGAGGCTCGTGCCCAGACGCACGTTCACCGTGTCGTTAAAGCCCGGCGCCCCCACGTCGCTGCCCACCTTGATCGTCACCGAGCTGCCGGTGAGCGCCTCGACGCTCATCTCTTGGTAGGGCGTCGTCGTCTCGGTGAACATCGACCAGTAGACCTTGTTGAGGTCTAAGGTGACGAGCAGCTCGTTGCGATCGGCGTCGCCGAAGTCAAAGCCCGTGGCGACGCCGATGGTGCTCTGGGGCGGGTTGTACAAGGAGACGAGGTCTTTGAGCTCGATCTCGATGGGCTCCGCCAAGAACGACGACAACAACAGCGTCTCGCCGTCGAAGCTCACCTCGCCGTTCGCCAAGACGGTGACGTTCGCCGTCGTCTTGGTGCCCCAGTCGCCGCGGTAGGAGTAGCCGATGGAGGTGTGCTCCAGGACGTTCCACCAGGCCTCGTTCTCGGGGATCTTAAAGTTGGTGAAGGCGGTCATGAACTCGGCGGGCTTAAACAAGAACCCGAAGTTCGGCGACATCGCGGGCTTGAGGTCGAGCACCAGCTCGTCCACCTGGGAGGTGATGAGCACCTCGATCTCTTCGTCCCCCTGATCGTTGGGGAAGCTGTCTACGGTGGTGTAGGACGAGATACGAATTCGCGCCGTGGGCTCAAACTTGAGCTGGGTGCCCGCGCCGAGGTACAGCCCCTGCATCACCTTCACGCCCAGCGCCGGGTACAGCGCGAAGCGGTTGTTCCGGTTGCGGAACATGACGTAGTAGGGGGTTTGTGGGTCCTCCATCTGCAGGCGCATCGTCGTCGCCGTGGGCAGGTAGACCGAGAGCCCGAAGGTGAGGCGCCGGTTGGACAACCAGCGGTAGCCCCCGGAGGTGAGCCACTGGTCAAAGATGGGGAAGGCGAGGCCGATCTGGCTGCCCGCGGTGTACAGGCTCACGTCGTCGGGGCCACGCACGCTGTAGTCGGCGCCGACGGGCCCGGAGTTGGGGTAACCGTCGGCGTCTTGGAGCTGGCCATCGGCGTCGGTGTCGTAGACGATGTTGTTGAAGCCCTGGAGCCGGTCGTCGCCGACGATGCCGCCCAGGGTGAGCGTCGGGCGCTTGAGCTGGGCGAGGCCCGCCGGGTTGTAGTAGGCGGCGTGGGGATCGTTCGCGAGCGCCGTCGCCGCGCCTCCCATGCCGAGGTTCGCGGAGCCTTGGCCGTAGGTGTCGGGCACGGTGGCCCAGGCGGTCTGGGTCAGGGCGAGCAGCAGGGGGGCGGTCACGAGGGACATCCGCGTCTGATCCGGGTCAAGAGAGGAGGAGAAGGGGAGGGGAGTCGGGGGACGGCGCCGGGCGCGGCTCAGGGGGAGCCGGTGTCGCCTTCGTCTGCGTCGTCGTCGTTGAGCATGTCCATCACGTCGGCGGCGAGGCCGAGCACACGGTCCAGCACGCCCCGGTTGACCAGATCGTAGAGGTAGCCCAGGGGGCCGCCGTCTTCAGCGGTGGGGCTCACCAGCTCCATCAAGGTCCAGTCCGCGCCCAGGCGTAAGCCGGCCATCCACAGCGCCTCGTTGTCGAGGATCGTGCGGGCCTCGGCGAGCAGGTCCACGGGCTCGGCGTCGGCGGGCTGGGCCTCGTCGAAGTTGAGCATCAGGGCGTCGAGCTGCTCCAACGAGAGCGCGGAGCTGGGGTCGAGCACCCGGGGGAGCAGGGCGCCGAGCAGCCAGTCGAGATCGGCGACGGGGCGCTCAGGGCGTAAGGTGCGCACGATGAGGGGCCGGGGCACCAAGAGCGGCACGACCTCGGCGCCGCCGTCTTCGCTCCAGGGGTTGATGGCGAAGGTGGCCAGCGCGAAGGCGTCTTCCCCTTCGGGGGTGAACTCGCCGTCGGTGGCGTTCACGAACACGGGGAAGAGGTTGAGGTTGCGCTCCAAGAGCCCACGCTCAAGGCTGATCTGGGAGAACATCTCGGTGCGGGCCAAGAGATCGAGCTCAAGCGCGAGATCGGCGAGCTCAAAGAGCACGTCAAAATCGACCATCTGGTGCATCACGTAGACCGCGGGGATCACGATGTCGGCGATGCCCGTCTTTACGGCGGCGGTGAGCGGCGGCAAGGCGTCTTCAGCGATGCCGCAGAGGTCGTTGGAGGCGCCGTCACAGAGGTCTTCAGTGGTGTCGGAGAGCGTGGTGACGATCTCGCTGACGTCGTTGTTGTTCTCGTAGATGTCGTCCAGGGTGTCCAGCGCGAGCTCTAAGGCCGTTGTCTTTGTGCCTGTTGGCAGCACGATCTCTTCAGTGAGCAGCGCCGGGTCGCCGCCGAGCTCTTCAGAGATGGCGAGCAGCTCGTCGATGATGCCTTCGCCGTCCCAGCCGACGCTCGTGCCCTTGGAGTTCGTCGTGTACAGCGTGGTCATCATGTCGGGGAGCTTCTGGAGCGTGCCCTCACGCCACAGCCGGGCGTACTCGGTGACGAGCTTGCCGACGAGGTCATCGTTCTTGGGGTTGCGGTCGGCGTCGCCGTCGCCGTCAAGATCCCGGCTCACGAGGTACTGCAGGTAAGGCAAGAGCCGCTCGATGGGGGCCTGGCCGACCTTGCCGCCGTCGTCCATCATGAACAATGCGAGGTCCAAGATCGCGTTCTTGTCGTTGCCGGCGGCGGTGGTGCTCTCGTTGAGCACCTCGATCATCGTGCGGGTGTTGTCGTCTTTCTCTTCCTCCGTGGAGGTGGCCGCGACGGCGTCCATCACACGCTGGGCCTGATCGACGAGCTCCGTCGCCAGCACGCGGCGGCTGAGCCGGATGACGCTGCAGGAGTCGGGATCGGCGCTCTCTTCGCAGGAGAGGAGCTCATCGGCGCCCTCCCAGGCCAAGGTGATCGCCGCGCCGAAGAGGCTGCGCTGGGCGTCACGAAGCTCGTAGGCCTCTTGGTACAGCGAGAGCGCGCCTTTGAGGGGCTCGTCGGGGTCGGAGAGCAGGTTGGCGCCGAGCTCTAAGTTGCCCGAGAGGTCTACCTCACGCTCAAGCTCGTTGAAGGCGGTGACGAAGCTGTCTGCCGTCTCGGCGGTGCAGAGGTACTCCACCGAGGGGGCGAGCTCCTCGAAGGCGCCGTGCTGGTTAAAACACTGGAAGACGAGCAGGGCCTCGTCGCCGCCTTGTAGGCCGTCGGTGAGGTTCGCCTCGAAGCAGGGGCCCTCACCCGAGCGCGGCGGCGCGAGCTGGGGGCCGTTCATGCCCGAGCCCTCGACACACGCGGGGATGAGCGGCAGCGCGAGGGCGGCGGCGAGGAGACAAGCGACAGCGCGGGTGCGCATGGGCGCTCCAGAGTGGGGGCAGACGTCCCGGTCAGAATAACCGGAATCCGCCCCGGATGGGGATGGTTCCGCGGCGTGAGAGACTTGCCGTGTCAAGACCTCTCAGGCCTTGGCCTTGGAGGCCTCGCCGCGCGCCCGGCCACGGGCGGCCTTCTTCTTGGGGGGCGCGGCGGCGGTGAAGCCGAGGGCCTCAGCGACGAGGCCAGCGAGGCGCGTGTCGTCGCCGAGGAGCGCCGGGCTCACCTGCAGGTACTCCTTCCAGGCGCCGCCGCGAGGGGGCGAGAACACCGCGAGCCCGGGCTCCCCGTGCAGGGCCGCGGCGCGTGTGGGCCCCACCCGCAGGACCAGGCTGTCTTCAAAGGTGCCGAAGAACATCTGGCCGTTGACGAAGGCGCAGGGCATCCCGAACATGCTGCGGCGCTCGACGGCGGGATCCTCGGGGATCAAGCGATGAAACAGGCGCACGATCGCCTCGGTGGGCTTCTCCATGATCAGGCTCCGTCGTTGTGCGCAGGCGCAGAGGGCACGCTGGGCCTCCTATGGGGTCAACCGCCCGCTGTAAAGCCTGAAGTACGGCCCGAGCCTTCACCCCTGGCTTCGGGGTGGCTACCTTGATCGGGGTCAGCCCTCTGGAGTCACGATGAGCCCCACCGAACCCACCTTCAGCCTCTCGTTCTTCGGACGTGGGCTCTACCTCGGCCTCTTCGCTGGGCTCGCCGCCGCGACGTCCTGTGACGGCACCCTGGCCCACATCGACGTGAAGACCGGCGCCTCGGCGGTGGTCGAGGGCGCGACGCTCTTGGAGCAGCTCGCCGGCGACATGGGCTTCGGCGACTTCGTGAGCATGGACCTCGCCGCTGAAGAGGAGCTCGCCAACCAAGGCGTCGGCCCCGGCGACATCAAAGACGTGCGCCTCATCGAGTTCGCCCTCACCGTCACCGACCCCCAAGGCGGCGACCTGAGCTGGCTGGAGTCGATGGAGCTCTACGTCGAGGCCCCCGGGGTTGAGCGCGCGCTCATCGCCTCGGCGGACAGCTTCCCCGAGGGGGTCGCCAGCGTCAGCTTTGACCTCTACGACGTCGATCTCACCCCTTACGCCGTCAGCGAAGAGATGACCTTGGCGACGGAGGTGAGCGGCCGCCGCCCCGATAACGACACGACGATTCAGGCCGACGTGGTGCTCGACGTCGGCGTCACCGGTCAAGGCGCGTGTAACCAAGCCAAAGCCGCCCGGGCGAACGACTCGGACGCGGAGTAAGCCGATGTTCAGCTTCTTCTCTCGGGCCCCGAAGATGCCCAGCGCCGCCGAGGCCCTGCCGGGCCGCGCCGCGCCCAGCTTCACCTTTGAGGACCACCACGCCGTCTTGGGGCGTCCGCTCACCCTGCCCGCCGCCGCTGGCGCCGAGCTGGTCGTGGGCCTGGGCTGCTTCTGGGGGGCCGAGCGCCGCTTCTGGACCCAGCCCGGCGTGTTGACCACGGCGGTGGGCTACGCCGGGGGCCTCACGCCCAACCCCACCTACAAAGAGGTCTGCTCCGGGCTCACCGGGCACAACGAGGTCGTGCGGGTGGTGTTTGACCCCACGGTCACCTCCCTCGCCGAGCTGCTGCGGGTGTTCTGGGAGTCCCACGACCCCACCCAAGGTTTCCGCCAAGGCAACGACGTCGGCACCCAGTACCGCTCCGGCGTCTACCTCGCCGACCCCGCCCAGCGCGCCGAGGCCGAGGCCAGCCGCCACAGCTACCAGCGGGCCCTGGCCCAGGCTGGCTTGGGCGTGATCACGACCGAGATCCTCGATCTCCCGGCGTTTTATTACGCCGAGGACTACCACCAGCAGTACCTCCACAAGAACCCCGGCGGGTACTGCGGGCTGGGCGGCACGGGGGTGGGGTGTCCGGTGGGCTTGGCGGCGGGTGGGGCGCTGAGGTAACATTGCGCGATGCTCACCTCGCTGCATGTCGAGCGGTTTCGGTCTCTCTACGACGTCTCGGTTGAGCTGGGCCGCGTCAACGTGTTTATCGGCGCGAACGGGGCGGGGAAGTCCAACGTGCTGGAGGCCGTGGGCGTCGTGAGCGCTGCGCTCGGGCGCGGTCTTGACGATCGAACGCTCGGAGAGCGTGGGGTGCGTCGCTCGGTCCCCACCTTGTTCAAGTCGAGCTTTAAGGGGAAGTCCCTCCCCGGGTCGTTTGCCCTTGAAGCAGGCTTTGGGGACGGCGTAGAGTATCGCCTGAGCGTCTCGGCGAGCGACACCAGCGGGCGGCTTCAATTCCACACCGAAGAGCTTCGTGTGGGCGATCAACGCATCTTTGGTCGCGCACCTCGTGGCGTTCGGATCTATGCGCCCGTCGCGCCGATGTTGGAGCTCCCCGCGGCGGACGCCCCGCGGAGCCTCTGGGACACCCATCGGGCGCTGATGCAGGTTCCTGCGCAGGCCGCTGAGGCCCTCAAGACGCTCGTTCCCTACGGCATCTTCGCGCCTGAGACCGGCGTGATGCGCGGGACGTCGAGCGAGCAGTTTCCTGGCACACCGCTTGGCCTCGCGGGCTCTGGGCTGGCGTCTGCGTTCATCGGGGCCATGGGGAGCGGCCGAAGAGATCCCGCCACGACGACGGTGATTGAGCGGCTCTTGGGGCTCTCGGGCTGGGCTGAAGAGA
Organism: Myxococcota bacterium; assembly: GCA_023150775.1. Taxonomy (GTDB): domain Bacteria; phylum Myxococcota_A; class UBA796; order UBA796; family CAJQPC01; genus JADKFE01. The sequence goes on from JAKLKE010000007.1 coordinate 8,788, forward strand.
TCAGCGTGCGAGCCCGCGACGAGGCCGTGACCCCCCACCACGTCACCTCGGCCAACCCGAAGTCCGAGCTCTACTTTGTCGATCGGTTCATGAACGCCAAGCGGAACAAGCTCTCCGCCTACGACGCGAGTGAAGGCACGCTGTACTTGCTGTTCATCGCCGTGTTGTTGGCGCACCCGGAGACTCCGCCGATCTTCGCCTTGGACAACGTCGACAGCACGCTCAACCCCGCCGTTGTGCGCCGAACCATCGAGCACATCGCGGCGGCGGTCTGCGCGAAGCGGGAAGGCTCTCCGCTGCCTCGGCAGGTGTTCTTGACGACACATCACCCCAGCGCCCTCGACGGGCTCGATCTCTTCAACGATGACCAGCGTGTGTTTGTGGTCTGGCGTGATGAGTCTGCGGGTGGGGTCACCAAGATCACGCGGCTCAAGCCGCCCCGGGGCATGACCCGAGAGGCCTGGGTCGTCGAGAAGCACGGCCAGCGGCTCTCGGCGCTCCTGTTGGATGGTCAGATCCCGCACGCCTTGGCGGCCAGCGGATGAGCTTCGTGATCGGCCTGATCGCGGAGGGCCCGACCGACGCCGTCGTCTTGGAGCCGCTGATCAAGCGCGCGGTGGGGGCCCGAGCGCAGGGCCTCGACGTGGAGCTCGTCCCGGTTCAGCCGGGAGACGTGACGTCAGGCGGCTCTGAAGAGGGTGGTTGGCTCCAGGTGAAGGCTTGGTGTCTGAGGAACGGCGCCGCCCAGCGACGAGCGCTGTACTTTGAGCCGCTGTTTGAGGGCTTTGGCCCACAATGCCACGCCTTGCTTGTACAGCTCGACGCGGACCTCCTGCATCTGGTGCCCGATCTCGCGCGTAAGGAGGGTGTCCCAGCGCCGGCGGAGCTGACCCCGGAGGCGCGTGGGGAGACCATCCGGGCGCTCCTCACCCGCTGGCTCTGGCCCGAAGAGGGTGCGCGGCTTGATGAGCCTCGCACCGTGCGCCTCGCCGCGGTGTGGTCTACGGAGACCTGGCTCGTCGCGGCGCTCGATCCGGCGCTCGCCACCCCCGAGGCCGTAGACCCAAACCCCCTGCTGCTCAAGGTCAGCCCGGGGCTCGCCTACCCTTTAGGCTCAACGAAGCTCAAGAAGTCAGTGAAGCGTTGGAAGAAGATCTGCAAGCAGGCCAAGCTCGCAGAGCAGAGCGAGGCCATCGTCGAGCGATGCCCCAGCCTGGGCGAGGCGATCTCAGCCCTCGTCGAGCTGGCGACTGCCCACCGCGCCGCTCACTCCCCGTAGAGCAGCTCCTCGACCTGCTCGGGGTACCACGTCGTCTCGGTCTCTTCGACGATGAGGCCCGGGGTCAAGAAGGTCGTGCTCGGGGTGGTGTAGCTGGGGTTCCAGCGCTGGAAGACCTCGTAGTTGGGGTCGGTCAGCACGGGGAAGGTGAGGCCGTTCTCGTCGGCGAGGGTCTTGGCGCTTGAGGAGTCGCCGCCGTTCATCACGAGCATGATGAGGAGGCCGCCGTTGAGGTGCTGCTGCTGAAGGAGCTCCAACCCGGGAGCGTTTGCGATGCAAGTGCTTCAGGTAAAGCCACCATACTCCAGCAGAATGGTGCGGCGGCAGAAGTCGATGAGGTGGACCTCTTCGCCAAACTGGTCGAGGAGCGCGAAGTCCTCTGCGACCTCGCCGAGCTCGTTTCCGGTGGACTTCACCGTGTCTCGGCAGGTCGGGTCGATCTCGTACATCCCGGTGTAGGGGTGCACGGCGGCGTCGAGGGGGTCTGCGCCTTGGTTGACCTCCCAGCCGTCCAAGAACCCGTCGCCGTCGGTGTCGGGGTTGTTGGCGTCGGTGCCGAGGTCTTGTTCGTCGAGGTCCATGAGGCCGTCTTGGTCGCCGTCAAAGGGCATGTCGACGATGGCAGGACCGCAGGCCGTCAACAGGCCCAAGGCGCTGAGGCCCAAGGTGAGCTGGCGGAGGCGAGGGCGGCTGGAGGGCGCGCTGAGCGTTGGGGTCATACGCTCATAATACAGGATCCACGCGGCCTCTTGGGGCGCTCAATGACAAGATTTCGACAAGAGCCCGTCGGCTGGGGTAGAGGGGCCGGGTGAGCCTCCTCCACCGCGCCCTGCCGCTCCTCACAACGCTGATTGGCCCCGCCCCAGGGGCCCCGCCGCGCCCGGCGTCGGCGGGCTTCGTCGGTTTTGTCGGCCTCGTGTCCTTCTTCGCCTTCTTTTTTGGCGAAGAGCAGGGCATCCGGGGGGAGCCGCTGGCGTATGGCGCCTGGCGCGCCGTGGTGCATGGCGCGTTTCCCCTCACCGCCGCCGCGCTCTACGAGGCGATCGTCGCGCGCCGGGAGCGCCTCGTCGCGGGGCTCGGCGCCGCGCTTATCGCCGCGTGCCTGCTCACCCGCGTCGTCGAGCCGCTCCTCATCCGCGAGAACCCGACGAGATGGGGCGCGGCGGCGCTTCTCGGCGTCGTCTTGGGGGCATGGGCCCTGCGGCGGCTGGGCCTGGTCTCCGCCTGGGGCTTTGGCCTCGGGGACTGGCGCTTCTGGGCGCCTCGGGCCGGGGTGGCCATCGCGCTTATCGTGCCCGCCGCCGTGGCCTTGGTCGCCAACACCCCGAGCCTCGCCGAGTTTTACCCCACCCACAAGGCCGCGCGTAGCTCACTCCCCGCCCTCGCCGAGCAGATGGCGGGCATCGGCGTTGACTTCTTGGGCTGGGAGCTGCTCTTTCGTGGGTTTATGCTCCACGGCATCGCCCGGCGGGACCCGATCTTGGCGATCTGGGCCCAGGCCATCCCCTTCGCGCTCCTGCACTTCGATCGGCCCCAGGTCGAGAGCCTGCTCAGCTTGTTCGGCGGGCTGATCGCGGGCTGGTTCTGCTTGCGCGCGCGGAGCTTCTGGCCGCTTTTTTTGATTCATTGGGCGCAGATGATCGCGGTCGCGAGCGCCGGTGTCGTCTGGTGAGCGCGTGCCGGTCGTGATGAACATTGGCCAACTGCGCGGCGATGGTGCTACCCTAAATGAAAACTTCACTCCCTCGT
>JAKLKE010000007.1:11825-12106 GCA_023150775.1 Myxococcota bacterium
TTCCTGACGCCAACGGTGCAAATCCCCTGGTCATCGCTGACCTCAGATCGGGTGCTTGAGGCGGTTCAAGAGGGGGTGCGCCTCGGAGAGCAGGCCCTGGCCAAGATCGCGGCGCTGCCGCCGGAGGCCCGCGGGGTAGACTCGGTGCTCATGGCGTTTGAGCGGGCGACGGAGCCTCTGGACTTCGCCTGGAACCTCATCAACCACCTCGACAGCGTCGACAACTCCCCGGCGCTGCGCGACGCGATCCGCGAGTCTCTGCCTCTGGTGAGCGGCTTCTA
>JAKLKE010000007.1:12116-60462 GCA_023150775.1 Myxococcota bacterium
TATGCGCGGGTCCGCCTCGACGCGGGGCTGTGGGAGGCCCTGCGCTGGGTCGCCGAGAGCGCTGAGGGCCAGGCGCTCACCGGGGTGCGCCGCCGCTTCTTGGACGAGACCCTCGCCGACTTCCGCGAGTCCGGCGCTGAGCTCCCCGACGTGGGCAAACGCCGCCTGGAGGCCCTGGAGGGTGAGCTGGCGTCGATCACCCAGACCTTCTCCGAGAACGTGCTCGACGCGATGAACCAGTACGAGCTGCTCATCGACGACCCCGCCCGCCTCGACGGCCTGCCCGAGAGCGCCCGCGCCGCCGCCCTGGCCTTGGCCCGGGCGAAGGGCCTCGGCACCCCGGCCCGCCCGGTGTGGCGCTTCACCCTGCACATGCCCTCCTACCTGCCGGTGATGAAGTTCTCTGCGGATGAGCCCCTTCGCCGCACGCTCTGGGAGGCCATGGGCGCTGTGGGCGGCCTCGCTCCCCACGACAACACGCCGCTCATCGGTCAGATCCTCCGCCTGCGTCACGAGAAGGCCACCCTGCTCGGCGCGGCGCATTTCCCCGACCACATCCTCAACCGCCGCATGGCCCGTCGGGGTGAGGTGGCGCTGGGCTTCGTCAACCGCCTTCACGAGCGGGTGAAGGGCGCCTTCGTCGCCGATGTCGCCGAGCTGGCCGCGTTTAAGGCCGAGCTCGTCGGGCAGCCCGGCGCGGCGCTCGAACCCTGGGACGTCACCTACTACTCCGAGCGCCTGCGCCAGGCCCGGTACGAGCTCGACGAGGAGGCGCTGCGCCCGTACTTCCCCCTCGACGGCGTGCTCAACGGCCTCTTCGCCTTGGTGGAGCGCCTGTTTGGCCTGACGGTGACCTCCCGGGAGACCTGCTGCCCCCGCGCGGGCGGCCCCCGGGTGCCCGGCGCCGTCGAGACCTGGCACCCCGAGGTGCGCTACTTCGAGCTGCGCGACCAAGACGGGCGTCTGCTCGGCGCTTTTTACACCGACTGGCACCCCCGGGAGAGCAAACAGGGCGGCGCGTGGATGGGCACCCTGTACACCGCCGAGGCCGCGCCGCCAGGGCAGCGTGGCCCCCACGTCGGGCTCATCGCCGGGAACCTCACCGCGCCCCCAGACGGCGGCCCGGCGCTGCTCACCCACCGCGAGGTCGAGACGGTCGCCCATGAGCTCGGCCACCTGCTCCACCACCTCACGAGCGACGTCGAGGTGCGCAGCTTCTCCGGCGCGAACGTCGCCTGGGACTTCGTCGAGCTGCCCTCGCAGATCATGGAGAACTGGTGCTGGCAGCGCGCGAGCCTCGACCTCATCGCCCGGCACCACGAGACCGGCGAGCCGCTGCCCCAGCCGCTCTTTGATCGCCTCGTCGCCGCCCACAACTTCCAGGCCGGCATCAACTTCATGGCCCAGCTCGCCCACGGGAAGCTCGACCTGGAGCTGCACCTGGGCGGTCGCGACTGGTCGCCAGAGGAGCTCGACGCGCGCCTGCGGGCCTTGCTCGACGGCTGGCGGGTGCCCACCCAGACCGACGCCGGGTTTATCGTGCGCCGCTTCACCCACCTCTTCGCCCACCCCACGGGCTACGCCGCGGCCTACTACAGCTACAAGTGGGCCGAGGTGCTCGACGCCGACGCCTTCACGCGCTTTCGGGACGAGGGCGTGCTCAGCCCCGTCGTGGGCCGGGAGTACCTGGAGCGTGTGCTCTCTCGGGGCAACAGCGCGCCGCCGGAGCAGCTCTTCCGCGACTTTATGGGCCGCGATCCCGACCCCGACGCGCTCCTGCGGCGCTGCGGCCTGAGCGCCTAAACAAGCGGCCCGGGCTCAGCCCTTGGCGCGGATGAGGGCGAGGCCGGCCTCGGGATCCTTAAAGCCGACCATGAGCGGGGCGCCGTCGCGCTCGATGATCGGCCGCTTGAGCAGCATCGGGTCTTGGGCGTAGGCCTCGGCCCACTGGGCGTCGGTGAAGCTCGTCTTCTCGGGGCCGAGCTGGCGGAAGGCGCGGCCCGAGGTGTTGCGTAGGCGCAGCGCGCCGAGGGTGGAGATCCAGCCCTCGATCTGCGCCCGGCTCGGCGGGTTCGCGCGTAGATCGACGAAGGTGTACTCGATCCCCGCGAGATCAAGGTGTGTGCGGGCGTTTCGAACGCTGTCGCAGGTGGGGATGCCGTAGACGGTGAGGGACATGCTCGCTCCGACGTTTTCGGCCCCATAACCCGATCGTGATCCTTGGGTGCTGGGGGTCCTGACGACCCTGGTGGGATCAGATCTGGCGTCGGCGCGTAGCGGTTTTATAGCGCCGACGCCAGAATCGACCGCAGTCGACTCGAATTTGGCTTCTGCGCTATGTACCCCCAGCGGAGGGCGCCATAGGCTCAGAGGAGGAGCACCCTCCCGATGAACCCCAAGATCGTCGTCGTGATCACGCGCAGCGCCTTGAGCGCCGCCGCCACCCTCACCCTCAAGCTCGGCCGGGCCTTGGCTGAAGACGGCTGGCGTGTGCGCCTCGTGGACGCGCCGTCCGCCGCGCTGAGCGCCGCCGCGCCGCCGCGACCCCCCGATGAGGAGCGCCGCCTCTGGGGCGCGGAGGCCGCCCCGGCGCAGCGCGGCGTGCTGACGCTGAGCCCCGCGCTGCGCCTAAGCTCAGGCGAGGACCACGGCGCGCGCCTGCGTCACGTCTTGGGTCGCCCCTTGGCGCCGGGCCCGCCGGAGCTCGTGCTCGCCCTCGCCGGGGACGAGCGCGCGCTGGGCGCCTTGTTGGGCGTCTGTGACGCGGTCTTGGCCATCGACATCGACGCCGAGCGGGAGGCCCTGGCCCCCTTGATGGCGGCCTCGCCGACCCGCCTCGGCGCCCAGCCCGACGAGGCCCCGGCGCTCCTCGCGAGCCGCCTCGTGCGCGCCTTGGGCCTCGTTCACCCCGAGGCCGCCCCTCGCGCCCGGCGCGGCGCCTTAGAGGCCGAGCACGACCTCGCCTGGGACGGCTTCGGCGAGCTGTGGGACACCAACCCCGAGGCCGCGCAGTCCTTCTTCTGGGGGTCGTTGGCCACCCAAGACAGCCCGACCGGCGCCGCCGTTGCCGCCCTGGGGATCATCTACGATCGTGTCCCGGACGACCTCGACGTCCTCGGCCCCGTGCTCGGCGTCTGCGTGCAGAAGCTCGGCGCCTTCGGCCCACACCCCCTCGCCGAGCGGGTGTGGCGTGTGGCCTCCGCCATCGAGGCCCGGGCCGCGGCCCCTCTGCCCCTGCGGGTGCAGATCGACCTCCTCGACGCCGGGCTGCGTTACGCCTGGACCTTACGCGACGGGGGCGATCCCGACTTTGAGCCCCTGCTCAAGGACCTGGAGGACCGCATCCTGCGCCTTGACGCGTCAGCCACGCGCCCGACGGACGCGATCCGCCTCGCCGTCGTGCTGGGCAACCTCGCGGCCTTGACCGGCGACCTGGGCCAGCTCCACTGGGCGCGGCGCTGCCTTGAGCTCGCCGAGCCCAGCCAGCCCGCCCTCGCCGAACGATATGGTGTGCTCGTGCTCACCCGCTTCGCCGCGACGGGCCAAGACCCCTCGCTCTGGGATGAGCTGGTCGCCCACGCCCGCAGCCGCATGGGGCCCGAGCCCGCCCGGGCCCATCACCTCATGGCCGTGGCCTTCGCCCATCGGGGTGACCGCGCGACGGCCCTCTCCCACCTCGGCGAGGCCTGCGTTTATGATCGTCGGCGCCTGCTCGCCGCGTTCTGCGACCCTGACTTAGAGCCCCTCTTTGTGGGCGCGGGGCGGGCAGACTACCGCTTTCGGGTGACGGGGCCCGAGGGCTCCGAGCTCTGAGCGTTTAGCGCGCCGCCAGTCGAGTGAGGATCCTTGGAGGGGGGCACGTTGCGCCGCGCCGCGCGCCGGATTTGGCGAGAACTTATATTCATTCTCATCCGACTTCGGCTCTGCGGGAGAGTCAAATCGTCGAGCCCATCCCCAGGGCCGGAGTTGCCGCCGCGTCTAAGCAAGATTCCGTGCAGCAATCGAGTTTCGCTCAAGATGACGTGATCGATCACGCTCAGCGGTCGGATCAAAGCGTCAATTTTACGACCGTGGAGGGCGTCTTACGGCGGTCCTACCTTTGCATGTGAGCCCCTTCGCCGCGGGGTAGACTTGGGGCTGAGAACGAATCTCGCTCGCTCGTAGCACTGGAAGGCATATGCGCAAGGTCACCTTGTCCCTCGCGCGGCGGCGCGATGGCTCCTACGCCGTCATCTTCGCCATCACCCTCGTCGTGCTCCTCGGGTTCGCGGCGATCACCATCGACGTGGGGTACCAGCGTGTCGTCCGCAACCAGCTGGAGAACATCACCGACGCCTCCGCCCACGCCGGCGCCCACAGCTTAGACGGCACCAACGTCGGCGCGACGGCCGCCCGAACCGCCGCGCAGCTCGTCGCCTCGGAGAACCACGTCGCCGATGGCTCGGTGACCCTCGACCTCAACACGGGCAACGCCGTGAACGGCGACATCGTGCTCGGAACCTGGGACTTTGACGCCGGGGAGTTCATCGCCTCCGCGGATGTTTCTGTCGTCGACACCGTTCAGGTGCGCTCCAGCCTTGAGCTGAGCACCTTCTTCGCCCAGCCCGCCTTTGGCCGCGCCGCCATGAGCGCCCAGGCCGTCTCTTACGCCTACAAGCCCCAGGCCGAGGGCGCCGGTGAGGTGAGCTGCTTTCTGCCCATCGCCATCGCCGACTGCATGTTTGACCTGTACTCCGAAGAGGAGCTCCAGAGCATCAACCTCGCCCTCAACCCAGCGGGCGTCGATAACGTCGGCTGGGCCCGGCCCGGCGCCACGCCGAACGCGTCTTGGGTGCGGGGTCAGATTCAGAACTGCCAAGCGGACGGGGCCTTGGCCGTCGGCGACAGCGTCGGGCTCAACAACGGCGTCATCGCCTCGGCGCTGAGCGAGCTGGGCTCGGCGATCAACAGCTCCTCGACCACCTGGGACACCGACGCCTGGGGCACGATCCCCGGCCAGGCCACACGCAGCGACGTGACCAAGGCCAACTACGGCAAGACCTTAGAGGGCGTCATCGTCATCTTTGACGGCGGCCCCGACTACTGCACGGGCAAAGGCGGCGCGTTCAACGGATCGGAGCCCGTCTCCGGCTTCGTCTTCGGCGCGGTGTACGACGTCGTGAACACCGGAAAAGCGAGCGAGAAGAACATCTCCGTGCGTATCGACCTCTCCGCCGACCGCGAGATCGGCACCAAAGGCGGCGGGCGCGACGCCGGCGTCGTCTACCAGCCCCCGGTCCGGATCCTCCAGTGAACCTGCCCTCTCTCCACCGCTGTGCCCGCCGCCGCAGGGGCTCAAACGCCGTGGAGTTCGCGCTGATCTTGCCGATCCTGATCACCCTCTTCGCGGGCATCGTGGAGTGGGGCTGGACGCTGAACCAGCAGATGATGGTGCTGCAGGCCGCCCGCGAGGGCGCCCGGGCCGGGGTCTCGACCCCCCGAGACGACGACCCCGAGAGCGCCGCCCAGACCCGTGTGGTGCAGTCGCTCAACGACATGGGGCTCAAGGGCAGCGCCGCGGCCGTCACCGTGAGCATCGTCGGCGCCTACCCCGACGAGCTGCTCCAGGTCGACCTGGCCCTCCCCCACGAGCCGATCATCGGCCTCGTGCCCATGCCCGTGGACCTCAAGGCCGCGCTCACGATGCGCCTTGAGGAGCAGGTCGCGCCCTGAGCCCAGGCCGCCCGCCCCGCCCCGAAGATGGACAGCGGCCCAGCCCCCGGCTACTTTGCGGCCAGCCCCACTGATGATGATCGGGGTGTTCACCAGGTCGCGTTCTCGGCAGGCGGGGTGGTGGGAATTCCCAGGATGCCGAGTGGCCTTAGGGCCGAGTGACCATTGAACTTCTCTGAGCTGAACCTGATCGAGCCCCTGCTGCGCGCCGTCGTCGCCATGGGCTACACCGTCCCCACCCCCATTCAAGTGCAAGCCATCCCGCCCGTCCTCGAAGGGCGCGACCTCTGCGGCATCGCCCAGACCGGCACCGGCAAGACGGCGGCCTTCGCGCTGCCGATCCTCCAGCGCCTCTCCGCGGAGAAGCCCGCCCGGCATATCCGCGCGCTCGTCCTCGCCCCCACCCGCGAGCTGGCCGCGCAGATTCAAGACACCTTCCGCCAGGCGAGCCAGCACCTCCCCGGCCTGCGCTCGGCGGTGATCTTCGGCGGCGTCGGCCAGTCGGCCCAGGTGCGGGCCTTGGAGTCCGGCGTCGACATCCTCGTCGCCACCCCCGGCCGCCTGCTCGACCTCTCCGGCCAGGGCCTCCTCAAGCTCGACCGCGTCGAGATCCTCGTGCTGGATGAGGCCGACCGGATGCTCGACATGGGCTTCGTGCCCGACGTGCGCCGGGTGCTCAAGCTCATCCCCACCAAACGGCAGACGCTGTTCTTCTCGGCGACCTTGCCCCCGGTGATCGACGAGCTCGCCGGGCACATGCTCAAGGACCCCGCGCGGGTCTCGGTCACCCCGGTCACCAAGACCGCTGACAAGATCGAGCAGTCGGTGTACTTCGTGCACCAGATCGACAAACGTGCGCTTCTTCGGGAGCTTCTGAGCAACCCCGAAGTCAGCCGCGCCGTGGTGTTCACCCGCACCAAACACGGGGCCAACCGCGTCGCCGAGCACCTGGAGAAGGGCCGCATCGCCGCCGAGGCCATCCACGGCAACAAGAGCCAGAACGCCCGCGAGCGCGCCTTGGGCAACTTCCGCCAAGGCACCACCCGGGTGCTCGTGGCCACAGACATCGCCGCCCGTGGCATCGACGTGACGGGCATCTCCCACGTCATCAACTACGACCTGCCCACCGAGCCCGAGACCTACGTTCACCGCATCGGCCGCACGGCCCGGGCGGGAGCGGGCGGGATCGCCGTGACCTTGTGTGGCCCCGATGAGCGCGGGATGCTGCGCGACATCGAGCGCCTCATCCAGCAGCGTATCCCCGTCGTCGATCCCTGATCGGCCGCGGGTCGCGCGCTCAAGGATCCTCCTCCACCTCTCCCTCGCCGCCGGGGGAGGGGACCGGATAAGGGGCCGCCTCACTCACTTTGGGAGCGCCACCGATGAGCGACGAGCTGCTGCGAGGCTTCGCGCCGATCACCCCCTCCGCCTGGCAGATGATCGACCAAGAGGCGAGCCGGGTGCTCCAGGTTCACCTGACCGCCCGTCGGCTCATCCAGACCCGAGGCCCGCTCGGCTGGGATCACTCCGCGGTGAACAGCGGCCGGGCCACGCGCCTGGAGGAGTACGGCGGCAGCGCCGTGCAGACCTTGGTGCGTGAGGTCCAGCCGATGCTGGAGCTTCGCGCGCCCTTTGAGCTCGCCCGGGATGAGCTGGAGTCCATCGGCCGGGGCAACCCCGCGCCGGATCTCAGCCCCCTCACCGAGGCCGCGCGTAACATCGCCGCCGCTGAAGATCGCCTCGTCTACACCGGCCTCGCCTCGGCCTTCGTGCGTGGGATGCACAGCCACTCCGAGCACGAGCCCGTGGCCTTAGACGGCGACTACCACAACTACCCCGACGCCGTCGCCTTGGCCTTTGAGCGCCTGCGCCGCGCCGGGGTGGGCGGGCCCTACGCCATGGCCTTGGGCACCCGCTGCTTCTCCGGGCTCAACACCACCACCACCGTCGGCGGTTACCCCGTGCTGGAGCACGTCCGGCGCATCGTAGACGGCCCGATCATCGCCGTGCCGGTGCTCGACGGGGCCCTGGTGCTCAGCCAGCGCGGCGGCGACTTTGAGCTGGTGCTGGGCCGCGACCTGAGCGTCGGCTACAGCGACCACGACGCGCGCTCGGTGCGGCTCTACTTTGAGGAGAGCCTCACCTTCCGCCTGCTCGGCCCCAGCGCCGCCGTGCCTTTGGTCTACCAGAGCGAGTGAGCCTGTTTAGTGAACCTGTTCAATGAACGGGTTCACCGAATATCCACACCCAAGCTCAACGACATGAAGGTCAGCCAGTTGCGGTTGTAGCCGTCGCCAGGCGGCGTCGGGTTCGACGAGGTGCCCGTGGCGCCGCCGCTGATCGCCCGCAGGTTCAGAAACGGGTACACGCCGCCGTCAAGCTCCACCCCGGCGCGCACCGAGGCGTCGAGGATCGCGCCCACGACGTCCGAGGTGCCGCCGTTGAGGTACTTGATCGGCGCGTAGAAGCCGTCCACCTCGGTGCCCACCCAGTAGCCCTGATCTCCCACCGGGGTGCGGGCGCGCACCTTGAGCAAGGGCACCGGGCCGATGTCGCGGTTGGTGCGGCGCAGCTCACCGTTCGCCGAGGTGAACTCAATGTTCGCGTTGCGGATCTGCAGGCCCAGGCCCAAGGCCAGCTCCCGCTTGTCGCCGGGCAAAAGATCGTAGGTGTACGACCCGCGCCAGAACGAGAAGCCGTAGCGCAGATCCACCGCCGAGTCCGCGGGGAAGGTGGCGTCGTCCACCACCAGATCTTCGGTCAACCACACCTGGGTCTGGATGTCGAGGGGCTGGTAGAGGAAGGTCGCGGTGTGCCGGGGGCCGAAGTGGGCGTCGGCGCTGAGCCGCAAGAAGGGGAAGGCCACGTCCTGCCCGCCGTCCTTCACATAGTCGAGCTGCGTGCCGCTCTGGCTGAACTGGATGTTGTGCACCAGGGGCTTGAGCGCCCCCAGCTCAGCGTGGAGCGACAGCGCGTAGGGCCGATCCGCGTTGTTGAGCGCGGTGGGGGCCTGTTGTTGGGCGAAGGTGACGGAGGAGAGCAGGACGAGGGTGAACATCAGAAACTCCTTGGATTAGCCCTGGGGCAAGACCTTCTCGATGGCGGCGGCGAGGGCGGGATCGTTCGGGGCCACCTTGGAGGGGAAACGCCCGACGACCTCACCGTTCGGGGCGACGAGGAACTTCTCGAAGTTCCACTTCACGTCCGCGCCGCCGCCAGCGGGGCTGGAGATGAGCTGGGTGTACAGCGCGCTGCGGGCGGCGCCGTTGACGTCTTGCTTCTCCAAGAGCGGGAAATCGACGCCGTAGTTGAGCTTACAGAAGCTCGCGATCTCCTCCGCGCTGCCGGGCTCTTGGGCGCCGAACTGGTTGCAGGGCACACCGACGATGGTGAGGCCCTTGTCCTTGTACTGGGTGTACAAAGCCTGGAGCCCCTCATACTGCGGGGTGTAGCCGCACTTTGAGGCGACGTTCACGAAGAGCACGGCCTTCCCGGCGATGGCCTCGGCGGGGAGGGGCTGGCCGTCGAGGCCGACCAGCGCGGTGGTCTTGAGCCAGTCCGCGGCGGGAGCGGCGGCGGTGGTGTTCGTCTCGGTGGGCATCGGGGCCTCGGCGGTGGCGGCGTCGTTTTGGGGGGTGGGCGTGGGGGCCTCGGCGACGGGCGTGGACTTGCTGCCGCCGCAGGCGCAGAGGCACATCGTCATCATCATCGGGATCAGGCGCATCGGAGCTCCTTGCTGGTTTCTGGGTTTTGTATACAGTTTTCTCGTCCATCTGTCCACAAAGAATGTGCAAACCCATTGCGTTCCCACTACGAGCCAAGTACACTCCTCTTGCCAGCGGGACACAACGTTGGTGTTCAGGGGTACGCCGCATCCTTCAGCTCCCTCTCTCTCGTCACTCGACCCCTTCCCAAATGAGCTGAAGGGTGCGCGCGTTTCCCTCTGGCCCGAGTCGTCTGCGCTTGAGCGCCGCAGACTCCGCCAGATTCGGTTAACTCTCGGGACCTCGCCCCGGCCCCTGCCGGTGAGCGCCCCCGAGGTGAATCGATGGTCAGACACTTCCTGTCCTTGGCCGACCAGAGCCCTGAGGAGCTTCGTGCGCTCCTCGACGTCGCCCGACAGGTCAAGCTCAACCCCCCCGGCTTCGCCAACGCCTGCCGTGGCCAGACCTTGGCGATGATCTTCCAGAAGCCGTCGCTGCGCACCCGCGTGAGCTTCGAGGCGGGCATCTTCCAGCTCGGCGGCCAAGGTGTGTACCTGGGCCCCAAAGACATCCAGCTTCACCGCGGCGAGACCCTACGCGACACGGGGCGGGTGCTCTCGCGGTATTGCGACGGCCTGATGGCGCGGGTTTACGCCCACCAAGACCTGCTCGACCTCGCGGCGAGCAGCACCGTGCCGGTGATCAACGGCCTCACGGATCTGCTGCACCCCTGCCAGGTGCTCGCCGACCTGCTCACCATTCAAGAGAAGCTCGGCCGCGTCGCTGGCCTCAAGCTCGCCTATGTGGGCGACGGCAACAACATGGCGCACTCGCTTCTGTACGGTGGCGCCCAGCTCGGCATGACCGTGAGCGTCGTGCACCCCCGGGGCTACGCGCCGAACCCGGAGATCGTCACCCACGCGCGTCAGCTCGCGGCGAGCTCCGGCGGCGCGGTCCTGATCACTGAGGACGTCGAGGAGGGCGTTGTAGATGCCGACGTGGTGTACACCGATGTCTGGGCGTCCATGGGCCAAGAGGAGGAGCACCGCGAGCGGGTGCAACGATTCGCGGCGTACCAGGTCAACGCCGCGCTCATGGCCTACGCCCGGCCCAAGGCGCTGTTTATGCACTGCCTGCCCGCCCATCGTGGCGAAGAGGTGGCCGCTGAGGTCATCGACGGCCCGGCCTCGGTCATCTACGATCAGGCCGAGAACCGCCTGCACGCCCAGAAGGCGATCCTCATTCGCCTCTTGGGCCGTAAGCATCTCTGAGCTTGACACCTCCGGGCGCGCGCGGCGTCGTGTATAGTAGGCGTAGGAGGGCTACGGTGACTGAACATGTACGGGTCGTAGAGGTCGGTCCTCGCGATGGCCTCCAGAACGAGCGTGAGATCGTCCCGACCGACGCCAAGGTCGAGCTGATCCGCCGCCTCGTGGCCGCCGGTTACGAGGACATCGAGGTCACCTCCTTCGTGCGCCCCCGCTGGATCCCCCAGCTCGCCGACGCCAGCGACGTGCTCAGCGCGCTGCGTGGGGTCCAGGGCGCGACGTTCTGGGCCTTGGTGCCCAACGAGCGCGGCTTGGAGCGCGCCTTAGACGCGGGCCTCTCCGGCGTGGCCACCTTCATGTCGGCCTCCGAGACCCACAACCTCAAGAACGTGAATCGCACCATCCGCGAGAGCCTCGGGGCCTTGCGGGAGGTCATCGGCACCGCCGTCGCCGAGGGCCTGCGGGTGCGTGCCTATGTCTCCACCGTCTTCGGCTGCCCCTATGAGGGCGCGGTCTCCGTCGAGCGCGCGGTAGAGATCGCCGCCGCCCTGCGGGAGATGGGCGCGGAGCAGATCTCTCTGGGCGACACGACGGGCATGGCGAACCCTCGACAGGTCGGCGAGGTGATCGCCGCGATGCACGCCGGGGGCTTGCCGCTCTCATCTTTGGCGATGCACATGCACGACACCCAAGGCGCGGCGCTGGCCAACGTGCTCGCCGGGCTTCAGGCCGGGGTGCGCACCTTCGACGCCTCGATCGCGGGCCTCGGCGGCTGCCCCTACGCGCCGGGCGCCTCGGGCAACGCCGCCAGCGAAGACCTCGTGAACATGCTCAACAACATGGGCTACCAGACGGGCATCGACCTCGACCGCCTCTGCTCCGCCGGCGAGTTCATCGCCGAGGCCTTGGGCCGTGAGCTTCCCGGGCGCTACCACAAGTATTGGCTCGGCGCCCGCGCCCGTCGTGAGGCTCGCACCGCCTGATGCCCCGCGCTTTCCTCAAGATCGTCGCCGGGGCCAAACAAGGCCTCAACGTGCCCTTGAACGAGGACGCCGAGCTGCTCATCGGGCGCAGCAAGGGCGATCTGATCCTCGACGACACGATGATCTCCGGCCAACACGCCAAGCTCAAGTTTAAGGACGGGGCCTGGCAGCTCCGCGACCTGGGCTCGACGAACGGCACGATGGTCGATGGGCGCCTCACCCGCGAGGCCACCTTACGCCCCGGCGCGGAGATCACCGTCGGCAACACGCGCCTCGTGCTCCTCATCTCCACTGAAGAGGAGACGGCGGCGGATCTCGCCGAGCAGCCGAACCCTCCCCACGCCGAGCTGGCCTGGCTTCTGGAGGAGGAGCTCGTCGAGCTCAAGGGCTCGCCCGAGCGCACGGGCTCGGCGGCCGACGCCATCGGCCAAGACCTGCGCCTGCCCCCGGGGCTCAACGCTTTGGTCGAGGTGGTCGCCGGTCAAGACACGGGCAAGGTGTTCCGCTTCACCCGGGGCAACGTCGTCGTCGGCCGCAAGATGGGGGAGATCCCCCTCTCCGACCCTGAAGCCAGCCGCCGCCACGCGGTGATCGAGCTCTTTGGCCGGGAGATGATCTTCTTGCGTGACCTGGGCTCGACGAACGGCACCTTCCACAACGGGCGGAAGGTGAGCGCCGCGCGGCTGCGCGCCGGGGACACCATCGGCGTCGGCAAGACGGTGATGCGGCTGAACATCACGCTCTGAGCGTGATCAGAACCGCTGCGCGGCGGCCCAGCGGCGCCAGGCCTCTTTCTCCTCAGCGGGGGTGCGGCCTTCAGCGAGGTTCATGCCGGTGATCTTTCGCAGCGCCACGAGCGCGGCGTCGCCGACGGCGGGGTCACGATCCTCCAGGCAGGCGACGAGGGCGGGCACGCTGGAGCGTAGGCCGATCTCGGCGATGGCCTCGACGTAGCGGGCGCGCACCCACAGCGAGGAGCCCCGGTAAAAGTTGGTGGGATCTCGCAGAGCGGCCTCTAAGGCCCGGGCGCCGCGCTCGTCTCGGCAGCGTCCAAGCGCCGTGGCGGCCTCGGCGCGCACCATGATCGCCTCGTCCTTGAGCAGCTCACAGAGGCGCTCCACACCGCCCGCGTCGCGGAGATCCCCCAAGGCCGCCGCCGCCGCCGCGCGCATGGCGGGCTGGGGGTCGGCGCTCATCAGCAACAACGGCGCCAAGGCGTCTTTGGAGCTCGACTGGCCCATCACCCGCGCGGCGACCCAGCGCTGGCGGCTGTCGGCGTCTTGGTCGCGGATCGTCGCCTCCAACATCGGCCGGGCAGTGGAGAAGTCCATCACCAGGCGGTTGAAGGAGCTCATGCGCTCGGCCTCGCTCAGGCTGGCGTCGGCGGCCCGGGCGAGGTCTTGTTGGCTCGCGGCGTGAGCGAGGGGCGCGGTGGAGAGCGCGGCGGAGAGCAGGGCGAGTCGCAGGAAGAACGTCATGTTCACCCCAGGCCGTTGAGCGTCCCGACGATGTAGTTGAGCAAGAACAGCATGATCATCGGCGAGAAGTCGAGGCCGCCGAGCTGGCTGCGCCCGAGGATAGCGTAGATCGGCGCGTAGAGGGGCTCCACGATCAGCCGGGTGAAGCGCCGGGGGAGCGCCGTCGGGTCTGGAGAGAGCCAAGACGCGACCACGTCCACGAAGATGATGACCTGGAGGAGTTTCAGGAGTCCGATCACGACGACGACCATACGCGCGCTCCGTAACGATCAGCGAAGGACGACCGCTCGCTCAGAACTCATACGCGATGCGGGACTGGATCGTCCAGGCGCGACCGTCGATGGTCACCCCGACGTTCTCCCAGGGCAGGCGATCGGAGAGCTGGGCGTAGCCGCCCTCCAACGACAACAGCACCACGTCGTTGAGCCGACCCTTCACCGCCATGTTCGCCTCCCAGCCCAAGATCGGGCTCTCGGCGTCCTCGTCGGTCAAGATCACCGCGCCGTCAGGCTTGTGGGGGAAGGCCACCAAGAAGCCGCCGGTCACGCTCCAGTCTTTCGCCGGGGAGTAACGAAGGGTGGGGAAGAGGTAGCGGGAGTTGTACACGCCGCCGCCGGACCACAGCCCCCGGGCGGCCTCGCTCCAGGTATAGGCGCTCACCCGGGAGATGAGCTCCTCGTAGAGCAAGAGCCCGACGTTGTAGTCGGCGTTCAGCGCCCGGCCCGTGAAGCGCTCGTCTGAGGCGTTGTCGTCGCCGGACGCGAAGCCGGTCTCTAAGGTCGCGCCGAAGGGGTCCGTGGCGTAGCCCACCCGGGCGACGTAGGAGCTGATCGACGCGGTCTTGGCGAGCGGGTCGCCGTCGCCGTAGTTCACCGAGCCGGGCAGGGTGATCGCGCTGGAGTCGCCCTGGATCGTGAGCGCCTCAAACTCGGTGTACAGCGAGCGGTAGTTGAGCTTGCCATACGCGTCGAGGATCCAGACGTTGCTGCCCGTCTCGACCTGGCGGCGGTTCACGGCGTAGCCGCCGAGCTGCAGCTCCGCGGGCTCTCCGTTCCACTCCAGATCCGTGCCCCGGTACAGGAGGCCGTAGACAAACTCCAGCACGTCGTCGTCGTTCTCGGTCCACCAGTTCGCCGGGCGGTCTGAGGCGTCGCGCTCCTCGGTGTAGTCGTGGTCGTCGTCGGCGTCGCAGCGCGGATCGTCATCGTCTACGTCGGGGTCACACTGGTAGCCGTAGTACTGCTCCAGCGGATCTTCGACGAGGCGGTCGATGGCGAAGATCGCCGTGAGCGGGATGCCCGGATCCTCCTTGCCACGGATGCCCTGGACGAGGGAGATCGGCCGCGTGGCGAAGAGCACACGGTCAAACGTGGTGCCGCCGTGGTTCTCGCCGAAGGTGTCGTCGAAGCCGTCGCCGCCGTTGGCCAAGATGCCCATGCCCCAGTGGGAGCCCTGGCGACCCACCCGCAGGATCCCCACGGGCAGCTTTGTCTCGACCCAGGCGCGCTTGACGTTGATCGGCGCCCCGGCCACCCCAGCCAGGGTGGCGTCCGTGGGCGTCTCGGCGAAGAGCGGCGTCTGGGCGAGGCCGGTGTTGTCGCCCCAGAGCGTGTCGTCCATGATGTCGGCCATCATCGTGAACTTGGCGAGGTCACCGTAGGCCACGACGGGCTGCAAGCGCAGGCGCTGCTGGGTGTAGCGCCCGGCGCCGGGCTCGTTGTCCCAGGCCTCGGGGTCGTACATCCCGTTGAAGTGGTGCACACGGGCGCGGTAGTAGCCGTCGAGCGAGAAGCTCACCTCGGGCTTCGGCGGCGCCTCCTCTGCGGGCGCGGCCTGGTCTTGGGCCTGGGCGGGGGTCACGAGGATCGAGAGCAAGACGAGGATCGAGGGCATGGGTCACCTCCGCCCGGGCCGGGCAGCGCGCTGAAGGGTTGGCTCAGCTCACGCTCACTCGCAGGGCGAGAGGCAAGAGTCGGGGTAAAACACCCCGCCCCAGAAGCCGTAGGCGATGTTCGCGACGTTGATCGACTCGGCGAAGATCGTGAGGTCCGTGGTGCCGATCAGCTCGTGCGTCGTGCCGTTCCAGGCGTACATCTCGATGGTGACCTCTCCCGCGGGCAGGTTGATCGCCACCCACAGGCCGTCCTCGCTGGTGTAGGGCTGCTCGCGGTTGGGGAACTCGTCGCGGAAGTAGTGGATGCGCTGGTCTTCGGGGTAGGCGCCGCTGGCGTCCCGGGCGATGACCTGCACGTTCTGGAGCGGATCCCCGTTGCAGTCATACGCCGTGCCCGCGACGATGCCCATGCCGTCCTTGAGGCTCACGCCCAAGAGCGAGGGGATGACCTGGTAGGTCGTGGACGACACGGAGTTGAAGGTGTCGCTGATGCTGGCGCCGAAGCCCCAGACCTGGTGGGCCTCGAAGGTGTCCCGGGTGAGGTCCAGATCGGGGTCGGTGGAGGTCTTGTAGGTGGTGGGCGTGCAGGTGAAGGCCTGGCCGCTCACCGCGCCGCTCGTGTCGGAGACGGTGGTGAAGTCGGCGCCGCCCTCGGTGTAGCTGTCGGAGAAGAACAGCTCTAAGGTGGCGTCGCCGACCTCGTCCCCGCTCTCGAAGTCCTCGACCTCACCCGCGAAGTCCACCTCGACCTGGCAGCTCGGGTCGGGGGTCTGGCTCAGGGGGTCAGCGCCCGCCGTCCAGCAGGCCATGTCGCCGACCGCGGTCTGATCGACGGTGATGATCTCGTCGAACACGGAGGTCTCGACGGTGTTGCTGTCGTCGGTGTTGCCGTCATCGGCCTTGTCAGTGCAGGCGGCGGCGAGCAGGAGCATAAACACAGGGGCGCGCGACATGGGTGATCTCCTCCAGGGAAGCGGCCAGTTGTAGGACAGCTTCGCCGGAGAGTCAAGTCAGCACTCAAGCAGAGTCGCTCCGAGGGCGCCGCGCTCAGAAGCCAAGATCGGCGCGCACGTCTTTGTCGTACAGCGCGTCAAACGCCCGGGCGAGCTCCGCCGCCTGCTCGCTCGGCGCGCTCGGCGGTGTTGGGCGCAGCACCAAGGTGAGATCGCCGGGATCTTTGCCCGCGCTGTGCACACCTTTTCCCCGCAGGCGCAGGCGCGAGCCGTTGCGGCTCATCGGAGGCACGGTGACGTTCACCGCGCCCCAGGGCGTCGGCACGGTGATCTTGCCGCCGTTGACGGCCTCGCCGATGGTGATCGGCACGTCGAGCTCTAGGTCGCGGTCTTTGCGGCGCAGAAGCGGGTGCGGGAGGATCTTCACCTCCAAGAGCACGTCGCCGGGCGGGCCGCCGCCGACGCCGGGGTGGCCTTTGGCGCGCAGGCGGATCACCTGGCCGTCATCGACGCCCTCGGGGATCTGCACCTTGAGGGTGGTGATCTCATCGCCGTACTCACCCGGCGCGCTCGTCGGGCGCGACACCCGCAGGCTGATCTCCCCGCCGCGCAGCGCGGTGAGCAGCTCGACGTCGATCTCGCTGCGCATGTCCGCGCCGCGACGGCCTTGAGGGGGGCCACGCCGCCCCCGACCGCCGCGCCCGGCGCCGCCGTAGATGTCGCCGAAGAGATCCTCAAACGAGAAACCCTCGGAGAAGCCTTGGCCACCAAAGCCGGGGAAGCCTTGTCCGCCGCCGCCGCCGCCCATGCGCCCATAGGCCCGGGCCTGCTCGGCGTTGAAGCCGGGGCGCAAGGACACCTCGCCGAACTCGTCGTAGAGCTTTCGTTTCTCTTCGTCGCCGAGCACGGAGTTCGCGGCGTTCGCCTCTTTGAAGCGCGCCTCGGCCTCTTTGGTCGGGTTCTTGTCGGGGTGGTTCTCGCGGGCGAGCTTCTTGAACGCCTTCTTGATCGTGTCCTGATCGGCGGTCTTGGGCACGCCGAGGATCTCGTAGAGGTCACGCATGGTCTTCTCCGGCGTCCTCAGCGGCGCTCAGCGAGACCACTCCAGGAGACGGGTCGCCTGCTCAGTCAAGATCGGCTGAGTGCGGGGCCCGAGGGAGTTGGTCTCCTCGTAGTGGTCGCCTTCGGCCTCTGAGACGTAGGGGGCGTCGGGATGGGTGATGAAGTCGTACTCGGGGATGATGTAGCCCAGCTCATCGTTGCCGAGGCCCACAATCCACCGATACTTCCCGGCCATCTGGTCGCGCAGGTAGGGCGCGGCGGGGGCGAGGGTGAGGTCGGGCGGGTTGGGGTTCTCGGCGTCGATGAGGCTGTACTCATCAGCCCCGATCATGGAACCATCGTAACCACCGATCGCGATCTCGGGGAAGAGCTCGCCGGGCACGGTGAGGAGCTGCAGCTCACCCAAGGTCAAGACGTTGACCTCGGTCAGCACCTCGGGGGTGTTCTCGTCGTCGATGTCCTCCTCCGGGTCGTAGTTGTAGAGCTGCCGGTCGAAGACGCCGAGGTTGAACGCGGCCTGGAAGCCGAAGTTGTCTACGGGGAAAAAGAAGATGGACTGGGCGACGGAGAGCTTGGGGGCGCTGAGCGCCTCGCCGCCGGTGAGCGCGCCCAAGGCGATCTCGCCGATCTGCACGCCGAGGGCCTCGGCCTTCTCAAAGGTGGACGCGCTGAACTCGCCGCCGTCGGGGGTCTGCACCCGCACACCAAGGGGCGTCATCAGGCCGCCCACCGAGCCCTGAATGAACACGCAGGTGCCGCCGATGCCCTCGACACCTTCGCCGTTGGACCAGCTCGACCCGCCCTCCACCGTCTCCCGGATGTAGTGCACAAAGTCGGACGTCATCTGGAAGTTCTCGTCCGAGAGCGCCTCGGGGTGGTTGCCCCAGTTGACCATCGAGCCCAGCACCGCGCCGCTCGTGTCGTAGAGCGCGGCGATGTTCACGTCGTCGGGGAAGATCACCGGGTCGCGGCTGTCGCGGCTGAAGTTCGCCTGGCCTCGGGGGTGCGCGTCCGCCACCAGCGCCGAGCCCACCTTCACCGAGCCGACCTCGGCCAAGGCGCCGACGGCCTCAGCGATGGCCTTCACCGTCTGCGCCCGCACATAAGCGACGTAGTCCTCTTGGTAGCCGGTCTTCCCGAACGACGGCCCCCACAGGCCCATGGTGTCGGGGCCCTCGTGCTGGTGGGTGGCGGTGATGAGCACATGGTCTACGCCCAGATCGGCGTCTTCGACCAGGGCCCGCACCTTCACCACGTCCTCGTTGAAGAAGCCCACGAGGTCCAAGGAGACGACGGCGACCCGGGTAGCGCCTTGGTCGAAGATCACGACCCGGGCCCAGAGCTCGTCGTGAGAGCCCATGGCGGGGTGGCTCTCAGAGAAGCCGCCCATCCACATCGCCTTAAACTCGCCGTCCCCTTCGCCCTCGTCGGCGCCGGGGTACCCCTCGTCCTCAGCGCAGAGCCGGTCGCAGCCGCAGTCCAAGAAGGTGTCGGTGCTCTTGTTGTACTCGGCGTTCGCGTCAACGTCGATCCAGCTCTCGTAGCAGATCGGCGTGATGCTCTGCTTGGCGAAGCCCGCGCGTAAGGCGCCGTCGTTGTTCTCACAGCCCAGGTCGCCAGGGCAGGCGAGATCCGGGCGCCAGACGGTTGGGGCGGAGTCCGCGCCAGCGTCGCCTTTGTCGCAGGACAGGAGCGACAGCAGAAGCAGGGCGGCGGGGTGGGGGAGCTTGGCCATAGAGCCTCCTTGAAGCCGGGAATCCTGCGCCAGAGCGCAGCAAATGTCAAGCAAACTGATCTCCGGGCCAGGACTGACCAAGCCAGGGGCCCCAACAGCCCCGCCGCCGTGTATGATGGGCGATGGACGGGCAAACGCAAGATGTCGAAGGCCACCCACATGAAGTACCTCGCCCCCTCGGTCCTCCTTCTCCTCGCCCTCGGCGCCGGCTGCCGAGGCGGCGACGACTTCGCGCCCGCCAAGGACGCCTGGTCCAACGACGACGACTCTGGCGATCCTACCGACGACACCGGCCCCGATGACTCCCGCCCCGACGACTCGGGCCCGGATGACTCCGGCGGCGACTCCGGCGGCGACTCGGGCTCAGGCTCCTCGGGCGAGCTGGACGAGGAGGGCGATCAGCTCACCTTTGAGCCCGGCAAAGAGGAGCTCAACCTCGCCGACGCCTCGGGCGACTCCAACCGCGACCAGCAGTTCTTCATGATCGCGATCAACAGCGCCGACTCCGCCTCGGGCTACCGCCTTCAGTACGACGAGGGCACCTCCAGCGGCGGCGCTGACGGCCCGCCCGCCGCCCGCCTCGGCCAGTCCCGCCAGCCCAAGCTCCGCCGCCCCTTGGCGACGCCGATGCCCGCGCCCGCCGTGAGCGAAGACGACATCGGCACCAAGATCACCGAGTTCCGCGTGCGTGACGACTACAGCTCGGCGAAGAGCGTGTCGTCGATCACCGCGACCCTGTGGGCCTTGGGCAGTAAGGTCGCCATCTACGTCGATGACGAGGTGCCGATCGACTGGGACTACGAGTGTGACGGCGTGGTCGATAGTTACGCCGTCTACGACAGCTACGGCTTCACCAACTGTGACCTCCAGACCGTCGCCGACATCGTCGACAACAACATCATTGTCAACGTCGATCACCTCTTCGGCGAGCCCTCCGACATCAACGAAGACGGCAAGATCACCGTGCTCGTGAGCCCCGTGCTCAACACCTTGCCGCTCTCCTCCGACGACGAGGACGACTGGTCCAAGGTCTTCTCTTACGCCGACCCCGAGTCCGACCTCTCGACCTTCAACGACAAGACGAACCCGTCTTCAGACGAACAAGAGATCATCTACGTCTTCGCGCCCGACCCCTACGGCTTCTACAACCCCTACAAGACGACGACCGTAGACGAGTACACGACGATGGAGCTGACCGCCGAGATCGCGCGGTCTTACCTCCGGCTCGTGCTCTACAACACCCACGTCATCGCCAGCGAAGGAGAAGAGGAGGAGTCTTGGCTCACCGAGGCCCTCGGTGCGCTGGCCACAGACATCTGCGGCTTCGGCGCGGTGTACTACGAGGACGCCTGGAACTACATGGACGCCCCCTACTTAGAGGGCCTCACCGACTACGACAGCTCCTCGCTCTTCGCCACGGGCTCTCGCGGCGCGCAGTACCTCTTCGCGCGCTGGCTCATCGACACCTACGGCACCGATCTCCTCACGTCGCTGACGAACACCTCGGAGATCGGCACGGCGAACATCGAGGCCGCCACGGGCGAGAGCTTCGACACCCTCGTGCTGCAGTGGCAGGTCGCGCTCCTCACCACCGGGGTCACCAACAGCGCCGGAGAGGCCCTGGTGGATCCCGAGGAGTGGCCTCCTTACGCCGAGGCCACGGCGATCTCCGCGCCCACCGTCGCCCCCGACGAGCCCACCATCGGCATCTACTACGGCGCCAACGGCTACCAGACCGGCTTCAACGTGCGCGGCACGAACCGCTGGATGGAGGGCGGCACCACGGATGTCCCTGAGGAGAACACCGATCAGCGCATCGTCGCCGACGGCCTCGACCACCACACCTACGTCACCGGCTCCGAGTACTACGGCTACGCCGCCGGGGGCTACGGCTCCCACATCAGCCGCCTGACCAAGATCCAGTACAGCGCCGTGGTCGTCGAGCTTGAGGACTCCGGCGCGAGCTTCTACGGCACGGTGATCCGCTGGCGGGATCCGGTCTTCGACGACACCGCCGTAGACCGCATCTACTCGCCCCTCGACTCCAACCTCGTGTACCTGCCGTCTCTGCCCGCGGACGGCAGCCCGATCTACGCCATCGGCGACATCTCCACCCCGGCGACCACCCGCGTGCTCACCGACGCCGGCGAAGAGTCCGCCGAGACCGTGGAGGACCTCGACCGCTTCCAGCTCGACCTCACCGACCGCACCAAAGGGGAGGTCATCCAGCTCGCGGTGTGGCTCGACCGCCGCTTCTCGTCCACCTCTGGCGACTCCACCCCGGAGGACCCCTGGATGGCCATCGTCGAGAGCGACGATCTGCCCCAGCCCACCGTCACCGACACCGTCTCCACGGCCTGCAGCGGCGGCGAAGAGGAGTGGGAGTACCCCAACCTCGTGCTGGATTACCTCTATTACCAGCTCTTCTTGAGCTCGACGGCCTTGGCGACGTCCTCCGACTTCGACCCCTGCGGCGGCTACGCCACGGCGGGCGCCTGCACGGACGACTGGGACCAGGACGGCGTCGTAGACAACAGCGAGCCCAAGCCGACCTCGTTCCAAGAGCAGGTCTGGGTGCAGCAGTGCACCAACAACGGCGGCACCTTGCCCGGCGGCTTCTTGACCTCAGACGGCTTCGACCTCGACGAGATCGACGAGGACGAAGACCCCACCACCTCCGTCATCTACAACTTCGGCGGCCGCAGCGGCAAGACCGGCGAAGAGGCCGTGTTGACGGCGACGGTGGTTGGCGGTAGCAAGTACACCATCGTCGTCTCCGGCGGCGGCGACACAGGCGAGTACGAGCTGACCTTCAAGCAGCTCAACTGAGCGGCGCGCGGAGCCTCCGACCGCCAAAGACGGAGGAGGATCCTTGGCTGAGGTCGGTGAAGTGGCGGCGCCCAGCGGCCCAGCGCCCTCTGAGCTCCGCTGGAGCGTCGGCCTCTTCGTCGTCACGAGCCTCTCGGTCTTTCTGACCTACGGCGGCTTCTGGGGCGGCGAGGGCCTCGACGACCCGGAGGCGGTGCTCGGCGCGGCGGCCTTCGCCGTCACGCTCATGGGCATCCTCCTCGCCCACGAGCTCGGCCACTACGTCGTCGCCCGGCGCCACGGCTTCGCCCTGAGCCTGCCCCAGTTCATCCCGTTCCCCGCGGCCTTCGGCACCTTCGGCGCCATCATCGAGCTGCGCTCCGAGCCCCGCGACCGCGACGGCCTCTTGGAGATGGGCGCGGCGGGCCCCCTCGCCGGGGCGGCGCTCTCGTTCTTGGCCCTCGCCGTCGGCCTGCCATTCACGAAGCCCGCGGAGGCCCTGCAGCTCAGCCCGCCGGAGCCGTCGCTCTGGGCGCCTTGGCTCACGCCGATCTTGGCGGCCTCCCCGCGGCTCCAGGCCCTCAGCGACTGGCTGAGCCCGCCGGTGCCCGACGGTGAGGCCCCGGTGCTCATTTTCGCCAACCCCCTCATCATGGACCTGCTCGGCGGCCTGCTCCTCGGCGCGCCCCCCGACCGCCTCGCCGTGTTGAGCCCCGTCGCGATGGCGGGCTGGGTCGGCTGTCTGCTCACCGGCATCAACCTCGTGCCCATCGGCCAGCTCGACGGCGGGCACATCCTCACCGCCCTCTGGCCGAGCGGAGAGCGCCGCCGCTCAAGCCTGCTCCTCGGCCTCGCCTTGCTCGGCGGAATCATGTGGTCCGGCTGGCTGTTCTGGGGCTTACTCCTCGCCGTGACCGGCGCCTGGCGCGGCATCTCCCCGCCAAAGACGCCGCCGCTCTCGACCCGGGCCAAGGTCATCGCCGTCTTGGCGGCCCTCGTCTTCTTCTTGACCTTCATGCCGCGCCCGGTTGAGATGGATAGCCTTCCCGCGCGCCCACCTGCGGAGACCCGATGATCAGCCCGCTGCTGTTGCTGCTTCGCGTAAGCCTCAGCGCCTTCGCCGCCGAGGAGGACGTCTCGTTTTATCTAGAGACCGCGCCCTCAAAGCAGAAGGCTGAGCTGGCCGAGGCCGACGCCTTGGCGCGCTCCTCCCAGCTCAACACCCGCGTGGCGCGACGCTTCGTCGGCGGTGAGGGCTGGTGTTACCTGCTCATCGCCGAGGGCTACGAGTCCGAGGTCACCGCAGGGGTAGACGCCGCGAAGCTGGCGAACCTCTCCCACCTTGACGTCACGCTCTATCGCCAACAAGGCAAAGCCGCGGTGAGCGTGCGCACGGCCCCGGGCAGCCCAAGGATCCTTGAGCCCAGCCCCGGCGCCCCGGCGCAGCTCAGTGACGATCCGGTGAAGAAGATCCTCGACGACGTCAGCGAGGCCTTGGGCGGCGTGGACGGCGGGGTGATCGCGCTCCACAAGTCGTCGAGCGTCCGTTTTGAGTATGTGCGAGAGGTCCCACACCAGGGCCAGCCCATCGTCGCTGAGCACGTTTACCTCCGAGATGGTGGCCGGGTGCGGCTCGACGTCGTGGTGAAGGGCGGCCCCGCGTCGTCCTCCACCACGGTGATCGACGGGGCCGTGGCCTCGGTGCTCATCGACGGCAAGGTCAGCCCCCGCGACGCCGAGCGCACCCGCGAGGTCATGGCCGAGTACGCCCCCGAGGGCCTCCTCAGCTACCCGCTGCGCTTCGTGAGCCTCGTGGACGGCGATCCTTCCCACGTCGCGCTCCAGCTCGTCGGCGAGGAGCGGGTGAGCGGTGAGCCCTGCGTGATCCTTGAGTCCAAGCCTGAGGGGGAGGGGAGCGCGGTCCCTGGCCTACGCCTCGCGGTCTCCAGCAAGGACTGGCGCCCAAGGCAGGTGATCTTCACCACGAGCGCCGGGGTGCTCCTCTACGAGTATTCAGATTGGTCCGAGGTCAGCCCGGGCGTCATCGTGCCGATGCGGGTCGAGGTCACCCGCGAGGGCACCCTCGTGGAGCGGCTTGAGGTGCGCTCGATGACCCTCCCCGCCACGATCGCGCCCGACACCTTCACCCTGCCGACGACCCCGGCAAAGTGATCCCCACCGCGGGACCGCCTTGACACTCCGAGCACGCGCGACTATGTTCGCGGCCACTTCGCCAGACGGTTGTGCTCGTCGGTACATCCGCTGACGCGGTGGCCATGCTGGTGTAGCTCAGTTGGTAGAGCAGCGGTCTTGTAAACCGCAGGTCGCGGGTTCGACTCCCACCACCAGCTCCACCGACGTCGTTCTTTCAAGCAAGTCAAGTTATGGGGAGTTGCCCGAGTGGCCAAAGGGAGCAGGCTGTAAACCTGCCGGCTTACGCCTACGTTGGTTCGAATCCAGCACTCCCCATCATCTACCCATCCTCTCTCTCCTGCCGTGATCCGCAAGGTTCACGGCAGGAGGGATTCGATGCGCGGGAATAGCTCAGTTGGTAGAGCATCAGCCTTCCAAGCTGAGGGTCGCGGGTTCGAACCCCGTTTCCCGCTCTCTTCAATGCCGATGTAGCTCAGGGGCAGAGCACCTCCTTGGTAAGGAGGAGGTCATGGGTTCAAATCCCATCATCGGCTCCATTTCAAATCCGTCCCAACAAGATCAGCGCGGCTTGGCGTAAGTCAGGCCACAGTCTGGAGGTCTCCTCAAATGGCCAAGGAAAAGTTTCAGCGTAACAAGCCCCACGTGAACATCGGGACGATCGGTCACGTGGACCACGGCAAGACCAGCCTCACCGCCGCGATCACCAAGGTGCTCGCCAAGTCCGGTGGCGCGAAGTTCACGGCCTACGATCAGATCGACAAGGCTCCTGAGGAGAAGGCTCGCGGCATCACGATCTCGACCGCTCACGTCGAGTACGAGACCGCCAACCGTCACTACGCGCACGTCGATTGTCCGGGACACGCCGACTACATCAAGAACATGATCACCGGCGCGGCCCAGATGGACGGCGCGATCCTCGTGGTCGCCGCCTCCGACGGCCCGATGCCCCAGACGAAGGAGCACGTGCTCCTCGCTCGTCAGGTGAACGTGCCCTCCATCGTCGTCTTCCTGAACAAGGTTGACCTCCTCGACGACCCCGAGCTCCTCGAGCTCGTCGAGATGGAGATCCGCGAGCTCCTCGACAAGAACGGCTTCCCCGGCGACGACACGCCCATCATCCGCGGCTCCGCCGTGAAGGCCCTTGAGGGCGATGAGGGTGAGATCGGCGAGCAGGCGATCCACAAGCTCATGGAGGCGGTTGACTCGTTCATCCCCACCCCCGTGCGCGCCCTGGACAAGCCCTTCCTCATGCCCGTCGAGGACGTCTTCACCATCTCCGGCCGCGGCACCGTCGCGACCGGTCGTGTGGAGCGCGGCGTGGTGAACACCGGCGACGCGGTGGAGATCGTCGGTCTCGGCGAGACCCGCAACTCGGTCATCACCGGCGTTGAGATGTTCCGCAAGATCCTCGACCGCGGCGAGGCCGGCGACAACATCGGCGCCCTCCTTCGCGGCATCAAGAAGGAAGAGATCGAGCGCGGCCAGGTCATCGTCAAGCCCAAGTCCGTGACCCCGCACTCCCACTTCGAGTGCACCGCCTACATCCTCAAGAAGGAAGAGGGTGGCCGTCACAAGCCCTTCTTCGACGGCTACAAGCCCCAGTTCTACTTCCGCACCACGGACGTGACTGGCGCGATCTCCCTCCCCAAGGAGATGGAGATGGTGATGCCCGGTGACAACATCACCGTGACCGTCACCCTCCAGACCTCCGTCGCCATGGAGGACCAGCTCCGGTTCGCCATCCGCGAGGGTGGTAAGACCGTCGGCGCCGGCGTCGTCTCCAAGATCCTCGAGGAGCCCAACGCGACGGCCGCCAAGGCCGCCAAGAAGTAGCTCGGCTCTTTAGGGCTCAAGATCGGAGAGTCCCCGGATGGAAACATCCGGGGGCTTTTCGCTTTGTGGCTTGCGTAGTCGCCCAACCTATGCTATGGGCCGACGGTTACTCTGCTCACTGTTGACCAGACGATCGTCCCCCCCTCAACAGCGCGCCCTTCCTGGTTCAAACGTGCCCAACCAACGCTTCATCGTCCTCGCGTTCGTGATCTGCTCCATCATGGTCGGTCTGGTGCTTCGCAGCGCCTCCGTGGCCGTGATGTTGGGTCTGGGCCGGGCGGACACCCTCTTGGGTGGAGCGGTCCCGCTCTCGGCGCTCATCGCGCTCGCTGGTGGGGTGGTCTGCTTCTTCATCCTTCTCAAGAACACTGTCGCCGTGCGCTTCTCCGACGAGGCCATCGGTGAGCTCGCCAAGGTCACTTGGCCCAGCCGTGAAGAGACGATCAACTCATCGCTCGTCGTCGTCGCGACGAGCGTGATCTTCTCGGGCTCGCTGGCCTTGTTTGACTTTGTCTGGGCACGCGCGACAAACTTCTTCCTCTTCACCGCAGGTTAGCCGCTCGGCGGCCTGCGTCACTGTCGGCCGGAGCGGTCGGAGGGACAACCTTCATGTCCAAGGCCTGGTATGTGGTTCACACCTACTCGGGGTTCGAGAACAAGGCCAAAGCGGCCTTGGAAGAGCGCATCAAGCAGCTCGGTGTGAGCCAGCGGTTCGGCGATATCCTCATCCCGACTGAACAAGTCATCGAGGTCAAGGGCGGCCAAAAGCGCTCTGTGACCCGTAAATTCTTCCCTGGTTACATCCTGGTTCAGATGGAGCTCGACAACCTGACCTGGCACGTCGTCAAAGAGACGCCGAAGATCACAGGCTTCGTTGGCGGCACACGCAACCCTCCTCCGGTCCCTGAGCCTGAGGTGCGTCGTATCACGCGTCAGATGGACCAAGGTGAGGCCGACAAGCCGAAGCCCAAGCTCAACTTCGAACGCAACGAAGAGGTCCGTGTTGTAGACGGCCCCTTCGCGACGATGAAGGGCGCCGTGGAAGAGGTGAACACCGCCCGCGGCAAGCTCCGGGTGATGGTCACGATCTTCGGTCGCCCCACGAGCGTCGAGCTCGATTTTACCCAGGTCGAGAAGCTCGGCTGAGCTCCCCCCTCTTAAGACTTAGCTGGCGTCTCCTTCTCGGCGGCGCAGGAGAATCAACATGGCGAAAAAAGTCACCAACCGCATCAAGCTGCAGATCATGGGCGGAGACGCCAAGCCGGCCCCTCCCGTAGGTCCGGCGCTCGGTCAGGCGGGCGTGAACATCCCCCTGTTCTGCAAAGACTTCAACGCTCGCACCGCGCACATGGCCGCTGACAAGATGCCTGTGCCGGTGTTCATCACCGTCTACAGCGACCGCACGTTCGAGTTCAAGGTGGGCACCCCGCCCGCCTCGGCGCTCCTGCGTAAGGCCGCTGGCGCTGCGAAGGGCTCCGGTGAGCCGAACAAGAAGAAGATCGGCACCATCACCGAGGCCCAGCTCAGCGACATCGCTACCACCAAGCTCCCCGACCTCAACACCAGCGATCATGCGGCCGCCGTACGGACGATCGCTGGCACGGCGAAGTCGATGGGAATCAACATCAACAACTGACTCTCATCCTTGGGTGGGGGAGGGTTGGCCGCAGCCCGTTATGACCCCCCCAAGGAGCCTTGTTCGTCTCTGACGGGCTTGGCGAGGAGGACTAGTGTCCAAGCGTAGCAAGCGCTGGGGATCAAACCGCCAAAAGGTTGATCCCCTGGCCAAGTTCACCGTCGATCAGGCGGTGGAGTTGGTCCGTGAGGGCGCGACCGCGAAGTTCGACGAGACCGTCGACGTCGCGGTCAGGCTTGGGGTGAACCCCAAGCACGCGGATCAGATGGTCCGTGGCGCCTGCAGCCTACCCCACGGCACCGGCAAGACCGTTCGTGTTGTCGTCTTCGCTCAAGGCGAAGCCGCTCGACTCGCGACGGAGGCCGGCGCGGATGTGGTTGGCGGCGATGAGCTGATCAACAAAATTCAGAACGAGAACTGGCTAGACTTCGACAAGGCCATCGCTACCCGCGACATGATGGGTAAGGTGGGTCGTCTGGGTCGTGTCCTCGGTCCCCGCGGCTTGATGCCCAACCCCAAGGTTGGCACCGTCGTTGGTCCCGAGCACGTCGCCGAGACGGTCGTCGCGCTCAAGGGGGGTCGTATTGACTTCCGCGTTGAGAAGGCGGGTATCGTTCACGCTCCGGTCGGGAAGGCCTCGATGAGCGCGTCCGCGCTCAAGGAGAACCTGCTCGCGCTCATCAACGAACTCTTCCGTCTCAAGCCGTCTACGGCCAAGGGCACCTACCTTCGCGGCGCCGCGCTCAGCAGCACCATGGGTGTTGGTGTTCGCCTTGACGTGAACGATGTGGCTCGTGAGACGGGCAAGGCGGGTTGATCCATGAACAAGGCTGAGAAGATCGAGTTCGTGGAGCGCTTCACGGGTGAAATCGGGAGCGCCCCCCTGGTCGTTGTGACCGAGTACCGCGCCGTCAAGGTGGCTGACTCGAACAGCCTCCGCCGCCGTCTTGAGGCCAAGGGCCTGAAGCTGGAGGTGGTGAAGAACACCCTGGTTCGCCGGTGTGTTGCTGGTACTCCCAAGGAGGTGATCGTCGATCAGCTCACTGGGATGAACGGCGTGATCATCTCCGGTGAGGATCCTATCGCCTCGGCGAAGGCCATCCGGGAGATCATCGACCCGAAGGGTCCCATTCAGATCAAGTTTGGGTACTTCGACGGCGTCGTTCTGCAGGCCCCCGAGGTCTTGGCGGTCGCTGACCTGCCCAGCCGCGAGGATCTGCTGGCCACCCTGCTCTCTACGATGCAGGAAGGTCCGCGTCAGATCCTCGGAGTTATCCAAGGGCCCCCGCGCGACCTGCTGTACCTGCTCAAGAACTACGAGACCAAGCTTGCTGAGCAGCAGGCTGGCGAATAACCTACACGATTCCCATTCCCCATCAAGTTCGCAGGAGATCAAGCCATGGCGACTCAGGCTGAAGTTGTCGACTACATCAAGAACCTCAAGCTCTCCGAGGTCAAGGCCCTCATCTCGATCCTCGAGGACGAGCTGGGCGTGAAGGCCTCCGCTCCCGTCGTCGCCGTCGCTGGCGGCGGTGGTGCGGCCCCCGCCGCGGCGGAGCCCGTTGAGGAGAAGACCGAGTTCACCGTCGTCCTCAAGGCCGCCGGTGCCAACAAGATCAACGTCATCAAGGCCATCCGTGAGCTCACGGGCCTTGGTCTCAAAGAGGCCAAGGATCTGGTCGAGGGCGCTCCCCAGGTCGTCAAGGAGAACATCGACAAGGATGCCTCCGAAGCCGCCAAGAAGAAGCTCGTCGAGGCCGGTGCCGAGGTCGAGATCAAGTAGTTGGTGAAAGGTGTCGCGCTGGCGGTGCGCGTGAGCTCGCCCCAGCGCGATCCTCTTCTTGACAAACACGCCCAGGCATGTTCTGGGCGGTGTTGTCATTCTGTTGTCTCTGTCTCCAAGCGCCGTCGGCGTTCTCGAGACCCCGCTGGCATTCGCCAGCTACCCTACGACACATCCCGCGAGACCGCACCCCTTTGATGGTCTACCCGGCTTCTGACGCGTCCTGCGCAGCAGAGAATGCTGCTGTCTCGTTGACATGCAGCGCGGTGAGCTGTGCCTGGGCTGGCCAGCTGGTGTTGCGCAAGGCGCCGCGGACGTCCCGGGTTCCTGATGGTTTCACTCCCGCGGCCGCGATGAGCCTACGCCCTCGGCTCCGCGCGCTGCACGATCGCTGAGGTCCTGATGGCAGACCTTCTCGCAAATAACTTCAAGCATCGGCGTAACTTCGCGAAGGTTAAGCCGGCGGTTGAGATCCAAAACCTCATCGAGATTCAGAAGGAATCTTACGAGGCCTTCCTCCAGAGCCAGGTGCCTCTGGAAGAGCGCAAGAGCATCGGCCTTCAGGGCGTGTTCAAGAGCGTTTTCCCGATTCAGGACTTCGCTCAGAAGGCGTCCCTTCAGTTCGTGTCTTTCGATCTGGAGCAGCCGAAGTACGACGTGGACGAGTGCCGCGAGCGCGGCATGACGTTCTCCGCGCCGCTCAAGGTCACCGTGCGCCTCGTCGTCTGGGAGGTTGATCCCGAGACCGAGACCCGCACCGTCTCGAACATCAAAGAGCAGGAGGTCTACTTCGGTGAGATCCCGCTCATGACCGAGAACGGGACCTTCATCGTCAACGGCACCGAGCGTGTCGTCGTCTCCCAGCTCCACCGCAGCCCGGGCATCTTCTTCGACCAGGGCCAGTCCAAGACCGGCGGTGGCAAGGCGATCTTCTCCGCGCGCATCATCCCCAACCGCGGCTCTTGGATCGACTTCGAGTTCGACACGAAGGACATCCTCTACGTCCGCATCGACCGCCGCCGCAAGCTCCCCGCGACGGTGCTCCTGCGCGCCTTGGGCTACTCCACCGAGGAGCTGCTCAACTACTTCTACGAGCGTGAGAAGTACATCTGGAACGGCGAGGGCTGGACGAAGGAGACCTCCGTCACCCTGCTCGCCATTCAGAACGCCACCGTCGAGGTGTTTGACTCGACGGGTGAGGTGCTCTGCAAGCAGGGCAAGAAGTTCCTCAAGCCCGCGATCCGCAAGATGCGTAAGGCGGGCATGATCCGCACCGAGACGCAGCTCATCGACGGCCAGGAGCAAGAGATCGACATCGCGGCGATCCCCGTCGCCGATGGCGCCATCCTCGGCACGGTCTGCGCCTACGACATCGTCGACATGCGCACCGGCCTCGTGCTCGTGCCCTGCAACGAGGTGCTCACCGAGGAGAACATCCAGCGCGTCATCGAGGCGGGCATCACCGAGTTTGAGGTGCTGTTCATCGACAACGTGATGGTGGGCTCCTTCCTCCGCGACACGCTCTTGGTCGACAAGATCAGCACGACGGAAGAGGCGATCATCGAGATCTACCGGCGCCTGCGGCCCGGCGATCCCCCGACCTACGACACCGCCGTTCAGCACTTCGAGAACCTGTTCTTCAACGCTGAGCGTTACGACCTCTCCCAGGTCGGTCGCCACAAGCTGAACCAGAAGCTCGGCTTGGACCTGTCTCTTGAGCAGACGACGCTCACCCGCGACGACATCCTGCGCGTGGTGAAGTACCTCATCGACCTCAAGAACAACAAGGGCCAGATCGACGACATCGACCACCTCGGCAACCGTCGTATTCGCGCGGTCGGCGAGCTCCTGGAGAACCAGTACCGCATCGGCCTGGTTCGTATGGAGAAGGCGATCAAGGAGCGCATGAGCCTCTCGGAGATCGAGGCGCTTATGCCCCACGACCTCATCAACGCGAAGCCTGTCTCCGCGGTGGTGAAGGAGTTCTTCGGCTCGTCCCAGCTCTCGCAGTTCATGGACCAGACGAACCCGCTCTCCGAGGTCACCCACAAGCGCCGCCTGTCTGCCCTCGGGCCGGGTGGTCTCACCCGCGAGCGCGCCGGCTTCGACGTCCGCGACGTTCACCCGACCCACTACGGCCGCATCTGCCCCATCGAGACGCCTGAAGGTCCGAACATCGGCCTCATCGCGTCGCTGTCCACCTACGCCCGGGTCAACGGCTTCGGCTTCATCGAGACGCCGTACCAGCTCGTGCGTGAGGGCCGCGTCGTCAACGAGGTGAAGTACTTCACCGCCGATGAAGAAGAGGGCGCCGAGGGCAAGGGCAACGTCATCGCCCAGGCCTCGGTGGCCTTCAACCCCGACGGCAGCTTCGTGGACAACGTCGTCGCCGCCCGCGTCGATGGCGAGTTCGCGATGGTCTCCAAGGACTCCGTCACCCTCCGTGACGTCTCCGCGAACCAGCTCGTCTCCGTCGCCGCGTCGCTCATCCCCTTCTTGGAGAACGACGACGCGAACCGCGCGCTCATGGGCTCGAACATGCAGCGCCAGGCCGTTCCGGTCATCCGCACCGAGGCCCCGTTCGTGGGCACCGGCATGGAGTCCGTCGTGGCCCGGGACTCTGGCGTCACCACCACCGTGCGTCGCTCGGGTGTGGTCACGGCGCTCGACGCCTCCCGCATCGTCATCAAGTGTGACGAGGTGGACGAGAACGGTGAGGTCGGCGCCGACGTCGACATCTACAACCTCACCAAGTTCATCCGCTCCAACCAGAACACCTGCATCAACCAGCGCCCCGTCGTTCGCCTCGGCGAGCGCGTGACGAAGGGTGAGGTGATCGCCGACGGTCCGGCGACGGATCGTGGTGAGCTGGCGCTCGGTCAGAACGTCGTCGTCGCGTTCATGCCCTGGCAGGGCTACAACTTCGAGGACTCCATCCTCGTCTCCGAGCGGCTGGTGCGTGAGGACTACTTCACCACCATCCACATCGAAGAGTTTGAGGTCGCCGCCCGCGACACCAAGCTCGGCAAAGAGGAGATCACCCGCGACATCCCGAACGTCGGTGAGGACGCCCTCAAGAACCTCGACGACTCCGGCATCGTGCGCATCGGCGCCGAGGTTCGCCAAGGCGACATCCTCGTCGGCAAGATCACGCCGAAGGGCGAGACCCAGCTCTCCCCCG
This sequence comes from Myxococcota bacterium, assembly GCA_023150775.1. Taxonomy (GTDB): domain Bacteria; phylum Myxococcota_A; class UBA796; order UBA796; family CAJQPC01; genus JADKFE01. The sequence continues at coordinate 44,301 of JAKLKE010000007.1, forward strand.
AAGAGAAGCTCCTCCGGGCGATCTTCGGTGAGAAGGCTGGCGATGTCCGCGACACCTCGCTCCGGGTGCCCCCCGGCGTCGAGGGCACGGTCATCAGCGCCCAGGTCTTCGCCCGCGAAGGCGTCGAGAAGGACGACCGCGCGCTCGACATCGAGCGTCAGGCGGTGGTTCGGATCGAGCGTGACCGCGACGCCAAGATCGCGACCCTCCGTGACTCCGCCCATCGGCAGCTCGTGATGCTGCTCAACGGTCGGGTGTCCGGCAGCCGCATCCTCGACGAGAACACCGGCGAGGAGCTCATCGGCCGTGGCGAGACCTTCTCGGAGTCCGCGCTCTCCCGCGTCGGCTTCGAGCAGTACGTCAAGCTCACCGTCGAGGACGGCGCTGAGGTCGAGGAGCAGGTCTGGGGTCTCATGGACCGCGTCCGTGAGAAAGAAGAGCAGGTTCGTGAGCGGTTCGCCGCCAAGATCGATCGCCTCAAGAAGGGCGACGAGCTGCCTCCGGGCGTCATCAAGCTGGTGAAGGTCTATGTCGCCATCAAGCGCAAGATCTCCGTCGGTGACAAGATGGCCGGACGCCACGGCAACAAGGGCGTCGTCTCCAAGATCCTCCCCGAGGAGGACATGCCTTACCTGCAGGACGGCACCCCGGTTGACATCGTGCTCAACCCCCTCGGCGTGCCCTCCCGCATGAACGTCGGGCAGATCTTGGAGGTCCACCTCGGCTGGGCCGCGCGTGGCATGGGCTTACGCATCGGCGAGCTCCTGGAGGAGAAGTACTCGACGGCCTCGCTGCGTGAGTACCTGCTCCAGGTCTACGAGGACTCTCCCCAGGTGCAGGACTTCGTGCGCACCGCGGACGACGACTCGTTGCGTAAGTTCGGCGCGAAGTACAGCCGCGGCGTCACCACGGCGAGCCCTGTGTTCGCCGGGGCGAGCGAAGAGCAGATCAAGAACGCCCTCGACGTCGCCGGTCTCGACCGCGACGGCCAGAGCCTGCTCTTCGATGGCCGCACCGGTGAGCCCTTCGACCGCCGGGTCACCGTCGGCGTGATGTACATGCTCAAGCTCCATCACCTCGTCGATGACAAGATCCACGCGCGCTCCATCGGGCCCTACTCCTTGGTCACCCAGCAGCCGCTCGGTGGTAAGGCCCAGTTCGGTGGTCAGCGCCTCGGTGAGATGGAGGTCTGGGCCCTTGAGGCCTACGGCGCGGCCTACAACCTTCAGGAGTTCCTGACGGTGAAGTCCGACGACGTCACGGGCCGCACCCGCATGTACGAGTCCATCGTCAAGGGCGAGAACGTGCTGGAGGCCGGGCTCCCCGAGGCCTTCAACGTGCTCGTGAAGGAGCTCCAAGCGCTCGCCTTAGACGTGGACCTCATCGAGGACAAGGAGGCCCTGCGCGGCTAGCCGCGCGGGGTCTTCCCCACTCTGTTTTCAAAAGATCTCGCGCAGGGGCGACGTCGCGGCCTGAGTGGCTCTCGCACGTCGTCCTCCAATGACCCTTCCAGGAGTCAGCCGTGAAGGACATTTACAACCTCTTCGACAAGCCGAAGAACCCGCTCAACTATGTGGCCGTGCGCATCAGCCTGGCCTCGCCGGAGAAGATCCGGAGCTGGTCCCACGGTGAAGTGAAGAAGCCTGAGACCATCAACTACCGGACCTTCAAGCCCGAGAAGGATGGTCTGTTCTGCGCGAAGATCTTCGGGCCCGTCAAGGACTACGAGTGTTTGTGCGGAAAGTACAAGCGCATGAAGTTCCGCGGGATCACCTGCGAGAAGTGCGGCGTTGAGGTCATCCAGTCCAAGGTCCGCCGCGAGCGCCTGGGCCACATCGACCTGGCCACCCCCGTCGCGCACATCTGGTTCCTCAAGAGCCTCCCCAGCCGCATCGCGAACCTCCTCGACGTGTCCCTGAAGGACCTTGAGAAGGTGCTGTACTGCGAGAGCTACATCGTCACCAACCCCATGGAGACCACCCTCAAAGAGGGCGAGATCCTCTCTGAGGAGGACTACCAGGAGGCTGTTCAGACCTTCGGGTATGGCACCTTCGAGGTCGGCATGGGCGGCGAGGTCATCCGCGACATGCTCGCGCGGCTGGACATCGTGGCGATGGCGAACAAGCTGCGCACGGAGATGAAGGAGACGACGTCTGAGCCCCAGCGTCGTAAGTTCGCCAAGCGCCTCAAGATCGTTGAGGGCCTGCGCGACTCGGGCAACCGCCCCGAGTGGATGATGCTGGAGGTGATCCCGGTCATCCCCCCCGACCTCCGCCCCTTGGTGCCCTTGGACGGCGGCCGCTTCGCGACCTCCGACCTCAACGACCTCTACCGCCGCGTGATCAACCGGAACAACCGCCTCAAGCGGCTCCAGGATCTCAACGCGCCGGAGATCATCATCCGCAACGAGAAGCGGATGCTGCAGGAGGCCGTGGACGCGCTCTTCGACAATGGTCGTCGCGGCAAGATCTTCACCGGCCCCAACAAGCGCCCCCTGCGCTCGCTCTCGGACATGCTCAAGGGCAAGCAGGGCCGCTTCCGGCAGAACCTCCTCGGCAAACGCGTCGACTACTCCGGCCGTTCGGTCATCGTCGTCGGCCCCGAGCTGCGCCTGCACCAGTGTGGTCTCCCCAAGAAGATGGCGCTGGAGCTCTTCAAGCCCTTCATCTACAACAAGCTTGAGGAGCGTGGCTTCGTCACGACCATCAAGGCCGCCAAGAAGATGGTGGAGAAGGAGCCTGAGGAGGTCTGGGACATCCTGGAGGAGGTCATCCAGGAGCATCCCGTGATGCTCAACCGCGCGCCGACGCTGCACCGCCTCGGCATTCAGGCCTTCGAGCCTGTGCTCATCGAGGGCAAGGCCATCCGCCTGCACCCGCTCGTCTGTACGGCGTTCAACGCCGACTTCGACGGTGACCAGATGGCCGTTCACCTCCCGCTCAGCATCGAGGCCCAGATCGAGGCCCGCGTGCTCATGATGTCCACCAACAACATCTTGAGCCCCGCGAACGGCAAGCCGATCATCCAGCCCTCTCAGGACATCGTCCTGGGCTGTTACTACATGACCCGCGAGCGGGATCAGGCGAAGGGCCACGGCCGCGCCTTCTCCGACCCCAGCGAGGTCGCCATCGCGTACGACGCCGGTGAGGTCGCCCTTCAGGCCAAGGTCCGCGTGCGTCTGCCCGCGCTGGCCCTTGAAGACCGCATCACCGACTTCATCCCTGAGCTCGCGGACGCCCACCTCATCATCGGCGTTGACGCCGGCCCCGGCGCCAACCAGCGCGAGGCTTGGTACATCAACCGCGGCGGTCTCCGGATGCGCGCGGCGGGTCAGCTCGTCTATGAGCTGCCGAGCATGGGCGGTGACGTCGTCGTCTCCTTGGACGGCACGCCCATCGACCCCAGCCAGCACCCTGGCGCGGTCGCGTTCATCGACCTGCACCACCGCGAGACGAGCGCCTCGGCGGTCGTCGAGCAGGCCCGCGCCCGCGGCGTGTTCGGCTTCACCGCCCAGCACCACGGCGCCGGCGTGGACGGCCTCATCGGCCAGCTCGCCGTGAACACCGGCAGCCAGTCCTTCAGCGATGACGAGCGTGAGTCGGCTGACCTGGGCGACGCCATCGCCTGGGCCTACCGTCTGCCCAAGCTGCGCGACAACAACCGCGTCGTCGTCGTCATGAACCCCCGCTGCGCCACCACAGCGAGCGGCGGCTTCCTCGTGGACGCCCGCTTCAACACCTCTCACCGCATGTCTCTGCTGCGGGAGGCCGTGAAGTGGTCGCGTGAGAAGTTCGGTGACGACCTCGTCCTGGTCGTGGCGCCCGGCGGCTTCTTCGGCTTCGAGGGGCAGATCCCCCTGCACACCCTCGACAACGAGAACGACGGTCAAGAGTCCCGCTACGAGGTGGTGGACACCACCGTCGGCCGCGTGCTCTTCTTCGACATCATCCCCAAGCCGCTGCCGTTCTCGGCCGTCAACCGGACGATGAACAAGAAGGCCCTCGGCGAGCTGATCGACCGCTGCTACCGCACCTGCGGCCCCAAGGCCACGGTGCTGCTGGCGGACGCGCTGATGAGCCTCGGGTTCACGATGGCCGCCCGCGCGGGCATCTCCATCGCCATCGACGACATGCTCATCCCGTCCCGCAAAGACGAGATCCTCGACAACGCCCGCCACGAGGTGGCCGACATCGAGACCCAGTACAACGACGGCCTCATCACCGTCGGTGAGAAGTACAACAAGGTCGTCGATATCTGGTCGAAGGTCACCGACGAGATCTCCAAGGAGCTGCTGCGCGAGATCGGCGTGCAGAAGCTGCGCGGCGAAGACGGCGAGCTGCGGGACCACACGTCCTTCAACTCCGTCTTCATGATGGTCGACTCCGGCGCCCGCGGCTCACCGACCCAGGTGCGTCAGCTCGCTGGTATGCGTGGTCTGATGGCTCGCCCCTCCGGCGAGATCATCGAGACGCCCATCACCGCGAACTTCCGCGAGGGCCTCTCGGTGCTCCAGTACTTCATCTCCACCCACGGCGCTCGAAAGGGTCTCGCGGACACGGCGTTGAAGACGGCGAACTCCGGTTACCTCACCCGCCGCCTCGTCGATGTTGTCCAGGACACCATCATGACGGCGCGCGACTGCGGCACCCAAGAGGGCATGGACGTCACCTCGCTCATCGAGGGCGGCGAGATCATCGAGCATCTCGGTGAGCGTGTCCTCGGTCGTGTGGCCGCGGCCGACGTGCTCGACCCCTACTCGGATGAGGTGCTCGTCCCGCGCAACGGGATGCTCGACGAGAAGGCCGTGGAGAAGATCGTCGCCGCGGGCGTGGAGCGCATCAAGATCCGCTCCGTGCTCACCTGCGAGATGCGCTGGGGCGTGTGCAGCATGTGTTACGGCCGCGACTTGGCGCGCGGCGAGCTGGTCAACGTCGGTGAGGCCATCGGCGTCATCGCCGCCCAGTCCATTGGCGAGCCCGGCACGCAGCTCACCATGCGCACCTTCCACATCGGTGGCGCCGCCTCGGCGAAGGTCACCCAGGCCTCCATCGAGCTCAAGACCTCGGGCACCATCCGGTACTCCGATGCGCTCTCCATCGTCCGGAACCGCGAGAACAACGCCGTGGCGATGAGCCGCAACGGCGAGATCTCCGTGGCCGACGACAAGGGCCGCGAGCGTGAGCGCTACGCGATCCCCTACGGCGCCTTCATCCTCGTCAAGGACGGGGAGAAGGTCACCGCCAAGACGCGCATCGCCGAGTGGGATCCATTCACCACGCCCATCCTCGCGAACGACTCCGGCGCGGCGAAGTACGAAGATCTCATCCCCGGCAAGTCCCTTGAGGAGAAGCTGGAGCAGATCACCGGCCGCAGCCGCAAGGTCGTGCTGGAGTTCAAGGACGGCGACATCAAGCCCCGCATCGTGCTGCGTGACGCCGAGTCCCGCAAAGCGAAGGCCCGGTTCTTCCTCCCCGTCGGCGCCAACATCATGGTGAACGAGGGCGACGACATCCTGCCCGGCGACGTCGTGGCCAAGATCCCCCGCGAGACCACGAAGACCAAGGACATCACCGGCGGTCTGCCGCGTGTGGCCGAGCTCTTCGAGGCCCGCAAGCCCAAGGAAGTCGCCGTCATCTCCGAGACCGACGGCGTGGTCTCCTTCGGCAAGGACACGAAGGGCAAGCGCCGCATCGTGGTCACCGCTGAGGACGGCAGCGCGACGGAGTACCTGATCGCCAAGGGCAAAAACATCACCGTGAACGAGGGTGACTTCGTCCGCGCGGGTGACGCCCTCATGGACGGCGCCGCGAACCCCCACGACATCCTCAAGATCAAGGGTGAGGCCGCCTTGGCTCGCTACCTGGTCGATGAGGTGCAGGAGGTCTACCGGCTCCAGGGCGTGAAGATCAACGACAAACACATCGAGGTGATCGTCCGCCAGATGCTGCGCCGGGTGAAGATCCGCGCGGTCGGCGACACGGACTTCCTCGTCGATGAGCAGGTCGAGAAGCACCGGTTTGAGGAGTTCAACCGCAGCATCGTCGCCGCGGGTGGTCGCCCGGCCGTCGCCGATCCTCTGCTCCTCGGCATCACGAAGGCTTCGCTCTCGACCGACTCCTTCCTCTCGGCGGCCTCCTTCCAGGAGACCACCCGCGTGCTCACTGAGGCCTCTATCCACGGGCGTATTGACACGCTCCGCGGCCTCAAAGAGAACGTCACCATGGGCCGTCTGATCCCCGCGGGCACTGGCTTCGCGGCGTACCAGAAGCTCGGCATGATGACGCGGGATCAATCCGAGGCTGAGGTCGCCCCCGAAGAGAAGCTGGGGATGTAACGATCGCCTCATTTCGCTCCTGTTCTTGACTGGGGAGCGTCGTCCGAATAGATCGCCACGGTTCATGGGACGATCAGGCGGCGCGCCCCGCTCCAAACAGAGCTGCCCCCTTCTCCTGTCGTCATTTCCTCAAGAGGTTCCCGGATGCCCACCATCAACCAGCTTGTCCGTAAGGGACGGCAGAAGGTTGCGACCAAGTCCAAGTCGCCCGCCCTCATGGGCTGCCCGCAGAAGCGCGGCGTCTGCACTCGTGTGTACACGACCACCCCCAAGAAGCCCAACTCGGCGCTCCGTAAGGTCGCCCGTGTTCGTCTCACCAACGACATGGAGGTCACCGCCTACATCGGTGGTGAGGGCCACAACCTCCAAGAGCACTCCTCGGTGCTCATTCGTGGTGGTCGCGTCAAGGACCTGCCTGGCGTTCGGTACCACATCATCCGCGGCACCCTCGACTCCCAGGGCGTCAACGCCCGGCGCCAGGGCCGCTCCAAGTACGGCGCCAAGCGGCCCAAGAAGTAAGGTTCTGATCCATGCCTCGTCGTCACGAAGTCCCCAAGCGTATTGTGCTGCCTGACCCCAAGTTTGGGGACAAGGCGGTCACCAAGTTCATGAACGCCGTGATGGAAGATGGAAAAAAGGCTGTCGCCGAGTCCATCGTCTATGGTGCGTTCGATGTCATCGAGGATCGCACCCGCGAGGAGCCCATCAAGGTCTTCCGGCGGGCGCTTGAGAACGTCTCCCCCTTGGTGGAGGTCAAGTCTCGCCGCGTGGGTGGCTCTACCTACCAGGTGCCGATCGAGGTCCGCAACGATCGTCGTATGGCGCTCGCGATGCGGTGGATCATCATCTTCGCCCGCAAGCGCAGCGGCCGGTCGATGCAAGAGAAGCTCGCCAACGAGCTGATCGAGGCCTCCCACAACCGCGGCAACGCGGTGAAGCGGAAGGACGAGACCCACCGTATGGCTGAGGCCAACAAGGCGTTCGCGCACTACCGCTGGTAATCGCGCCTTTACCTCTTCGCGGCCCGCTGAGCGCCCTGGTGCTCAGCGGGCCGTCTCTTTTTTCTGATGGCCCCGATGATCCGTCGCATTCGAAACATCGGCATCCTCGCCCACATCGACGCCGGGAAGACCACGCTCACCGAGCGGATCCTCATGGCGACGGGCCGTATCCGCATCCCCGGCGAGGTGGATGACGGCACGGCGACGATGGACTTTATGGTCCAGGAGCGGGAGCGGGGCATCACCATCGGCGCCGCCGCGACGCGTGTGGGCTGGCGTGATCATGTCATCCACCTCATCGACACCCCCGGGCACGTCGACTTCACCATCGAGGTCGAGCGCTCGCTGCGGGTGCTCGACGGGGCGATCGTCGTGCTCTCCGCGAGCGAAGGTGTGCAGCCCCAGACCGAGCACGTCTGGGCCCAGGCCGACGCGCGCCGTGTGCCGCGCCTGGTGTTCATCAACAAGCTCGACCGGGTCGGCGCCGACTTTGAGCGCTGCCTCAGCGACCTGCAGACCCGCCTAAACGCCCCCGCCGTGGCGTTCCAGCTCCCGGTGGTCGAGGACGGCCGCCTGCTCGGCGTGCTCGACCTCGTTCACTCACGGCTCCTGACGTTCACCCGGAAGGACCGCGGCGTGATCGTGCAGTCCGAGCCCGTGCCCGAGTCGTTGGAGGTCGAGCTCACCTTTGGTCGTGAGGCCCTCCTCAACGCCGCGCTGCACAGCGATCCGGTGATGGAGAGATACCTCACCACCGGCGTGGTGAGCCCCGCCGACCTCTACGCCGACGCGCGGCAGCGTGTGCTGGAGGGGGCGCTGGTGCCGGTGTTCTGCGGCGCGGCGAAGCACCACCAGGGTGTGCAGCCGCTCTTGGACGCGGTGATCGAGCTTCTGCCCTCTCCGGCGGACGTCGAGCCTTGCTACGGCCTGAGCGCCGTGGGGCGGGGCACGGCGGAGCGTCGCCGCCCCGAGCTCTCCGAGCCGGCCTGCGCGCTCGTGTTTAAGCTCCTCCACGATCGTGACGAGGGCCTGCTCGCGTTCACCCGGGTGTACTCCGGCGCCTTACGTGTGGGCGACGTCGTGCTCAACCCACGCACCGGCGCCCAGCAGACGATCACCCAGCTCTTCGCCGCCCACGCCGAGGAGCTGGAGCCCGTGAGCGTCGCCGAGGCGGGCGCGATCACCGTCGTCGCCGGGCTCACCCACCCGATCACCGGCGACACCCTCTGCGACCCGGGCGCCCCGCTGCTCCTGGAGGCGCTCACGCCGCCTTCCCCGGTGCTCGGCGTCGTGATCGAGGCCGAGACCATCGAGAGCGAAGAGCGCCTCACCGCCGCCCTGCAGCGCCCTCTGCTAGAAGATCCCACCCTGCGCCTCACCGTCGATCCCCAGACCGGCCAGCGTGTGCTGGAGGGGATGGGTGAGCTGCACCTGGAGATCGCCGTCGAGCGCCTGCGCCGTGAGCACGGCCTCGCCCTGCGGGTGGGCCAGCCCCGGGTCACCTACCTGCTGGCGCCGAGCCTCAGCGCTGAGGGGGAGGGGACACACCGCCTGGTGACCGGCGCCGGGGAACAACGCGCGTCCCTCCAGGTTCGTCTCACGCCGCAGCCCGACACCCTTCAGGTGAGCATCGATCGCCCTGCCCGAGGACTACGCCGAGGCGATCGTCAGCGCGCTTCGTGCGGGTGTTGAGCGCGCCCTCGGAGGAGGGGCCCCGCTGGCCTTCGCGCGGGTCTCCGTGAGCGGCGGATCGTGTGAGCCAGGGCCTGGGGCGCTGATCGCGGCCCGGGTCGCGGCGGGCCTCGCCTTGGACGACGCGCTGAAAAGATCGTCGATCATGGTGATGGAGCCGATCATGCGCCTTGAGGTTCGCACGCCGGGCGACTATATGGGCGGGGTCCTGGGTGACCTCCAGGCGCGACGCGGGATCGTCACCTCGACGACGCCGAGACCGCCGCTACAGGTCATCGAGGCCGACGTGCCACTCGCGGAGCTGGTTGGTTACACAACCGCCCTGCGATCGGCCACCCAAGGCCGATCGTCGGCCAGCATTCAGTTCTCCCGTCATTCCCCCGCGCCCCCCAAGCTCTCTCGCCTCATCTTCGAGCCCCTCGTGGGTGATCGTGTAAAGAGCGAATCGTGACCACCATGCGCATGAGCCCTCCTGAACCTGCCCCCAACCGCGCCGCCGATGCGGCAGAGAGGGGAAAGGTGATCTTCAGGGTGGCCAACTCCGCAACGACCGGCTAAGCGCGGTTGTTGCGTCTTCTCGGAGTCGCTGTCCGCTCCCCCTGGACAACCACCCCGATCAGCCCGAATCCATCGAGCCCGCCGTGCCGGCCAACCGCCGAGCAGGCTGGTACGTCAGAAACGAACAGGACCGTCATCTCATGGCCAGCACCAACAAGATTCGTATTCGTCTCAAGGCCTACGACCACAAGCTGCTGGATCGGAGCGCCGGGGAGATCGTTGAGACCGCTCGACGCACCGGCGTGCGCATTCGGGGGCCCTTCCCCCTGCCCACGACGGTCTCCCGCTGGACGGTTCTTCGTGGCCCTCACGTCGACAAGAAGTCCCGTGAGCAGTTCGAGCGCCGCACGCACCACCGCCTCCTCGACATTCTTGAGCCCACCCAGCAGACCGTGGACGCGCTCATGAAGCTCGACCTCTCGGCTGGTGTTCACGTCGAGATCAAGCTGTCCTGAGCGGACACCCTTCCCACTGATTCAGTCGGGCGCCACACCCTTGAGTTCAAGGGTGGCGAACTGGCGTCACGATGGAGCTCAAAGATGCCTACGATTGACGTAGTCAACACAGCCAAGGAGACCGTCGGCTCAGTCGAGCTGCCCGACGATATCTTTGGTGTCGAAGTGAAAGAGCACCTCTTCTACACGGTGGTGCGGTACCAGCTCGCCAACCGTCGCGCCGGCACCCACAAGGTGAAGTCCCGGTGTGAGGTCTCCGGCGGTGGTCGTAAACCCTTCAAGCAGAAGGGCACCGGCCGCGCTCGTCAGGGCACGATCCGCGCCCCCCAGATGCGGGGCGGTGGTGTCGTCCACGGGCCTACCCCTCGTGACCACGGCTTCAAGGTCTCCAAGAAGGTCCGCCGCGCGGCCCTTTGCAGCGCCCTCTCTCGGCGCGTGCAGGAGTCCAAGCTCACGGTCTTCAACGCCTTCGAGCTCTCCGCGGTGAAGACCAAAGAGTTCCGCAAGGTGATGGACAGCTTCGGTTTCGACGATCTGTTGCTCATCCTCCCCGAGAAGGATCAAGCCGTCTACTTGTCGGCGCGTAACCTTCCCGGTGTGCAGGTGCTTCCGGTCGTCGGCCTCAACGTCTACGACGTGCTCAAGCACAAGAACATCGCGGTCACCAGCGCTGCGGTCGACTCCATCGTCTCGCGGCTGGGGAGGTGAGAGATGGCGCAGATTCATGATGTGCTCCTCCGTTCGCTGACCACTGAGAAGGGCGCCGTTTTGGAGTCCACTCAGAACACCTACGTCTTCGCTGTTGGCCTCAAGGCCAACAAGATCCAGATCAAGGCCGCTGTTGAGGCCTTCTTCGGGGTGAGCGTTGAGGCGGTGCGCACTTCGGTGGTCCGCGGCAAAAACAAGCGTTTCGGTCGCCACTCCGGGCGTCGTTCTGACTGGAAGAAGGCCTACGTCAAGCTCTCGAGCGGTGACGTGCTGAACTTCTTCAGCGACGAAGCTCAGGCCTGAGGTCATTGAGGTAGACATGGGAACCAAGAGCTTCAAGCCTACGAGCAACGGCCTCCGTTTCAAGACGGTGTCGGACTTCGCTGAGATCACCACGGGCTCTCCCGAGCGCTCGTTGGTCCTCCCGATGCGTGGCACCGGCGGCCGCAACAACTTCGGTCGCATCACCAGCCGTTTCCGCGGCGGTGGTCACAAGCGCCGTTACCGTCTGATCGACTTCCGTCGTGACAAGCAGGGCGTGCCCGGCTGTGTCGCCTCCGTGGAGTACGATCCCAACCGCACCGCGAACATCGCCCTCATCCACTACAAAGATGGCGAGAAGCGGTACATCCTGCACCCCAACAACCTGAAGGTCGGCGACACCATCGTCACCTCAGACCAGGCGGACATCAAGCCCGGCAACGCGATGCGTCTCGCCTCCGTTCCGCTGGGTACCTGGGTGCACAACGTAGAGCTCTACCCGTCTCGCGGCGGTCAGCTCTGCCGGTCTGCCGGAAGCTACGCCCAGGTCATGGCGAAGGAGAACAGCTACGTCCTCCTCCGTCTGCCCTCCGGTGAGCTTCGTCGTGTTCACGAGAACTGCCTCGCCACCATCGGCCAGGTCGGTAACCTCGAGCACGAGAACATCTCTCTGGGTAAGGCGGGTCGCGCACGGTGGTTGGGGCGTCGTCCTCACAACCGCGGCGTCACCATGAACCCCATCGACCACCCGCACGGTGGTGGTGAGGGCAAGACCTCCGGCGGTCGTCACCCCGTGACGCCCTGGGGTCAGCCCACTCGTGGATACAAGACTCGCTCGCGCAAGAAGCCGAGCACCGCCTTCATCGTCAAGCGCCGTAAGTAGGTTCAGGAGTTCTCGTGGCACGCTCAATCAAGAAGGGCCCCTTTGTGGATGCCCACCTGGAGAAGAAGGCGGTCCTCGCCCGGAGCTCCGGCCAAGGCGCCCCTGTCGTCAAGACCTGGAGCCGGCGCTCAACCATCCTCCCCGACTTCATCGGGTTGACGTTCGCAGTTCACAACGGTAAAAAGTTCGTGACTGTGTATGTGACGGAGAACATGGTCGGGCACAAGCTCGGTGAGTTCGCCCCTACCCGTACCTTCTTCGGCCACGCCGCGGATCGGAAAACAAAGGTGCGCTAAGCGCGCGAGGGGTCGCGCTTCTGTCGCGGCCCCCGCGCTCCACAGCGTGCCTATCACTTCGCTCACAGAGCGATAGGGTCATCAAATGGAGTCTACAGCCATTCTCCGATTCGCGCGTGTGTCGGCCCAGAAGGCCCGCCTCGTGGCTGATCTGATTCGCGGTCGGGATGTCGGGCAGGCGCTTGAGGTGTTGACGTTCACCAACAAGAAGTCCGCCCCGCTCATCAAGAAGCTCATCGAGTCGGCCGTCGCGAACGCTGAGCACACCTCCAAGGTCAAGTCCAGCGAGGTCGACATCGACGCTCTGTACGTCAAGTCGATCATGGTGGATCAGGGGACCACACTTCGTCGTTTCCGGCCTCGCGCGCAGGGGCGGGCTACCCCGATCCGCAAGCAGACCGCCCACATCACCGTGGTCCTTGGGACGCGGGAGGAGTAAGTCGTCATGGGTCAAAAAGTTCACCCTGTCGGCTTCCGAGTCGGCATTGTTCGTGGTTGGGATGCCCAGTGGTATGCCGACAAGAACTACCAGCGGTTCCTCCATGAGGACATCGCGATCCGGAAGTACGTCAAAGAGAAGTATGCTCAGGCGAGCATCTCTCGCGTGACCATTGAGCGCGCCGCCAACAAGGCGAAGGTGTTCATTCACGCGGCGAAGCCTGGCATCATCCTCGGCAAGCGCGCGACCGGGCTGGAGAGCCTGCGTAGCGATCTGCAGAAGCTCACGTCCACCGAGATCTATCCGAACGTCGTTGAGGTTCGGAAGGTTGAGACCGACGCGCAGCTCGTGGCCGAGAACATCGCCGCTCAGCTCGTCAAGCGTGTGTCCTTCCGTCGCGCCCTCAAGAAGGCGATGACTCAGGCGACGCGCTCCGGCGCCAAGGGCGTCAAGGTTATGTGCAGCGGGCGTCTCGGCGGGGCTGAGATGTCTCGTCGTGAATGGTACCACGAGGGACGGGTTCCCCTACACACCCTCCGTGCCGACATCGACTACGGCTTCGCTGAGGCGAAGACGACCTACGGTGTCATCGGCGTCAAGGTTTGGGTGTTCAAGGGTGAAATTCTGCCCGGTGACGATGAGCGTTGAGGCCGTCCTGGCCCAGGAGTGTTCAGTACCATGCTGTCTCCCAAGCGTGTCAAGTACCGCAAGCAGCAGAAGGGCAGGATGAATGGGCTGTCGTACCGCGGCAGCGACGTCTCCTTCGGCGAGTTTGCTCTTCAGGCCACAGGTTGTGGCCGTATCACCGCACGTCAGCTTGAGGCGGCGCGTATTGCGCTGACCCGTCACGTGAAGCGCGGTGGAAAAGTCTGGATCCGGATCTTCCCGGACAAGCCCATCTCCAAGAAGCCGGCCGAGACCCGAATGGGTAAAGGTAAGGGCGCTCCCGAGCTGTGGGTCGCGGTGATTCAACCTGGTCGCGTCTTGTACGAGATCGAGGGTGTCGCCGAGGACGTAGCGATGGAGGCTCTTCGTCGCGCTGGCCACAAGCTCCCGCTCGAATGGCGTGTCGTCAAGCGGGAAGGGGTCATCTGATGAAGTACTCTGAGCTCACAAGCCTCTCTGACGAGCAGCTTGTTCACAAGGAGCTGGCGCTTGAGCGCGAGCTCACGGCCTTTCGTTTCCGGCTCTTCACCAACCAGCTGGACGACAACTCCAAGCTGAAGAAGATCCGCAAGGACATCGCCCGCGTTCAGACCGCGGCTCGCGCTCGCGAGCTGGTTCAGGGCCTCGCCCCGAACGGTCTGCGGGATCGGTTCAAGTCTACTTTCCAGGCCCAGGCCCTCGGTGGTCGTCAGGAGGGATCGTCCTTCCTCAAGGGTGTGGTTGACAAGGCCGGTGGTAACGAGTAAGTAGCAGTGCCCGACGCCGAGCGTGTCGGGCTCCGCTCTCTCGTCCTTCGATGTTCATGGTACCGGGTCGGGTGGTTCCTCCGGTACGTAGTACGATACTCTCCTGGTCTGAGTCCTGCTTCGGTGGGAGACCCGCCAGGGCACCAGTAACCCGCGTTGGCGTTCATCGTCGGCGTATTCTGCACATGTGAGCAGATCTAATGTCCGCAGAGAACAGCGATAGTTCGGGCCGTCGCCTGCTGACCGGTCGTGTCGTCTCCAACAAGATGGACAAGACCGTCGCGGTTGAGGTCGTCCGGCGTGTCAAGCATCCCAAGTACGAGAAGTACGTCAACCGCCGTAACGTGTTCAAGGCGCACGATGAGGCCAACGAGTGCCAGCTTGACGACGTCGTCGTCATTCAGGAGTCTCGTCCTCTCTCTCGCACCAAGCGCTGGCTTGTCGTCGAGCGGCGTCCCCACCACGGTTGATGTTCGAGTCGCTCGCCTGGTGCGCCGGGTGAGGTCGGAGGACTTATGATCCAGAATCTTACGGTCTTGGAGGTCGCAGACAACAGCGGCGCCAAGAAGCTCCGTACCATCAAGGTGATCGGCGGCTCTCGTCGTCGGTATGCGTCGATTGGTGACGTTGTGGTCGTCTCGATTCGTGAGGCGCTCCCCAACGGTAAGGTGAAGAAGGGCGATGTGGCGCGAGCCGTCATCGTGCGGACCAGCAAAGAGGTTCGCCGCCCCGATGGCACCTACATCCGTTTCGACAACAACTCTGCCGTCCTCATCAACAAGGATGGAGAGCCCATCGGCACTCGTATCTTCGGGCCTGTGGCGCGCGAGCTTCGCGCCAAGAAGTACATGAAGATCGTGTCTTTGGCTCCCGAAGTCCTCTAGCAGCTCAGGAGCGTGCCATGTCGGCGCCCAAGTTTAAGATCAAGCGTGGCGACACCGTAGTGGTTGTCGCGGGCCGTCACAAAGGGAGCCGGGGCAAGGTCCTCACGGTCATCCCTGAGGACTCTCGGGTTGTGGTCGAGGGGGTAGCCCTCGTCAAGCGCCACCAAAAGGGCGCTGGCGAGCAGCCTGGCCAGATCATTCAGAAAGAGGCCGCGATTCACATCTCGAACGTCGCTCTTTGGAGCGAGTCCTTGCAGAGCCGCGTCAAGGTTGGCCTCAAGGTCTCCGAGGACGGTCGTAAGGTCCGGGTCGATCGTAAGACTGGCGCGCTGCTCGATTGAGCATCGGTCGATAGGAGATTCCCCTCATGGTTCCCCGCCTCAAAGAACGGTACATGACCGAGCTGGTGCCTAAGCTCAAGCAAGAGCTTGGCAGCACCAACATCATGTGTGTTCCTCGCCTTGAGAAGATCGTGGTCAACACCTCCATCAAGGAGGCCATCCAGAACCAGAAGCTGCTCGACACAGCGGCTGAGGAGCTGGCGGTGATCACGGGTCAGAAGGCCCTCATCCGGCGCGCGCGCAAGTCCATCGCGAACTTCAAGCTTCGTGAGGGCATGGCGATCGGCGCCAAGGTCACGCTTCGCGGCGACCGTATGTGGCACTTCTTCGACCGTCTGCTCTCGGTCGCCATCCCCCGTATTCGTGACTTCCGTGGGCTTAGCCCCAAGGGGTTCGACGGTCGTGGCAACTACTCGCTCGGTCTCACTGAGCAGATCCTCTTCCCTGAGATCAACTACGACAAGGTCGTGAAGATCCACGGGATGAACATCACCTTCGTCACCACCGCGAAGACGGACGCTGAGGCCCGGGCTCTCCTGGTCAGCCTCGGCTTCCCGTTCCGCTCCTAGGAGTAGCTCATGGCCAAAAAGTCCATGATCGCGAAGTCTCAGCGGAAGGCCAAGTTCTCGACCCGCCAGCACAACCGGTGCAAGGTGTGCGGTCGGCCCCGGGCCTACTACCGTGACTTTGACCTGTGTCGCATCTGCTTGCGGAACATGGCGCTTCGGGGCGAGCTCCCTGGCGTCACCAAGGCAAGCTGGTAGTTCGCTGAGATCGTTAGCCGAGCTTCATTGGCCCGGTCGGTGGTAGGTCTCGTGCAAAACGCACGAGAAACCAGCACCGTATAGGAGAGTTCTGATGTCGATGACCGATCCGATCGCAGACCTGCTGACCAGGA
>JAKLKE010000007.1:60472-60752 GCA_023150775.1 Myxococcota bacterium
CCAGGATTCGGAACGCCAGCCAGGCGCGTCATCCCACGGTCGTGGTGCCCCGGTCAAAGATCAAGTTGGAGCTGGTGAAGATCCTCAAGCAGGAGGGCTTCATCGAGGGCTTCATTGATGTTCCCGAGGGTCCGCAAGGGCAGATCAAGATCTTCCTGCGTTACGACGCGGCCAACCGTGGAGTGATCCGCGGCCTGGACCGTGTCTCCAAGCCTGGTTGCCGGAAATACGTGGGTCGCGATGAGATCCCGCGTGTCCGTCACGGCCTTGGCCTCGCCAT
>JAKLKE010000800.1 GCA_023150775.1 Myxococcota bacterium
GACCTCGGGGGTCCTGGGGCTGGGGGTTCCCCCCGGGGGGTGGCCCCTCTCCCTGGCCCCCGGCGGGGTCGCGGAGTTGGGGGTCACGTACGCCGCCGTGGACGCCGGGGCGGTGGACCTGCCCCTGACCTTCGTGGCCGCGGGCGCGTCCCTCGTGCCCGTGGAGGTGCGGGTCCGGGCCAACGACTGCGACGGCACCGCGGCCGCCGTGGACCTGGACGGGGACGGGATCTCCGCCTGCGCCGGGGACTGCGACGACACCGACGCCGGGGTCCGCCCCGGTGCCGCGGAGGCGTGTGACGGCGTGGACGGCGACTGCGACGGCACCGTCGACGAGGGGACGGAGTGCAGCGACGACGACTGGGACGGGTACGTCGAGGGAGACGGCGATTGCCGGGACGGGGATCCCGCCGTGAACCCCGGCGCCGAGGAAGTGGAGAACGGCCTGGACGACGACTGCGACGGCGTGGTCGACGACGGCACCGGGGCCACCGACGACGACGGCGACGGCTACTCCGAGGCGGGGGGGGACTGCGACGACGCCGATCCGTCCGCCAACCCCCACGCCCCCGAGGCGGCCGAGGGGG
>JAKLKE010000801.1 GCA_023150775.1 Myxococcota bacterium
GGCGCATCGGCGACCATTACTTCATCGCCATGGAGGCGGTGGACGGGAAGGACCTCAAGTCGGTCCTGCGCCGGCTGGGGGAGCGCGGGGAGACCCTGGACCCCCTCTTCGCCGCGTGGATCTGCCAGCAGGCGGCGAGGGGGCTCGACTACGCCCACAAGAAGAAGGACCCCGAGGGGAACGACCTCTCCATCGTGCACCGGGACGTCTCGCCCTCGAACGTGCTCCTGAGCTACGAGGGCGCGGTCAAGATCGCGGACTTCGGGATCGCCAAGGCCCAGGGCACGACCTTCGACACCAAGGAAGGGGTGCTCAAGGGCAAGTTCGAGTACATGAGCCCCGAGCAGGCCTGGGGGCGTCCCATCGACCGCCGCTCCGACGTGTTCTCCCTCGGGACCGTGCTCTGGGAGATGCTCACGGGCCACCGCCTGTTCAAGGGCGCCAGCGACATGGACACCCTGGAGCGCATCCGCTCCGCCGCGGTCCGCCCGCCCCGGGAGCTGCGCCCCGACCTGCCCGAGGCGCTGGAGGCCGCCGTCCTGAGGGCCCTCTCGCCGGACCCCGACGACCGCTACCCCGACG
>JAKLKE010000802.1:0-263 GCA_023150775.1 Myxococcota bacterium
GCTCTCCCCCGGCTCCACCACCGGCGGGGGCGGCGCCGCCCCGCCGCTGCCCGAGCGCTACGAGGTGGTGAAGTTCCTCGGGCGCGGCGGCATGGGCCGCGTCTACCTCTGCCGCGACACCCTGCTCGACGTCGAGGTCGCCGTGAAGGTCCTCCCCGCGGAGCTGTGCCACGACGAGGAGGCCCTCCAGCAGATCGCCCGCGAGGCGAGGGCCGCGGCGAAGTTCCGCTCCTGCCCCGGCATCCTCTCCCTCTACGGCATCG
>JAKLKE010000802.1:273-582 GCA_023150775.1 Myxococcota bacterium
CGGGCGGCTCCCTCCACGACCGCCTGAAGAGGGAGGGGGCGCTCCCCGAGGAGGAGTGCCGCGCGGTCGGCGCCGAGGTGGCCGAGGCGCTGGCCTTCGCCCAGGACCAGGGGGTCCTCCACAGGGACATCAAGCCGGCCAACATCCTGCTCGACGGGAAGGGGCGGGCCAAGGTCGCCGACTTCGGCATCGCCAAGGTGATGTCCGAGGCCTCCTCGCGGCAGTCCCTCGTCACCGTGGCGGGCACGCCGGTCTACATGGCCCCGGAGATCATCCTCCAGCAGACCGTGGACGGGCGCGCCGACCTCT
>JAKLKE010000803.1 GCA_023150775.1 Myxococcota bacterium
ACGAGCACGCGCGGGGTGGTGCGGCTCCACCAGAGCGGCGCGCCGCCCTTGCCGAGATCGAAGCCGGGCACGTGCGGGCCGATGACGGTGCGCTTCGGGATCTCGGTCGGGGGCTTGGGCGGCTGCGAGGCGGGCGCGGGCTTCTTGCGCGACGCGAGCACCACGCCGCGCGAGTCGACGACCTCGACGCCGTCGACGACGACACCGAGACGCTCGTGCAAGAAGACGTGCGGCCGAAGCTCGACCCGCGCGCCCACGGCTATGCGCTGTCGCCCGCGCAGCTCGTGCGCCTCCGCGAGGGGCTCCGTCAGCTCGCCGAGGGCCTCACCGCGCTGCACGGCGCCGGCAAGCTGCACCGCGACATCAAGCCGTCGAACGTCATGGTGGCGAAGAACGGGCGCGTCGTCGTTCTCGACTTCGGCCTCGTCACCGAGATGTACGAGGAGTGGCTGATCAAGAGCACGCTCGAAGGCGTCGTCTGCGGCACGGTCGCGTACATGGCGCCGGAGCAGGGCGCGGGGCTCGTGCCGACGCCCGCGAGCGACTGGTACGCCGTCGGCGTGATGTTGTACGAGGCGCTGA
>JAKLKE010000804.1 GCA_023150775.1 Myxococcota bacterium
TCCACCCCGTCACACGCCTCCACGGCCCCCGGGAAGACCGAAGGATCCACGTCGTCGCAGTCCCCGTCGCACGCCGCGACCCCGTCGCCGTCCGTGTCCAGGCTCTCGTCCACGGTCCCGTCGCAGTCGTTGTCCGCGCCGTCGCACGCCTCGGGAGCCCCGGGGGAGGTGGCGGCGTCCCGGTCGTCGCAGTCCCCGTCGCAGGGGGTCCACCCATCGGCGTCCTGGTCGGCCTCGGAGTAGGGGAGGGAGCCGTCGCAGTCGTCGTCCAGCCCGTTGCAGGACTCGGCGGCTCCCGGGTGGGCGAGGGCGCCTGAGTCGTCGCAGTCCCCGTCGCAGGTCGTGTACCCGTCCCCGTCCCCGTCGTCGACCAGGCCGTCGTCCGCCTGCCCGTCGCAGTCGTCGTCCAGCCCGTTACAGGACTCGGCCGCGCCCGGGTGGACGGACGCCTCGGCGTCGTCGCAGTCCCCGTCGCAGGGGGTGTAGCCGTCCCCGTCCCCGTCCGGGGCGTCGTCCACGGCCCCGTCGCAGTCGTTGTCCAGCCCGTCGCAGTCCTCGGTGGCCCCCGGGTGGACCGCCCC
>JAKLKE010000805.1 GCA_023150775.1 Myxococcota bacterium
TCGGGCGGAGCTGCTGTTCCTGGCGGAGGGCGCGACCGCCGATCTGTGCGGGGGGGCGAACTCCATCCCGCCCGCGACGGACGGGGCCGGCGAGACCAACTGTCGCGCCGAGCAGTTCTGCCTGTTCAAGCTCCAACAGCCGGACGTCAATTTCTCCGAGGGTGGCACGCTCGACTTCAAGGGCAAGGACGGTGCGTGCAACACGGCCTGGCAGGAGGGCATCGAGGGGACGCTCGAGACCTGCGATGGTCAGGACAACGACTGCGACGGCGAGAAGGACGAGAACATCCAGGACGCGGACGGCAATCGTGTCGGCGACGTCTGCACGGTCGGCGACGGCGTCTGCCAGCGGCAGGGACGATTCGTATGCCAGGGCGGGGGCGTCGCCTGCAATGCCACGCCCGGCCAGCCGAGCGTCGAAGTCTGCGACGGCCTCGACAACGACTGCGACGGCGACGAGGACGACGGCCAGGACCTCGAATGCTGCGGTCTCGACGGCGCAGGTGAGGGCGAGACCCGGGCCTGCGGGCCCGAGCGCGGAGAGTGCAAACCGGGCATCAAGCAGTGCCAGGTCGACGC
>JAKLKE010000806.1:0-234 GCA_023150775.1 Myxococcota bacterium
AAGGTGCTGCCGTACCAGGTGGAGTAGCCCGTGAGCAGGAGCTTGGAGTCGTTCCAGTCCCAGAGCGTGCGCTGCACGAGGGTCCAGCCGCCGCCGTCTGTGGTCATGTCACAGTAGACCTCGACGGGGCTCAGGGCCCCCGAGGCCCCGTCGGTGTCGATCATGTACAGACCGTCATCGGTGTAGCCGTCGCTCAGCGCCTCCAGGCAGTCCTCACAGACGTTCGGGTCCACG
>JAKLKE010000806.1:302-576 GCA_023150775.1 Myxococcota bacterium
TCCGTGCCCGAGCACAGCTCCGGGGCGCCGGGGTAGACCTCATCGTCCTTGTCGTCGCAGTCGGTGTTGTCGCTCACCGAGCCCGAGACGGTGGTGCACGACTTGGTGACCGAGCTCGGGTCGCCGAAGCCGTCCTTGTCGAAGTCTTTGTACCAGCTCTTCGCGTCTGCGGCGTCGGACTCGTCGATGGTCCCGTCACAGTCGTTGTCCTCTGTGTCGCAGACCTCCGTGGCCCCGGTGTAGATCGCCTTGTCGCTGTCGTCGCAGTCCTTCT
>JAKLKE010000807.1:0-324 GCA_023150775.1 Myxococcota bacterium
CGCTGATCGATTCCGGCACCGACGACGGCCTCTACTGGTACGTGATGCCGTTCCTGGCCGGCGAGACCATCCGCGAGGCGCTGGCCGCCCGGGGATTGATGGCCGTGCCCGACGTGCTCCGCCTGGCCGCCCAGGTGGGCGCCGCGCTCAGCTACGCCCACGCCAAGGGCATCATTCACCGGGATCTCAAGCCCGAGAACATCATGATCGGCGACGGCCGGGCGCTGGTGCTCGATTTCGGGCTGGCCCGCGCGCTCGACGTGCAGAGCAACCTGACGGGCACCGGCATGCCGCTCGGCACCCCGGCGTACATGAGCCCGGAGC
>JAKLKE010000807.1:334-572 GCA_023150775.1 Myxococcota bacterium
GTACGAGATGATGGCGGGACGGCCGCCGTTCGTGGGGTCGACGGTGGTCCACCTGCTCCAGGGCCACCTGACCCTGCCCCCCGATCCGCCGAGCCGGCATCGGCGCGACGTGCCGCCGACGGTCGACGCGGCCCTCCTCAAGGCGCTGGCCACGTCGCCGACCGACCGGCAACCCTCGGTGGATCAGTTCGTGGCGGAACTCACGGGCGCCGCGGCCGCGGCGCCGGCTCTCACCCCG
>JAKLKE010000808.1 GCA_023150775.1 Myxococcota bacterium
CCGAGGTCCCGGGGTACGGCTGGGACGACGACTGCGACGGGCTGACCGACGAGACCGAGGGGGGCGACGACGACACCGCGCCCGACGACGACACCGCCCCACCCGACGACGACACCGCGGCCGACGACGACACCGGGCCGCCCCCCGCGCCCGACGAGGACGGCGACGGCTTCGGCGCCGACGTCGATTGCGACGACGGGGACGCCGGGACCTACCCCGGCTCCCCCGTCACGGAGGTCCCCGGGGACGGGATCGACCCCAACTGCGACGGGATCGACGCCTGCGTGGACCTGAACTGCGACGGCCGGCCGGACCTCGTCTTCCCCCAGACATCCGACGACTCGGGCTACCTCATCGACTCCTCCGTGTACCTGGGCACCGGGGTCGGCTACATCGTGTCGTCGCGCCTGGCCCTCCCCACCGTGGGGGCGATGGGCGCCGTGGCCCGGGACCTGGACGGCGACGGCTACCAGGACCTCGCCTTCGCCAACGTCAGCGACGGGGAGCTGCGGGCCGTCGACTCCTACGTGTACTGGGGGGGCGCCGAGGGCTTCTCCGAGGAGCGCCGGAC
>JAKLKE010000809.1 GCA_023150775.1 Myxococcota bacterium
GGTCCAGCCGTCGCCGTCGTCGTCGTAGGCCGAGGTTCCCTCGTCCACCGTGCCGTCACAGTCGTTGTCGCGCCCGTCCGGCAACTCTGCGCCGCCCGGGGACATGTCCGGTAGGGAGTCGTTGCAGTCGCCGTCCGACTCCGAGAAGCCGTCGCCGTCGTCGTCGAAGCCCGGTGTGCCCTCGTCGACGCTGCCGTCGCAGTCGTTGTCGACGCCGTCCTCCACCTCGATCCCGCCGGGCCGGGCGCTGGGGTCGGCGTCGTCGCAGTCCCCCGCGTCCACCGCCCAGCCGTCGCCGTCGCCGTCGACGCCGGAGTCGATGACCCCGTCGCAGTCGGCGTCGGCGCCGTGGATCGGAGGCGCGCCGGGGTAGACCGCGGGATCGGCGTCGTTGCAGTCGCCGTCCAGCTCCGAGTAGCCGTCGCCGTCGTCGTCACTGGCGAGGGGATCCTCGTCCACCAGCCCGTCGCAGTCGTTGTCCAGCCCGTCGGGGACCTCGTCGGCTCCGGGGTGGACCGCGCCGTTCCCCTCCATGCAGTCGCCGCCGGCCTCGGTGTAGCCGTCCCCGTC
>JAKLKE010000080.1 GCA_023150775.1 Myxococcota bacterium
GGCGTCGCCTTCGCCTTGGCCGCCCTCTATGTGCCGCTGGGCCTCGGCCTGCACCAGCTCGGCGTCGCCCGCGCCCCGGTGAGCCGCTTCCCCACCGCCATGACCGCGCCGTCGTTCCCCCGGCCCCGCACCCTCGTCTACGGCATCGACGGCGCCGATTTTCGGGTGATCGACCCGATGATCGCCCGGGGTGAGCTGCCCAACCTCAAGGCGCTGATCGACCGCGGCGCCCACGGTGAGCTCATCGCCCCCGAGCCCCTGGCCTCGCCTGTTGTGTGGACGACCATCTTCACCGGCCAGCTCCCCAAGACCCACGGCCTCACCGACTGGCTCGTCTCCGACGCCCGCAGCCGCCTCGTGCCGACGCTGTGGGAGATCTTCTCGGCGAACGACGCGCGCTCCGTCGTGGTGAACGTGCCCGGCTCGTGGCCTCCCCATGAGGTGCCCGGGGCCAAGGTGCTCGCCGGGTTCCCCTTGCCGGGCCTGGGCGGCGCCGACAAGGGCCACCTCACGGGCCTGTTCTTGACGAGCGGCGACGACACGAGCGGCGCGGTCACCACCCGGGCCCTCACCCCCCAAGGAGACGCCTGGACGGGCATCGTGAAGGTCGCCGCCCCCGAGCTCGGCGGGGCCGTGCCCACCTTTACCCACGCCGTCCTCGACGCCTTGGCCCGCGAGCACCTCATCCCCGTCGCCGGGGTGGAGCTGGCCTTGACCTTCCGCCGCGAAGGCGACGCCCTGCACATCAGCGGCGCGTTTGACGAGAGCCCGGTGATTGTGCAGGCCGGGGACTGGTCACCTTGGCTCACCACCCGGGCCGACGACGCCGACGCGGTCTTTCGTGTCCACGCCACTGAAGTCACCGAGACCGTGCGGGTGTTCGTGAGCCCCACCTTCGCCTCGCCCACAAAACCCCGGCACCCCTTCGCCGTGGGCCTCAGCGACAACAGCGCCCTCGTGTTGAACGGCGACCCCTACATCGTCGAGGGCCTGGGCTGGACGGCGCACCGCGACCCCCGCGTGGCCCCACGGGTGCCGGAGATGGTTCTCGACGTGCAACAAACCCAGCTATACGCCACACGGACGCTCGTGCAAGGCCAGCTAGACGCGGGCCTGCCGCCGCACCTCACCGCCGTCGTCTTCACCGCGACGGATCGCCTTCAGCACAGCTTCTGGCACCTGCACGAGCCCTCGGCTTACCCCGGCTTCACCGCCGCACCCGGCACAGAGGGCCAAGACGTCATCGAGCGCGCCTACCGTGAGGCCGACGCCGGTCTGGGTGAGCTGTTGGCCCAGCTCGGCCCCGAGACCTTGGTGTTTGTGGTGAGTGATCACGGCGCCGACATCGCCGACGGCAAGGTCGAGCACGGCGAGGCCGGTCACCGCGCCCAGGGCGTGTGGTTCGCCGCCGGTCCCGGCGTGTCCCCCAACACCAGCCGCCAGACGATGAACGCTGAAGACGTGGTGCCGACGCTCTTGCGCTGTGTCGGGGCGCCAGGAGCGAAAGACTTCGACGGCAAAGCCCGGGAGTTTGTGTGCCCTGGGGTGAGCGCGCCGGAGGCCATGGCGACGTACCTGAAGGAGGCCGGCAGCGGTCGGCGCGACGTGGGGCAAGAGCAGCAGGACCAGATTCAGGCGCTGGGGTACATGGAGAACGACGAGGCGCAGCCCGCGCCGACGCCAGAGGCCACGCCGAGCGGCGGCTGTGGGGGCTGGTGAGGGGCGCGCCTCCGAGGCCCTCCCCCGTCGCCCAAAAAAACGTCGCCGACGCCGGATCAGGTCTACAAGTCCGCTCGTCGACATTGACGAGGCCGGAAGTGGGTCGGATCAAGCCCTCGTCAACTCTCGACGGGGCCTGAAGGGGATCGGATCTCAAGCGCGTCGACTTTTGACGAGGCCGGAAGGGGGTCGGATCAAGCCCCCGTCAACCCTCGACGAGGCCGGAAGTGGATCGGATCAAGCCCCCGTCAACTCTCGACGAGGCCGGAAGCTGACCGGATCAAGCCCTCGTCGACGCTCGACGACCCCAGCTGGAGACCGGAGACGCCGCCGCTCCCCCCGCGAGGCCCACGCCCCACAGCGGGCAGCCCCGCACCCCAAGGAGTTACTCTCCCGGCGTGATGCTCCACCTCCTCCACGCCACCATCGATCTCGACGGCCACAAGGTCACCCGCGGCGACGGGGCCGAGTCGCTCACCCAGCTTGAGGTGGACGCGCTGCGGTATCTGGCGGCGCGGCGGGGCACGACCGTCTCCCGGGAGCGCCTGGAGCGGGACGTCTGGGGGTTTCGACCGGGGGCGCGCTCGGAGGCCGTGCCCGTGGCGATGCGGCGACTGCGCTCGAAGCTCGGCGCAGAAGGCCTGATCACCGTGCGCGGCGTCGGCTGGCGGCTGGGCGAGGCGCCCGTAGACGCGGCGGATCTCACCCTTCGCGCCGCCCCCGTGGCCAAGATCGCCGTCTCGGCGACGCCGTTTGTGGGCCGTGAGGCGCTCTTGGCCGAGATCAACGCCCGCTTTGAGGTCGGCTGGCGTGTGGTGACCCTGCGGGGCCCCGCCGGGGTGGGCAAGACCCGCGCCGCCCTGGAGGCCGCCCGCGCCTGGGCCGGGGAGCTTTTGCCGCTCTCCGTCGATCGCCTCACGCCCTCGGCGGACGCCTGGCCGACCCTGCTCGCCGACCTGCTCGCCTTGTCCAACGCCAGCCCCGCCGGGCTCCACCACGCGCTCGCCGCCAAGACCGCGCCGCTGTTGGTGATCGACGGCGCTGAAGCCGCCTTGGAGGTGGTCGCCGAGGGCCTCGCCGCCACCCTCGCCGCCGCGCCGGGCCTGCGGGCCTTGGTGAGCAGCCGGGCGCCGCTGGGGCTGGCGGATGAGGCCGTCTTGGAGGTCGCGCCGTTTCCGCCCGCCCTCGCCCGGCGATTTTTTGTGGAGCGGCTGCGCGCCCATCACCCCGCTCCAGACGCCGAGTCCGAGGCCATCGACGCCGTGGTCGCGCTCTTGGACGGCCTGCCCGCGGCCTTAGAGCTCTACGCCGCCCGGGGCGGTCTGGGCGTGGCGCCGCTGTTGGAGGAGCTTCGCGCCGGGGTGCAAGACCAGCGCCTCGACGCCCGCCTGCAACGAAGCTGGGACGCCTTGCCCGAGGCTGAGCGCGCCGTGCTGCTCGCCTGCTCGGCCTTTGTGGGGCCCTTCCCCCTCGCCGCCGCCCAGGCCGCCGCCGGGGCGCGGGCGGACGCCTTGGCCACGCTGCGCGCCGCGTCGCTTCTGCAGCTCGACACCCGGAGCGAGCTTCACCTCTTGGCCACCCTGCGCCGCTTCTGCGAGGCCCAGCCCGGCGTGTCTGTCGCGCGTCGTCCGGCTTGGCGTTGGCTCGTGTCTCAAGCCGAGGCCCAGGCCGCGCGCCTGCCCACGGCCCCCGCCGCCGCGCTGCAGGCCCTTCGGGAGCTGCGCCCCCACCTCGGCGCCTTGGTGCAGGCGGGCCCGCCCGAGCTCGCCGCCCGCGCCGGGGCCGCCACCTGCGCGGCCTTGGCGCTCACCGGGCCGACGTCTTTACGTCGCACAATCCACGACAGCGTTCAGCCCGACGCCGCGCCCCCGGCCCAGCGCCGCCGCCTGATCCTCGACCGTGTACGAACCCGGCGGCTCTTGGGCGCGCCCATCGCCGAGCTGCTCCCCACCTTAGACGGCCTCGACGGCGCCTCCGTGGCCCTGCTACGGGGCGAGCTGGCCGCGGGCGTGGTGAACCCCGAGGGGGCCTTGGCCGCCTTCGCCCAGGCCATCGCCGAGGCCGAGGCCGAGGGCGACGTCGAGACCCAACTGTTGGCCATCTTGGCCCGCTGCAGCTCGGGCAGCCTCTTGGAGCGGCGCCCCGCCGATGAGGTGCTGGCCGATCTCACCCACGCCCGCGCCCTCTGTGTGAATCACAAGCTCCAGCTCCACAAGACCGAGCTGGAGCGGGTGTCCGGGGTGGTCGCCCAGCACCAGCACCGCCTCCACGAGGCCCGGGCCAGCCTCGCGCGAGCCCTCGTCGAGGCCGAGGCCGCCGGGCTCTCCCGCCCCATCGGCAACCTCTGGTGCTGCCTCGGCGACTCCTGGCTGCACGACGACCCCACACAGTCGCTCTCCTGCTTTCGCCGCGCCGCCGAGCACGCCATCGCCCGGGGCGACACGGCCATGCTCGCGGTGTTTCAGCTCAACCTGGCCATCTCCGCCCTGCTCTGCGACGAGCACGCCCTCGCGCTCAAGGCCCTGGACGAGTCGCCGCCCACGACGAGCCCCCTCGTCAACCACTGCCTTCGCCTCGTCCGCGGGGCCTGCCTCATGGCCGCTGGCCAGACCTTAGACGCCGAGGTGCTCTTCGCCGCCGTAGACCCAACCCTGGTGGGCCGCCCGTTCAGCGCCCAGGCCCCCCAGCACGGCGCCCTGCTCATCCGCGCCTTCGCCGCCGAGGGCCACGTCATCGGGCTGCGTGAGGATCCCGACGCCCACGCCCCACCCCTGCGCGCCTTGTTGATGGCCGCTGAGCCCGAACGAAAGCCCGAGGCGAGCACGCTCTTGGACTGTCTGTTGGTGCGGGCGGAGAGGAGGTTGGCGGCGATGGGGTGAGGGTCCAGCGCCCTCCCAGCGTATTCATCGGACACCACAGATGTCTGACAAGAGTTTTTGACCGAGCCCAACCCAACAAACCAGGAATGTGGGACAATGCTCCGAGCACTCACTGAGTCTCCCTGCAGGTCCGATGTCTCCTCACCCATCTTGGGAGTCTACGATGCCTCGCCGCCCAGCAACGATCAGCGTCGGTATTGGGTTGTTTCTGGGCGCCTGCGGCCCTCAGCGGTACGAGATCGTGTACACCGACCAGTACACGGCGATGCAAGCCGTGTGCCGTTGGGATGAGTACAGGGCGCTCTACGCCGACCAAGGCGCCTTGATGGAGGACACAGGCCGCGGTGGCGACCCGTCGATTCTGGACTACCCGTCAATCGAATGTGTCGATCATGTGTTGGCCGATCTCAAGATCGACCTCCCAGCCTTTTTGCAGGCCGATGGGCTTGATGATCCTTACGCGGCGGCCACGGACGAGGCCGGGCTCAACGCGGATGGGTATCTGAGCATGGTGCTATTGGGGATTCGTGGGCTCGTGTTGTTGGAGCTCGACCGCCCCGAGGCCTATCGAGGTCAGCCGCTTGTGCAGCCTGAGTTTATCGACCTGCTGAACGAGGTGGCAGCGGACAGCGGCGTAGAGCGCGCCGACGCCGCGCACTACAACTTCATCACGTCGGTGATTCAGGGCCTGTATGTGGGGGATCCCCCGTGGATTGAGCCGAATCCAGAGCTTGAGGATGCGGGGGCGCGGTACTGGAGACCACGAAGTGTCGTGAGCCTATATGATGTCTTCTGTTGTGGAATGGCGCCCGCGCACTCGATTCTCCTCCACGAGGCGTCCCACTTCGATCGATTTAATAACCACGTCCCCTGTGAAGAAGACTCCATCTATTACGAGGATGGCGCTGGGCGATGCGACTCGGACGAGACCAGCATACGCGGCATTGTCGTGTCGTCGTTGGCGATCTATCAGACCGCGTTCACCAATCAGAGCGTGCGCGCTCAGATCTCTACTGTGGCCCATGACAACCTCACACGAATTAACCCGATCAACAGTGACGGTGAGCTGAACAGTGAGCATCAGAAGCTGCTCGATGAGGTGTTTTGGTACTAGGGGTAGTAAGTGTGGGCGTCACATATAGCGTCCCATCTGCCCTATCGACGGGCCTTCGCCGCCGAGGGGCACCTCATCAGGCTGCGTGAGGATCCCGACGCCCACGCCCCACCCCCGCGCGCCTTGTTGATGGCCGCTGAGCCCGAACGAAAGCCCGAGGCGAGCACGCTCTTGGACTGTCTGTTGGCGCGGGCGGAGCGGAGGTTGGCCGGGTGAGGGCGTGAGGGCCAACATCAGTCGCTGAGCTTGTCCAACTCGCTCAGGTCCTCAAGGACCTCAGAGGTTTCAGGGTCGTCTACCCCTTGGGCCTCAAAGAGCTCCAGCGCGAGCCGCCCGTAGTGAGCGGCCTCTTCGTACCGTTTGAGCTGTCGAAGGCACTCAGACATCATGTACAGCGTGTGATCGGACCGCTCCAAGGTGAGGGCGCGCTCCGCGAAGTGAAGGGCGTCCGCGGGCTTGGATTGTAGCGTCATGAAGACGCGGTTCTTGATCCAGTGAAGGTCGTCGGGCCTACGCTTCAACACAAGATCGGAGAGGTCGAGCGCGAGGGCCTGACCCTCGGCGTCCGAGAGCTCATTCAACCAAAACACGAGCTCGTTGAGGAAGAAGAGGATGTTGTCGCTTGTCCAACGCGACCGTTGGTTCCGTAAGCCGGAGCGCCTCGTGCGGTCGAGGGACCCCTGGCGCGCGGTGATGAGGTCTCTTAGATCCTGGATGTAGTCTTGGTCCTTTTTGGGGTTCATCTCGGCCTCCGGTTGTGCGATCGACAGGTCATGGCGTTCACGCGCAGCGGTCTTGGCGCCGCTTCATCACGCTTGACCTTGGATAAACTCCGCCTGCCACTCAATCCCAGCGCCGGTCACATAGGCCAAGTTCTCCGGGATGTCGGGCATAACCTCAGGGTAAATATCGGCGTCCAGAAACACAGACACCTCCTCGGCGACAAAGAACATCTGCAGTCCACAGGTGAGCACCTCGACGCAACGCCCGGTGCGGTCCAGGTGAACACGGCTCACCCCCAGCACACGAATCGTCACGTTTGACCACCCGCTCGGGGACGCTCGATCAGGGGCCTCAATGTGCAGGTCACAGCGGTCGACGCCGGGCCGCAGATCGACGGTAGCACCTCGAAGAACGCCGTCATCGAAGCCGCAGAAGCGCTCCATAAAGGCCGGGAGGTCACTGGCGGTGAGGGGCTGCATGATTGGGCTCGGGGACAGGGTGTGATTGAAGGAGGGCGCGGTGAGGGCCGCGTGACGCACGAGCGACTTGTTCGTTTGGGGTTATTCACAAACCCTCCACTCCTCAAAATAGCTCTGGTGGTAGATGAGCGGATCGTGTCTGATCGGCCGCCTGAAGTCCTCCGAGACAAGCTCATCTCGAAAGATCGGGAAGGTCGGATACTCCAGCGGGTTCTCGCCGAAGTACTCGATGAAGGGCGTCTCCAGCGTCCAGTGTTGTAGGGAGAACGTGCCCTCGTTTGGATCGTGTGTTCCGATGAGCGTGATCTTCCCTTTGGAGTTGGGGTAGAGGACGTTCCACTTCAGCGCGTACAAGGCGTTCAAGGCCTCGGGATCGGAGGTCACCCGGTCGATCTGGATCTCATGGTCAACCCCAGCAATCTGTATGAGCTGCTTGGAGTAGGTGGCCTCATGATAGTGGTACGGATACGCCTGCAGCGTGAATGGAGGCTCCCCCCGCGGCCCAAGACAGAGCGGCAGAGTCGGCATGTCGGTCACAAGGGGCGAGGCCTCCTGCGGCCCACAGCCGAGCTGCGCCGCGAGGGCGAGGAGCGCGAGAGGCGCGCGCTGTCTCATCGGGGCTCCTTCGCGGCGATTCGAGCAGGGTGTGCGCTGAGCAGCGCTTCGAGATCTACGGCGGCCCAGGTGTACCGGTTGGGGTCTTGCTCGGGGTTCTGTGGGCCAAACCACACCCCGCTCGGCGGTTTTCCGGGCTCAAACCGGAGGGCCAAGAACGCGTCACCGGCGAAGGCCAAGGGCACGATCTCGGCGTGGGTGAGCCTGTCGGGCCAGGCGGAGGTTGGGCCGAGCGCGCCGTCAAAGAACCCGCTGGGGTGGGCGATGTCTCGCTCGATCCCTTCCAGCTCGGCCAGAACGCTGCGGGGGCTGAGCCACCCCC
Organism: Myxococcota bacterium; assembly: GCA_023150775.1. Classification (GTDB taxonomy): domain Bacteria; phylum Myxococcota_A; class UBA796; order UBA796; family CAJQPC01; genus JADKFE01. The sequence goes on from JAKLKE010000080.1 coordinate 7,852, forward strand.
ACCTCGCCCCGCCGCCCACGGGGAGCGTGGTCTGTAGCCGCTCGTTAATCTGTGCGTGGGGGCGAATCAGGCGCCACCACAGCCGCAGCGGGAGCGGTGTGCCCCTTCGCCACAACACAATCGCCAGCTCGACCAGCCAAACAATCACGCGTTCACCTCCCGCTCCCCTTCCCCGCCGGTCGTCTGCGCTCAAACTGCGGGAAGTGGGCCAACATCCCCTCTTCGCCAAGCGTGAGCGCCCCGAGGCGGAGCAGCCTGCGGTAGCGGGTCACAAACGCCCGCTCGCTGGCGGCGACCTGGAGGCCCTTGACCGCGCGGTCGGCGGTGCCGCGCTCGGCGGCGATGACCGCGGCGCGCAGGGCGTCGTTGAGCGCCTTGAGGGTGTCGAGGAGCTCGGCGGGCAGCGTGAGGTCGGCGCGGCCCTCCAGCACGGCGAAGGCGCGGTCGAAGATCGCCACCTGCGCCCCGGCGGGCTCGTCGAAGACCTTGTGCAGGGGGCGACCGCCGATGGCCGCGCGCAGGGCCTCCACCGCGGCGGCCCCGTGGCGCGCGCGCAGCACGGCGAGGGTCACCCGCGTCTCGCCCTCAAAGGTGGCGTCGGCCCCGTCGCGGGCGGCGATGGCGGCGGTCTCGGCCCCTGCGGTCCCGGCCAAGGCGTCGTAGTCGTTGAGGAAGGTCTCCTCAGCGTCGCCGATGGTGTCGTGAATCAGGGCCACCAGCGCCGCCGGGGTGCTGGCCGCGCGGCGGATCCGCCGGTGCTGCTGGGCCGCCAGACGCACCTGACCGCGGCTGTTCGTGAAGAGCGTCATCGACGGCGGGACTCCTCATGCGCCGAGGTGGCAAAGGCGCGGCGCGGCGAGACTATAGCCGCGCCTGGCCCCGGGACACAAGCGCACCGTGCAACGGGAGGCGCTCCTTTGGCGAGGATGGGCCTGGGCGTGGCAGTGGCGTATTGACCCTTGGGTGATCTTTGTGTTGACGGCGCAGCAACCCTCTCTCCCTTGGGCGCTCTTTATGTGGATGACCTAAGCTGCTGTGATCCCTGCGGTGAACAGCGTGTTGGTGATGCCGCATCCTGTCTACTCCCGAGGATTGTGTTTACTGACCGAGCCGTGGCCAATACACCCTCCGGTGCACTTATGATGGACAAGGCAGCGCCGTCTTACCCCTCAGGATCACCTGACCTTGACGATGCAGCGGCCCATTCTCCCTCGTGGATAGACAGCCGCCGGTCCCTCCTCGTCCGGCGGCGCAGCATCGGGTGATCCGTCCGCGACCGCTCCGGCCTCTCTTGGGGTGCCCGGGGTCATCGACACCCCCACCGCACCCCCTCCTGAGGCCTGACGCCATGCTCCCGCCGCGCTGCTCGTCACCAGCGGGCAGCTCATCGAGCACGCCCGGCCCTGAGCCTGCCCCCAGCGGACAGCCCCAACCGAACAACAATGTTCGCCGCGCCCTGTCTGCCCCTCGGCTAAACCGAGGGACATTCACACCTTAGGGGTGCGCCGTGCGATCTTCTCTCCTCGTCCTGCTCTCGTTCACCGCGCTCTTGGGCTGCGGCTCCGACGTCTCGATCGGCAAGGTCACCGTCGATCGGGACAGCGACGGGTATGACGAGACCGTAGACTGCGACGACTCCCGCGTCACCGTGAACCCCGACGCGCCGGAGCTCTGCGACGGCCTGGACAACGACTGCGACGAGGCCATCGACGAGGACGCCACCGACGCTGGCACCTTCTACGCCGACAACGACGCCGACGGCCACGGCGACCCCGCCGCCCCCACCGTCGCCTGCGAGGCCCCCGCCGACACGGTCCTCAGCGACGATGACTGCGACGACGACCAGCCCGCGGCCTTCCCCGGCAACGACGAGCTCTGCGACGGCCTCGACAACGACTGCGACGGCGACACCGACGAGGACGCGGACGACGTGGTCGACGTCTATGCCGATGGCGACGGCGACGGCTTCGGCGACGACAGCACCGCTGAGCTGGCCTGCGCGCCGGGCCCCGGCGAGGTCACCCAAGGCGGGGACTGTGATGATGAGGACGCCCGCTTTTACCCCGGCGCTGAGGAGTCCGACTGCGCCGACCCCAACGACTACAACTGCGACGGATCTTCGGGCTTCGCCGACGCCGACGCTGACGGTGTGCCCGCCTGTGAGGACTGCGACGACGGCGACGCCGACGTGAACCCCAGCGCCGCCGAGGTCTGTGACGCCAGCAACACCGACGAGGACTGCGACGGCCTCGCCGATGACGACGACAGCGCCGCCAGCGGCAAGACCAAGGTGTATGAGGACGACGACGGTGACGCCTACGGCGACGCGGCGGTGAGTCTCACCGTCTGTGACGCGCCCTCGGGCTACGTCGCCGACAGCACCGACTGCGACGACAGCCGGGCGACCGTGAACCCCGGCGCCACCGAGGTCTGTGACAGCGCCAACCTCGATGAAGACTGCGACGGAAAGGCCGACGACGCCGACTCCGCCGCCAGCGGCAAGAAGACAGGGTACGACGACGACGACGGCGACACCTACGGCGACCCCTCCACCGCCACCACGGCCTGCGACCTGCCCTCGGGCTCGGTCACAAACAACACAGACTGCGACGACACCGACGCCGGGATTAACCCCGCCGCCGCCGAGGTCTGTGACGGCGCCAACACCGACGAGGACTGCGACGGCAAGGCGGATGACAGCGACTCCAGCGCCACCGGCAAGTCCACCTGGTACGGAGACGCCGACAGCGACGCCTACGGCGACGCCGCGACGAGCAGCTCCGCCTGCGATCAGCCCAGCGGGACCGTCAGCAACGACGACGACTGTGACGACTCGAAGGCCGGCGTCAACCCCGGCGCCACCGAGGTCTGTGACAGCGCCAACACCGACGAGGACTGCGACGGCAAAGCCGACGACGCCGACTCCGCCGCCAGCGGCAAATCGACCGCGTATCGGGACGCGGATGGCGACACCTACGGCAGCGCCACCAGCACCACGACCGTGTGTGATTTGCCCTCGGGCTACGTCAGCAACAGCACCGACTGTGACGACACGAAGGCCTCGATCAACCCCGCCGCCACCGAGGTCTGCGACGCCAGCAACACCGACGAGGACTGCAACGGGAAGGCCGACGACCTCGACTCCGCCGCCAGCGGCAAGACGACCTATTACCGCGACGCGGACAGCGACACCTACGGCAGCTCCTCCACGACCTCCTCGGCCTGCGACCAGCCCTCGGGCTACGTCACCACCAGCACCGACTGCGACGACACCAAAGCCAGCGTCAACCCTGGGGCGACGGAGGTGTGTGACAGCGCCAACACGGATGAGGACTGCGACGGAAAGGCCGATGATCTCGACTCCAGCGCCAGCGGAAAATCCACCTGGTACCGCGACGCCGACTCCGACACCTACGGCGCCTCCTCCACCACCTCTTCAGCCTGCGACCAGCCCTCGGGCTACGTCAGCCTGAGCACGGACTGTGACGACACAAAGTCTACGATCAACCCCGCCGCTGCCGAGGTTTGTGACAGCGCCAACACCGACGAGGACTGCGACGGAAAGGCCGACGACAACGACTCCAGCGTCAGCGCCAGCGGCAAAACAACGTACTACCGCGACGCCGACTCCGACACCTACGGCAGCGCCAGCGTCTCCTCAACGGTCTGTGACCTCCCCTCGGGCTACGTCAGCAACGACGACGACTGCGACGACTCCAGCGCATCGGTGAGCCCCGCGGACGCTGAAGTCTGCGACGACGGCGTCGACAACGACTGTAACGGCAGCGACAAGGCCTGCCCCGGGCCCCGCTACTCCGGCGTGTATGACGTCAACAGCGGTTATGACACCAAGATCTACGGCGCGAAGGCCTCGGACTCTTTGGCCGAGGTGCTCATCAGCGGCGACTTCAACGGCGACGGCCTCGGCGACCTCATCGTCAGCAGCTCCGAGGCCTACGTCACCGCGAGTTATGACGGCCAGGCCTTCGGGTACTACGGGCGCTTCACCGCCGGGGCCTACGAGCCCGCCACCGCCGACGATTTTGGCTATTACGCCAACGACACCTCCTCCTCCACGTACTTCGGGAGCGCCGCGGAGAACATCGGAGACATCGACGGCGACGGCGGCGACGACTACGTCATCCGCCGTGACAGCAGCAACTTCGCCTACAACCTCTATCTGGGCGGAAGCGCGACGGTCGGCGACTACAACACGGGCAAGATCGGCAGCTTTAGCTGCAACTGGCTCGCGACGGCAGGGGACTACGACGGCTCCGGCGGCGGCGCCGAGGTCCTCTGCTCAAACGTCATGACCTCTAGCTACAAGGGCTCCGTCGCCGTTCACGACCCCTACGGGAGCTCCGCCATGACCACCTTCACCGGCGAGGCCACCGGGGACTGGGCGGGCTACGACATCGACGGCGGCAAAGACGTCGATGGCGACGGCCTCGACGACGTGCTCATCGGCGCCCCCTTCAACGGCGGCTCCAGCGCGGGCGCCGTCTACATCATGTACGGCGGCGTGACCGGCGCCATCTCCTTGAGCTCCGCCGACGTGAAGATCACCGGAGAGGCGGCCAGCGATGTCTTTGGCGCCCTGTTGATGATGGTGGACGACGCCGACGGGGACGGCCTCGACGACGTGATCGTGGCGGGCCCAGGCAACGACGCGGGCGGCGCCGACGCCGGGGCGGTGTACCTCTTCACCGCGCCCAGCTCGGGCAAATCTTCCGTCGTCGCCGAGGCGAAGATCCTCGGCGCCAAGGCCGGGGACGTGCTCACCGAGTCGGCGATGGACATGGGCGACGTGGACGGCGACGGCACCCTAGACCTCGTCGTCGCGGGCTACATGCACTCCACGAGCAGCGTCACCTACTCCGGCGCGGTCTGGCTGAGCTATGGCCCCATCAGCGGCAGCATCGACCTGACCACCGACGCCGACGCCCAGTGGACGAGCGCCTACACAAACGACTGGATCGGCGCCACGATGACGCTCATCCCCGACGCCGACGGCGACGGTGACGTCGAGATCGCCATCGGCACCGCCTACCACGACTACGGCACCACCAGCACCAGCGTCAACCAGCGCGGCGCGGTGTGGATCTGGCCCGGGATGTAGGCGAGGCCGCGAAGGGCTGGGCGCTAGGTTGATCTTGCCGACCCCGAGACGAACCCGCTACGTTCATCCAGACCCCTCAAGGAGAACCTATGCGCCGTCTTCTCACCTCGCTGACCCTGCTCGGGCTGTTCACGGCCTGCTCGGAGAGCGTGACCGGCACCGTCGACGGCGAGCCCGTTCGCGGCGCTCGGCAGTCGTACTACCACATCGAGACCTACGAGATCCCCTTCGTCGGTGAGTTCCCGCTGCTCATCCTGCTCACCTCCGACGTCGGCGGGAGCTGTGAGGTGTTCGACACGATCACCTCCAGCAGCGCGGGGTCTTGTGAAGAGACCTGCGAAGAGCTCGCCCAGGCCTCGGGCGACATCCCCGGCGGCGAACACTGGAATCTCATCTTCACCGCGCTCCTCGACGACGACATCCTCGGCAAGTACGAGATGGCCGGGAGCGAGCTGTCGCTGGAGGGCTTCACCGCGGGCTTCTCCTCGTGGAACGGCGGCGACCTCACCGACGAGGCCACCTGCGAAGACCAGTGTGAAGACGCCGATGGCCTCTTTGAGGGCCTCACCGGCCCCGACGACGGCGAGCTGATGCTAGAGGGCTACACCGAGAACGAGACCCTGAGCGGCGAGTTCAACCTCGACTTCGACGGGGCCAACGCCCTCGAAGGTGGCTTCAGCGCCGAGCCCTGCGACTCCTTGGCCGATCTGTTCTAAAACAAGCGCGACGCCGGGCTCAGAAACTCAAGAACAGGTTCATCGCCCCGATGTGATTAAACACCGTCGCGTCGGGGCGCGGTACCGCCTGGTTGAGATAGCCGAGCTCCACCCGCACGCCGGGGGCCGGCTGAATCATCGGCCCGATGAACAGGCGGTTCTGGTCGAGTCCTTGGGGGGCCGTCCAGCCGGGCTCGTTGAGCTGCACAAACAGCTCGTCCCAGACCACGACTCCCCAGCCGTCGCCCAGGCGCAGGCCCGCGCGGCCGAACAGGCGCAGGCGTAAGCCCAGGTCTTCATCGGCCAAGAACCGCTGCTCTAGCCGGGGCCGAAACGAGAGGCTCAGGCCCTCAACGGGGCTGCCGGTGACGATGGCCTGCTGCCAGACACGGTGCTCGTGGGTGGTCTCGGCCTCATCAAAGACCGTCGGCACCCAGCCGTAGCCCATCCACACCGTCGTGTGTTCACCCAGCGCCCAGCCCAGCGCCGGGCGCACGATGTGTACGGTGCCCGTCGCGCCGCGCCGATCGTGCAGGTCGAGCCACAGCCGCGGCCCCGTCTTGGTGTCGGTGAGCGCCACCTGATTGAAGGAGCCGATCCACACGCCCTCTTCGGCCTGCACGTTTCGCCCAAGGAGGAGCCCCAAGGCCATGGCGGCCAGGGTGAGGCAGAGACGAATCCATCGTTTCGCCATGTTTATTCCTCAGTGTTGGGAGGGGGAGGTGTCGTTTAATTCGCCGAGCGAGACGAGCCAGTCTCCTTGGCGGGCCTCAGCGCGATCTTGGGCCTCGTCGAGGCGGAGCGTGATGGCCTCGACGGGGGCCCGGGTGAGCGCCAGGAGCGGGCCGGGCACGAGGCCGCCGCCCAAGGTGAGCGCCGCGAGCAAGGCCACACACATCAGCTCCCGGGGGCGGAGGTCCGTCGCCGTCGCCGCGTCTCCTTGGGGTTGCCCGAAGATCACGCCCTGGAAGAGCCGCCAGGTCCAGGCCGCGCCGAGCGCCGCGCCCACGGCCAACAACAGCGCCCAGGCGGGGTTCGCCCGGGCGGCGCCGAGCAGCACGAGGTGCTCACCGATAAAGCCCGAGGTGCCCGGCAGGCCCAGGCCCGCGACGCTGAGCAGCACAAAGAAGGTGCTCATCTTGGGCATGGTCATCCACAGGCCGCCGAGCTGGTGAAGCTCGCTCGTGCGGGTGCGAAGCCACACAAAGCCGGTCAACAAGAACACGCCCGTCGAGAGCAGGGCCATGTTCACCAGGCAGATCACCGCGCCTTGAACACCCTGGACGTTCAGCGAGGCCAGGCCCACCAAGGCGAAGCCGACGTGGGAGAGGCCGCCGAAGGCCAAGGCCCGGCGTAGGCTCTGCTGGCGCAGCGCCACCAAGGCGCCGTAGAACAGGCCGCTCACGCCGAGGGTCGCCAGAACGGGCGCGGCGAGCACCACGGCGTCTGGGGTCAGCGGCAGCACAAACCGAAGGAGGCCGTAGACCCCGAGCTTAAAGCCGACCGTCAGCACGCCGACGCCGAGGCTGCCCTCTTGCAAGAGCCCCGGCATCCACGAGTGAAACGGGAAGATCGGCGCCTTAAACCCGAAGCCGATGAGCATCAGCCCAAAGAGCAAGAGCTGGCGGCTGAGCGGGATGTCGAGGGCCTGGAGCTTCACCGGGTCAAAGCTGAGGCCGAGGCCGGTGAGCTCGCGGTGGGTCTCGCCCAAGAGCAGAAACGCCAGGAGCAGCACGCCGCCGCCGACCATCATCGTCATCACGAGCTTGTTCGCCGCGAAGCCGCGCTCTCGGCCGACGCCGTAGATCGAGGTGAGCAGGTGCAGGGGGATGAGCGTCATCTCCCAGAACATGAAGAAGAAGATGAGATCTTGGGCGGTGTACACGCCCATCAGGGCCGTCTCTAAGGTGAAGATCGCGCCGACCCACACCTGCGGCATCCGCTGCTGGGGCCCGGCGCCGACGGCGATCACGCCCAAGGTGATGAGCGCCGTGAGCGCGAGCAGAGGCGCCGAGAGGCCATCGACGCCGAGCTGGGCCATCACGCCCAGAGACGGCATCCACGCGTGGCGCTCGACGAGCTGCATCCCGGCGTGATCCCGGTCGATCAGAAAGAGCGGCAGGCTCGCCAGAAGAAGCTCCAGCGAGGCGCCGACCAAGGCCACCCGGCGCACCTGGACGCCGTCTTGGGCGAAGAGCGCCAGCACCGCGAAGGCGATGGGCACGATGAGCACGAGGCTCAACAGCGGCAGGCCGAGGGTGTCGGCGGCGGTCAGCTCGACGGGGCTCATGGCGCGACCTCGCTGGGTTTGGGGGTGGCGTCGTCTACGTCCGCCTCGTCTTCTTCGTCTACGGCGTCGTCCTCGTCGTGGTCGTGATCCGAGGGGTCGTCGTGGCGCTCCGCCTCATCCCCTTCGCCCTGCTCGTCATGCTCTACAGGGTCCACCTCCGCGCTCACGCGCTCTACGGAGCGGGTCATCGTGTCCAACCAGGGGTGCGCGTTGAGCCCGACGGTGAAGATCAGGGCGCAGAGCACCCCGGCGATGGCCAGCTCTGAAGGCCGCAGGTCGATCATGCCGCTGGGCAGGGTGTCTTGGGTCGGCGCCAAGAACGCCCGCTGGTAGGTGCCCAAGAGCACCCCGGCGATGAGCACCGTGCCCAGGCCCAGGCCCAAGGCGACGCCGTAGTGGTGGGCCTCGGCCGCGCCGTCGATGAGCAGGTGCAGCGCGTCAAAGCCCGAGGTGCCGGGCATCCCGATCCCCGCCAAGGTGACGACCAAAAACATGAAGCTCAGCCGGGGCGCCACGCCCCACAGGCCGCCGAGGCGGTGCATGGCCAGCTCACCCACCCGGGCCTGCAAGAAGCCGGTGACGAAGTAGAGCCCGGCGATGGCCACGCCGAAGTTGAGCATCTCTAAGATCGCGCCCTCAAGCCCCGCGTGGTTCAACGAGAACAGGCCGAGCACGACCACCCCGGAGTGCGCCACGGCGGCATACGCGAGCACACGGCGCAAATCCGGCTGCACCAAGGCGAGCAGGCCGCCGTAGACGATGCCTACGCCCGCGACGAGGCTGAGCGCCGGGGCCCAGGCCGCCGCGGCGTCGGGCGCGAGGGGCAGCACAAACCGCAGCATGCCCAAGGTGCCGATCTTCACGCCCAACAAGAAGACGTTGAGCCCAACCAGGGGCCCCTCAGCGACGACGTCCGCGAGCCAGCCGTGCCAAGGGAAGAGAGGGGCGCGTAAGGCCAGCGCTTGAAAAAGGAGCGTGAAGGCTACTATCCCCACGCGCCCCCCAGATGGGTTGAGCTCTAAAGCGGCGGCGTCGAAGGTCCACACCCCGACACGCGCCGCGTGGTCGGCGGCGAGCATGGCCGCGCCGATGGCGAACAGGCCCAAGGAGAGGCCCAAGAACCGCGCCGCCCGCGCCGCCGCCTCGTCACGGCGGGCCCCGGCGCCCCAGCCACGAAGGAGCGCCAGCACCAAGGGCAGCTCCACCACCGAGGCCAGCCAGAACACCGAGAGGTCTACGGCGACGATGCGCAGCATCAGCGTGCTCAGAAGGCCGAGCACACAGGCTGCCCAGCGGTCGGCGCGCTCTTTCTGCACGAGCTTGGCATAGGCCGTCATCAGCAGCGCCAAGAGCGCGGCGACGGGCAAAAACAGCACGCTGAGGCCATCGACGCCGAGATGTAGGCTCGCCGGGCCCAAGGCCGGGCCGAGCTCCTCAAACTGCAGCCCAGACTCCTCATGGGAGAACTGGGCGAGCAGGGCGATGGACAGGCCAAGCTCAGCGGTGAGGCCCACGAGGCTCAGCGGCAGGGCCCAGGCCGGGCGCCGCAGGCCGAGCACGATCACCGCGAGCGCGGCGGGCCAGATCCAGAGCGCGCTCAGCAGGGGGAGGCTATGGAGGAGCGCCATCACAGACCTCCCAAGGCGGGCAGGATCGCGAGGCCGATCAGCACCAGGGCCAAGGCCGCCCAAGGCGAGGCCAACACCGCCTCAACGTGGCGCAGCCGCGCGCCGATGAGCTGGGTGAGCCGCGGGAGCCCCTCGCTCACGCCTTGGTCCATCAGCCTGCGCTCGAAGGCGTGGGCGGCCCCGGCGCCGAGCACCGTCGCCCGGCCCACGAGGCCACGCGCCCGGTGGGGGTGTTTGGCCCGGGTCGGCACGTCGGCCTCGGGGTGTACCGGCAGGCCAGAGGCCGCGTCGATGGCCCGGGCGTCAAAACGCGCCGCCAGCCCGGCGATCCGCGATGTTGGTTGAACGACCAACCAATCTTGCAGCGCCTCCAGGTCAAACCGTCGCAGGGCCCAGGCGTAGAGCCGAGGGCGCTCGGCCAAGAGCGGGCTCACCGTGGCCACGGGCCGGTCGAGGAGCTGGGCCAAGGCCGCCGGGGCGGTGAACATCTGCAGCCCGCGCACCAGCGCGTGGCCGACGAGGTGCCACAGGGCCAAGGGCAGAAGCCCCAAGCCCACCAGCACAAAGCCGACGCCGAGCTGCGCCGCGCCCGCGTGAACCAAAGATCCTTTCACGTCCGTGGCGGCCTTGGCGATGAGCCCGGCGAGGGCCAGGGTCAACAGGCCCAAGATCACCGCCACCGCCGCCGCCGCTGGGGCCACGGCGAGGAGCGGCGCGGCCCGCATCGCCAGAAACAGCCCGGCGTGAACCATGATCGCCCCATAAAACAGCGCGCTCGACGGCGTCGGCCCCTCCACCGCCGCCCCCACCCACGGCGTGAACGGCACCAGGCCCGCCTTCACCATCCCCGGCAGCAAGAACGACAGCGCCAAGGCCGTCGCCGCGCCCGAGCTGAGCTTGGGCGCCCCGGCCTCCATCACCGCCCAGTCCACGGATCCAAACGCCAGATACAGCCCGGCGATGCCCAAGGCGAAGCCCACGTCGCCGACGCGGTTGGTGAGCACGGTGCGCACCCCGCCCCGCCCCGCGCTCGGCCGCTCAGCGTGGTACGCGATGAGCAAGGCCGAGCACAGCCCGCCGAGCTCCCAGCCCACAAAGCTCAAGGCGGCGTTGCCCGCCACGCCGAGCAGGGTCATGGCGAAGGCGAAGAGGTCCAAGAGCCCGAAGAAGCGGGAGAAGCCGCGCTCTCGGTGCATGTAATGAACCGAGAACCGCGCCGCGGCTAGGCACACCAAGGCCGAGAGCCCGGCGAAGATCAGGCCCACGGCGTCGAGGTGGAGGCTCAGCTCGACGCTGTAGTCCCCGCTCGTGAGCCAAGGGGCGAAGACGACGTGGCGGCCGCCGCCTCGGATGAGCGCGGCGACGGCCTCGGAGGCCCAGGTC
>JAKLKE010000810.1 GCA_023150775.1 Myxococcota bacterium
GCGCCGCGCGCAGCTCCTCCGCCATCGCGCCGGCCGCCGGCCGCTCGTCCCTCCGCTTCGAGAGCGCGCGCTGGACGGCGCGATCGACCGCCTCGACGGCCGGTCCGCCGGTGAGCGTCGGCGGCTGGTCGTGGAGCACCGCGTGCATCAGCTCGGCCGCGCGCTCGCCGCGGAAGGCACGCACACCCGCGACCATCTCGAGGAGCATCGCGCCGACGGCGAAGACGTCGGTCCAGGGCCCCACCTCCTCGCCCGTCCACTGCTCCGGCGCCATGTAGCCCGGCGTGCCGACGAAGAAGCCGGTCTGCGTGAGCCGCTGCCCCCCGGACCCCCCTCCTTCCATCGGCAGCGCGAGCCCGAAGTCGAGGAGCTTCACGCCGTGCGGCGTGAGGAAGACGTTCGACGGCTTCAGGTCGCGGTGCACGATGCCCTTCGCGTGGAGCGCGTCGAGCGCGCCGAGGACCTCGATCGCGTTCCCGAGCGCCTCGCGAAGCGGCATCGGCCCCTTCGCGAGCCGCGTTGCGAGGGGCTCGCCGAGGAGCAGCTCCATCGCGAGGAACGTGTCGCCG
>JAKLKE010000811.1 GCA_023150775.1 Myxococcota bacterium
GAGCCTTTGGGGTACAAGGTACCCAGGAGGTTCTCGATGAAGCGGAAGCGTCACACGACGGACGAGGTGGTTCGGAAGCTGCGTGAGGCGGAGGTCCTGGAGGGCCAGGGGCAGACGATCGCCCAGGTCTGTCAGAAGCTGGAGTTCAGCGAGCAGACCCTGCACCGCTGGCGGAAGCAGTTCCGGGGGATGGGGGACGAGCAGATCAAGCGGCTGAAGGAGCTCGAGGAGGAGAACCGCCGGCTGAAGAAGGCCGTGGCGGACCTGGTGCTGGACAAGCAGATCATCGAGGAGGTGCTCCGGGGAAAAGACTGCGCCCGGCGGCGATGCGCGAGGGGGTCGAGCGTGCGGCACGCACGCTGGAGATCCCCGAGCGGCGGGTGTGCAGGGCCGTCGGGCAGGCGAGGAGCACGCAGCGGTACAAGGCCACCAAGCCGGACACGGACCGGCCGCTGGTGGAGGCGATGCTGGCGTTGGCGCGGGAACTCCCGCGGTACGGGTACAGGAGGATCCACTCGATGCTGAAGGAGGACGGCTTCAGGGTGGGCCGCGACCAGGTGCACCGGCT
>JAKLKE010000812.1 GCA_023150775.1 Myxococcota bacterium
CGCGCTTGCGTGAGGCAGCCGAGCGGGGCTTTCAGCCCCTTGCCCTCGGGCAGCATGGCCGAGGATGGGACGACGACGTCTTCAAAATAGAGTTCGCTGGTAACGGATGCGCGCAGCGAGAGCTTCATCTTCTGTTCCTGCGCGGTGAAGCCCTTGGTCTTGGTGTCGACGATGAAGCCGCGGATCGAATCCGGGTCGTCGCCCTTGGTCTTGGCCCATACGATGGCGATATCGGCGAGGTTGCCGTTGGTGATCCACATCTTGCTGCCGTTGAGTACCCAGGTGTCGCCCTTCTTCTCGGCGTGGGTGCGCATGCCGCCGGGGTTGGAGCCGGCATCGGGCTCGGTGAGGCCGAAGCAGCCGATCTTCTTGCCGCTCGCCAGTTGGGGCAGCCATTCCTGGCGCTGCTCCTCGCTGCCATAGGCGAAGATCGGGTACATTACGAGGGCGCCCTGTACGGAGACGAAGCTGCGGATTCCGGAGTCGCCGGCCTCGAGCTCTTGCATGACGAGTCCGTAAGCGACGTTGTTCATGGCGGAGCAGCCGTATTTCTCGGGCAGGTT
>JAKLKE010000813.1 GCA_023150775.1 Myxococcota bacterium
GTCGCAGTCGTCGTCCACGCCGTCGCAGGCCTCCGCCGCGCCGGGGAAGGCCGTGGCGTCGGCGTCGTCGCAGTCATCCCGCGTGCCCTCGCACGAGGCGGCGGAAGTGCGTCCATCGGCGTCGGCGTCGAACGTGAGCCCGTCGTCCGCCGCGCCGTCGCAGTCGTCGTCGAGCCCGTCGCAGACCTCGACCGCCCCGGCGTACGCCGTCGCCCGGCCGTCGTCGCAGTCGTCCCGGGTGCCGCCGCAGGAGTCGGCGGTGCTGTGGCCGTCCCCGTCGGCGTCGATGGTCAGGCCGTCGTCGGCGCCCCCGTCGCAGTCCTGATCGACCCCGTCGCACGTCTCGGCCGCGGCGGGGTTCACCGCCGGATCGGCGTCGTCGCAGTCGTCCCGGGTGCCCGCGCACGAGGCGGCGGACGTGTATCCGTCGGCGTCCGCATCGGCGGTCAGCCCTTCGTCCGCCTCGCCGTCGCAGTCGTCGTCGAGCCCGTTGCAGACCTCCCGGTCGGGCAGCACCTCGCCCAGACAGTCGCCCGGCTGCCCGTCGTCGCACGTTCGGGTGC
>JAKLKE010000814.1 GCA_023150775.1 Myxococcota bacterium
GTGGCCTCGTAATCGGCGCCTTGGACCGGATCGTTGTCGTGATACAGATGCGTCACGACCAGCCGATTGGGCGGGATCTCGCCGGGCTTGGGCAGGTCAGCGAACGCATACGCCACCCGCGCCCCCGGCGAATTGAAGATCTTGAGTGAGGCCTTGAAGTAGATGGAGCCTGGGCCGGTGCAGGTGATGGCGCCGCCGTGCATGTGGATGGCGGCGCCGGCGGCGTAGTCCTTGTGGACGATGGCGTTGGTGATCGCCTCGCGCAGGGCGGGCTCGGGCACCGGGAAGCGTTCGACGCGCTGGGTGCCCTCGTAGGTGATGCGGGCCTTCAGGTATTTGGCCTGCAACACGGTGATGGTCTGCTCGACCTGGGTGAACAGGTCGCCCTCGATGACCTCGCCGGTGGGGATCGGCGCGCCGTCGTCGGCGCCGTCGCGTGCCGTCGGCAGCGTGTCGGCGGCGGCGCGCAGCGCACGCTGGCGCGCGCGGCGTTCGGCGAAGAACTCGCGCAGCAGCTGCCCGCAGTCGCCCGCCAGCACCCCGCCGCGCACCGCGGTGTGATG
>JAKLKE010000815.1 GCA_023150775.1 Myxococcota bacterium
GTTCAAACATCCCACTGCATGGCTGCGGCGCAAGCCGTCGCCAAGGCAGGGGCGCATCGCACGGTCATCGCCTCGCCCATCCAAGGGCATCGAAACGCGGTGCCCAACCCTGCCCTCGAGCGGACAACCCCGGCGGGCCGCCTGGGTGCGCTTGTCGCAAGCGGTGGCGCCGGGGTTGCCGCACAGGGCACACGTTGGGCCCCGCGCCATGCAACACTGCGAAGCACATGCTGAGTAGCGTCACCCTGCACTGCAACGCCGCCACCTGCAAAGGCCGGTGCGGGCCGTCCGTCCGTTGGCGGCCGGCGCACGGGCGGGGCGGTGCAACGGGTGCCCTGCGCAAGCGTGCACACCCGCGCCCGAAGGCGCGGGACCCGATGGCCGGTGCTCAGCTCAGGCATCACATGCTCCGGGCGCAGCGGGCCGCCCGTCCGTTGGCGGTCGGCGCACCCGCGTGCACGGGCACCAGGGCAAGGCCTGCAGCTGTTCAAACATCCCACTGCATGGCTGCGGCGCAAGCCGTCGCCAAGGCAGGGGCTCATCGCACGGTCATCGCCTCGCC
>JAKLKE010000816.1 GCA_023150775.1 Myxococcota bacterium
CCCGCTCGACGGCGGCCTGGATGGCCACCGCGCCGAGGCGGGGCCCCGGGACCGAGGAGAGCCCCCCCATGAAGGAGCCGATGGGGGTGCGTGCCCCCGAGAGGATCACCACATCGCGCATCGCCCATCTCCTCCGCCGGTCGCGCCCGGGGCTCGCCCCCGCGTGCCGCCGGGAGACCTCCCGGGGGCCGGCCGTCTATTGGAAGTACTGGAGGCCGCCGTCGCCATACCCCTGGATGTCGATCCACATCACCACGTCGTTGCCGGCGTGGGGCACGACCGCAGCCTCGCGAGTGGCGACGTTGTACCAGGGACTGGTCCTGTCGCCAAACCGATCCGTGTAGACCATGGGATCCCCCGGCAGCTCCTGGAGGGGGACCGGGCTGAGGCCGTCGTTCACGTCGAGGACGAAGCGGTCGCCGTCGGTGGTGGCCAGGGTGCCCGAGCGCACCAGGAGGGAGATCTCGCCGCCGTCGCTGACGTACCGGACGTCCTCGTGCAGCCGGCCCACCTGCTCGCCGGACTCGCTGCCCTCGACGACGTAGCTCTGCAGGGACTCCT
>JAKLKE010000817.1 GCA_023150775.1 Myxococcota bacterium
CCGACGAGTACGGGAACCCCGACGCCGACGGCGACGGAGTCAAGGACATCGTGGAGCTCCTGGAGAACGCCATGCACGTGGTCACCTCCTGCTCCGACCTCGACCTCGACGGCGACGGCTCCAGCGCCTGCGACGGGGACTGCGACGACGACGACGGCTCCATCGGCCCCGGCGAGGTCGACGTGCCTGGCGACGGGGTGGACCAGAACTGCGACGGCCACGACGCCTCCGACGGGGACGGGGACGGCCACGCCCCCACGGCGGACGGAGGCGACGACTGCGACGACGGCGACGCCGACGTCCACCCCGGAGCCCCGGAGACCGCCAACGGCGCCGACGACGACTGCGACGGCAGCGTCGACGAGGATCTGATGGGCTGCTGCGTCGAGGGCTCGACCGAGCCGTGCGGCAGCGACGTGGGCGCGTGCGTGCCCGGCGAGCGCCGCTGCGGCGCGGGCGGCGTCTGGGGCGCATGCGACGGCGTCGGCCCCCGCGCGGAGCTGTGCAACGGCCTCGACGACGACTGCAACGGCGTCACCGACGAGAACCTGGGCATCCGC
>JAKLKE010000818.1 GCA_023150775.1 Myxococcota bacterium
AAAGCGGCGTCCGTTCGCGGATCGACACCCCGGGCGTCGCAAGCGACCCCAAGAGAGGATTAAAAAAGCTGGGAGACAAAATTCTCGCGCGCTTTCCGCAGGCAAAATGGGCCTCCGACCAGGCCTACCGCGAGTACGACCTCGCCATCGACTTCTGCGAGGACGTCCCGCCCTGGCCCCGCGAGGACGTCGACGCCCTGGTGAAGCTCTGCGAGGCCGAAGGGGCCCATGCCAAGGTCTCCAGCATCCACGTCAACGCCTGGTTCGGCGACTACGACAAGCGCCGCGGCCTGGAGCATTGGCTGCAGTCGGGGGCGCCGGGCCTCGCGGAGGCCGTCCAAGCCCCGGCGTGGGACGAGTGGCTGTTCATCGGGGACTCGCCCAACGACGAACCCCTGTTCGCGAGTTTCCGTTTCAGCGTCGGCGTCGCCAACCTCGCGCGTTTTCTCGACCGCTTGAAGCATCCGCCCACTTGGATCACCTCGCGGGAGAGCGGCACGGGCTTCGCGGAGATGGCGGCGCGCCTCGTCGGTCTTAAAAAATAACGGGAGGACTTATG
>JAKLKE010000819.1 GCA_023150775.1 Myxococcota bacterium
CGCATCCGGCGGTGCGCTTCACCGGCGCGCTGCCCAACCGCGAACTGGCGCGCCACTACGCCTCCGCCGACCTGTTCCTGTTCCCCTCCACCAGCGAGACCTGGGGCAACGTGCTGATCGAGGCCATGGCCAGCGGCCTGGCCTGCGTGGCCTACGACTACGCCGCCGCCCGCCACCATGTGAAGGATGGGGTCAACGGCCTGGCGGTGGCGCTGGGCGACGAGGCCGGCTTCACCGCCGCCGCCCTGCGCGCCGCCGGCGACCCCGCCCTGCGCGCCGCGCTCGCGGCCGAGGCCCGCCGCACCGCGGTGCCGATCGCCTGGGAACGGGTGGCGACGCGCTTCGAGGACCTGCTCGGCCGGGTGGCGGAGGAGGGCCTGGAGGCGCTGCCGGTCTAGGCCCGCTCCTCGGAGCGTCGACGCCCACGTCGACGCCGCAGTGGCGATGACATGGTCCCAGGCCGCCGCGCCGGAGGCTCCGTCGACGTGGACGTCGACGCTCCAAATGCGGCTGCCAGCCTGCGCCCTCAGCCCTCGACGGCGGCCGG
>JAKLKE010000081.1:0-13116 GCA_023150775.1 Myxococcota bacterium
GTGCAGCCGCTCAAAGAAGCGCTCCTCGGCGTAGGCCTCGGCCTTCACATCGGGGCGGAAGAGGCTGCGCAGCCGCGCGCCAACGTCGTTGCCGACACGGGCAAAACGCAGGTTGTACCCGCTCATGCCGTGGCGAATCAGGAGCGCGCGGCGCAACCTCTCCGCGTCGAGGGTGCTCAAGGTGACACGCTCGGGGAAGGCGTCGTGCAGCGCGACGACGCGGTCGGCGTAGCTCCACACCGGGCGCTCGGCGGAGATGAGCCAGGCGTTGCGGCCCCGGTCCTCGACGACCCGCTCCACGAATCGACGCAGCGGCGCGAAGCCGCCGGGCTCCAGGCTGAACAGCCACTCCAGGCCCTCGACGACGACCACACAGTCCCCGGTCACCCGGGCGAGCAGGGCGTCTACGGCCTGGGCGCTCGTGACGGGCTCGTCGAGATCGACGCGGATGACGCGGTTCTGGTCGCTGACGCCGCGCAGCAAGGTGTTGACGACCGCGCCTTGGCCCACGCCGCCGAGGCCCAGCACCGCGACGGCCCTGGACGCGCCGGGGGTCACGCCGAGGAGCACCGCCCGGGCGGCCTCCACCTCACGCTCGCGCCCGATGAGCAGGTCGCCGGCCTCTAAGGCGGAGTCCGAGAACAGCCGGCGAATCGCCATCGGCAGCTCCACCTTCGGCGTCGGCGCGGCAAAACTCACGGTGTCGGGCGTCGGCGTGGCGCCTTCGGTGGGCAGGCCGATCCACTCCCGCGCCTTCGCCCAACGCTCCTCGCCGACAAGCTCCCGCAGGCCGTCCTTGGCGTCTCGCCCGAGGCTCAGAAGCTCTGTGGGCCGCGCGCTCAAGAGCTGGCGGTGCAGGGCCGAGCCCCGCCCCAGACGGGCCTGGGCGAGATCGTAGCGGCCCTCCAAGAGCATCGTCTGCAGGGCGTCAAAAGCGCCGAGCACGATCTCCCGCACCTTGCCCGCGGCCTCGGTCTCGGTGGCCTCGATGGACCCGTCGAGCTGGGCGGCGCGGGTGGACATCCGCTGGAGCGTGCCGACGAGGAGCTCTTTCACCATCAGGCGCGCGGCCTGGGGGGTGGGCGCCGCGGGCAAAACCTCGATCTCGGCGAGGCTCAGCTCGGTGTTGAAGGCGAGGCCGCGCTGGAGCTCCTCAGCGAGGCGTGTGGCCTCGTCCACCCGCTCCCCCAAGGTCTCCAACAGCGCGCCGAGGCCCCGGCCCACCTCACCGTCGAGCACCTGGGCGGCGAGGTCACGGAAGGGCACCTCGCGTAAGGTGGGCGCCGGGGGCAGGCGGCGGCCGACGACGCCCGGGGCCCGCCAGGCGACGACGAAGTGGTCCGTGAGGCCGTCTACGCCGCGCCAGAGCGCCGCGCGAAGGGGCTCGACGGTGCCTTGGGTGCGCAAGCTGTTGCGCAGGGACGTGAGCAGGCTCAGCGACTCCTCGACGGCGCGGGTGAGGGGCTCTACGGCCTCCCGAAGCTCGGCGCTGAGCGCCGCCGGAGGCAGGCCCTCGTCGTTGATCGCCAGGGCCGCCAGGAGCGCCTCGACGCTCGTGTTGAGCGCCGCGCGCACTCTGCGGTGGGGGGCGACGAGGCGACCGCGCATGTCTCGGGCGATGTGTTCAGCCTTGTCTTCAGCGAGCTCTCGAACGCTGGCCCGCAGGCGCACGAGCTGCAGCTCCATCGCCAAGGCCCCGGCCTCCCCTCGGGCCAGCTCCGCCGCGCCCTCAAAGCCGAGGCGCACGGCGCCCAGCGCGTCCTCACGCGCCTGGAACACCCGGGAGTAACGCGTCGCGCTCGACGGGAGCGCCGGGGTGCCGGCCACGGAGATCATCTGGGTGAACGACTGAAACGGCCGCCCCAAGGCGTTGGCCGCCACCCGAACCGTCTCGTCGGCGAGGCGGTCGACCTCTCGCTGGGCGAGGGTGAACTCGGCCTCGACCTCCTCCCGGAGCGCCTCCAGCTTCTCGGCGAAGTTGTCGGGGCTGAGATCCTCTTGGGCGGCGAGGCTCTCCACCGCGCGCTGGGTAGACTCAAAGATGTTCCGCGCCCTCGCGAGCATGTGGCGCTCGCTGAGCACGAGCATCCCCGCGAGCTCGTGGAGCTGCAGGGGCACCTCGCCGGAGAGGGTCGTGCGGGCGATGGCGCGAAGATCGACCACCCGGGTCATCGGCCCAAAGCCGAGGGCCCGACGTGTCCGGAGCCAGGCCTTCTGCAGCCGCGCGCCCCGGGCGTCGTCGTCGCTCGGCGCCAAGAGCTTCGTGTCCATCGGTACTTCAGCGGCGGGAGGCACCCCGGCGGCGAGCCGATCCACCACGGCCACGAGCTCGCCGAGCTTCTTCGACTCCTCCCCAAAGTCGGCGGCGGCGGCCCGGTCGAGGATGTGGTTCTCCCAGGTCTGGGCGAGCTGCGCTGGCTGGGCCCGCAGCTCGACGACGAAGGCCTCGCGGCGCAGGCCCTCCTCACGCGAGCGCACGAGGGCCCGGCGATGCTGGCGCAAAAACTCGCGGCGAAGCTGAGAGAAGAAACGATGCGCCTCGTCTCGACGCCGGGCGATGACCCCGCTGCGCAGGTCTCTCACGAGGCCCTGAAGGTCCGCCCGGAGCGAGCGGCTCAGCTCGGAGAGCCGCTGGGGCAGGCCCTCGTGGAGCGTCCCCCAGGCGTCGCCGCCCCGGTGGTGCCCGGGCTCGGGGAGCCACTCCGGTAGGCCCTCCCAGGTCTCTTCGCTGAGATCCGCGTCATGGGCGCTGGAGGTCTTGTTGACCTCCACAGGCGATTGCAGCCGGGGCAGCTCCCCGGCGAGGCCGAGGGCGACACGAAACAGGATCGGCCCAAAGACGGCGTTCACGACGACACAAGCGACCGCCAACGAGGCGACCCCCTCGGCGAGCCCACCCAAGGCCGGGTCTCGCCCGACGGCGACGGCCATCGCCATGCCGACCCCCGCCTGAGGCACAAAACCCAGCCAGCCGAGACGCCAGAGCGTCGGGGGCCCGCCGCCAAGCGCCGCCCCCAAGGCCGCCCCGCCGAAGGTCCCGACCGCGCGCACCACAAAGAGCCCGAGGGCGACGGGCCAGAGGGCGCCCAGCTCATTCAGCCGCAGGCCCGCGCCGACGGTGACGCAGAGGATCACCCACACCGGCAAGGACAGCGTGTCCAGCGCCCTCCGCAGAGGCTCGTGGGCCGAGGTGGCGTTCCGCACCACAAAGCCAGCGACCAAGAAGGTGACGAGGGGCTCCACGCCCAGCCGAGACGCCAAGAAGGTGGCGGCGAAGCAGAGCCCCGTGGCCATCAGCAGCATCAGCGCGCCGACGAGGCGGCTCCAGGCCGCGACGCCGAGGCCGACCAAAGCGCCGAGCACGACGGCCCCGCCGAGCTTCATCGCCAGAGAGACGCCGAGGCGCTCCCCTTCCCCGCCGCCGCCGACGCCACCGTCTACGAGCCCCCGGGCGACGGCCAGCGCCACGGCGAAGAGCGCGACGGTGACGACGTTGTTGAGCACGCTGACGCCCAGAACGGCCTCAGCGACGGGGCCTCGGGCGCGGGTCTCCTGCGTGATCCCCAGGCTCACCGCCGGGGACAAGCTCACGCCGATCACCCCCAAGACCAAGGCCGCGGCGAGCACCGTCTGCAGGGGCAGCCCGTCGAGGGTGGGGATCGACAGGCCCAGGTTCAGCCGCGAGACGGCGACGACCACCCCGACGATCGCCAAGAACACGACGGAGATCTGACCGACGAGCAGGCCCGCGTAGCGCCGCGCCCGCTCCCGAAGCACGGCGAGGTCAAGGGCGCCGCCCGCCATCATCCCGACCAGGGCCAAGGCCAGGGTGTTGAACACCTCTAGCCGCTCAAGCACGTCGTCGGAGACCAAGATGAGCGACGGCGGCAGGCCCAAGAGCCGCCCGGCCTCCTCCCCCAAGATCGCGCCGGTGAGGATGTACGCGGTGATCTGCGGCAGGCCCAGCCGCCCGAAGAGCAGGCCGACGACATACGCCGCCAAGGCGATGAAGCCGAAGGTGATGATCACCTGGGGGTCGATGCCCGCGGCCGGGGGCGTGTTGAGCAGCGGCAGGCTCACCATGAGCCCAAACAGGGCCGCGACGATGAGCAGCTTGAGCGTCGTCTGGCCGAGTCCCATCGGCGCGGGCGTTGGTGCGCTCATCATCAACGCCTCCAGAAGCCCGGCGCGAAGAGCGCCAGGATCGTGAGGAACTCAAGCCGTCCCAACAACATACAGGCCGACAACACGAGCTTGCTCGAATCGGAGAAGAAGCCGAAGTTCTCCGTGGGCCCCACGGCGCCGAGCCCCGGCCCGACGTTCGCCACGCAGGCCAAGGCCGCGGTCATCGCCGTGGTGCCGTCCACCGCGTCAAAGAGCGCCACCAAGGCCGCTCCGGCGCCGACGGTCACCACAAAGAGCCCCATCACCGAGACGGCCTCAAACAGGTCGGCGCTGGGCACCGCGCCCTCCCCCACCCGCACCGGGGCGACGAGGTTCGGCCGAAAGCTGCGCTGGGCCTCGATGAGCACGACCTTCATCAGGAAGATCAGCCGGATCACCTTCATGCCCCCGGAGGTCGAGCCACCGCAGCCGCCGATAAAAAACAGCGGGAGCAGCACGAGCTTCCCGAAGGTGGGGAAGGTCTCAAAGTCGAAGTTCATGAACCCCGTCGTGGTGATCACCGACACCACCGAGAACGCGCTGTACCGGAGCGCCTGACCGATGTGGCCCACCTGGGGCAAGATCGCCAAGGCGCAGAGCACGGAGGCGATACCGATGATCCAGAGATAGGCCCGCGCCTCGGGATCTTTGAGGATCACCTTGGGGCCTCGCCGGGTCGCGTCATAAAACAACCCGAAGTTCATACCGGCGAGCAGCATAAACACCGTGATCACGACATCCACCGCGACGCCGTTCACCCCGGGGTCTGCGCCGAGCTCAGCGACGGAGAGATTGCGGGTGGAGAAGCCCCCCGTGCCCATCGTCGCGAAGGCGTGCATCAGGGACTCGGAGAGCGACACGCCGGAGAGCCAGAGCAGGCCGGTCATCGTGAGGGTGAGCGCGGTGTACACCCGCCAAAGGCCAAGGGACGTCTCCCGAATTCGTGGCGTGAGCGACTTGCCCCGGGGCCCGGCGACCTCCCCCTGAAACAGCCGCTTGCCGCCGACGCCCAAGGCCGGGAACACCGCGACGAAGAGCACCACGAAGCCCAGCCCGCCGATCCAGTGCGTGAGCGTGCGCCAGAAGTGTAAAGCGGGGTTGAGCCGCTGGTTGATCTCCGGCAGGATCGACGCCCCGGTCGTGGTGAAGCCCGACACCGACTCAAAGAGCGCGTCCACCGGGGTGAAGTCGGCGCCGATGACGAAGGGCAGCCCACCGAAGACGCCGAGGGCCACCCAGCCCAAGGTGACGACGAGCAGGGCCTCACGGCGGCCGATTTGGGCGTCGTCGAGGCCGCGCCCCAAGGCCAAGGCCCCGGCGCCAAAGAGCGCGGTGATCGCCGCGCTGAGGCCCATGTGCCCCGCCCCAGCGACGGATCCCAAGAGCAGGCCCACGAGCGCCGTCGCGAGCATCGTGCCCGCGAGCAGCGCCATGAGCAGGCCGAGGGGCCGCGCCGAGACCAGGAACAGCGCCCAGGTGTCGGACAAGCCGCCTCGGGCCACGCGCTGCGTCACGTCCGCCCCTGAACATCGGAGCGGACGTGTCGTGGCCTGGGCTCGGGCGGGGTTGGCCTCATGCCGCGAAGTCTAACCCGCTTCACCCCTATGGAGCCCAGGGCGCCGAGTCTCAGAGGATGAGCCCGCCGTCTACGTCGAGGCAGCGGCCGGTGAAGTAGTCACACTCAATGATGAACTTCACGGCGAGGAAGATCTCCTCCGGCGTGCCCGCGCGGCCCAGCGGCACGCCCTTGAGCACGCCCGCGAGCACCTCGGGGCGCATCCCCTGGAGGATCGGCGTGTCGATAAAGCCCGGGGCGATGGCGCCGGTGCGGATGCCGTAGCGCGCGAGCTCTTGAGACCACAGCTTCGTGTCGGCGATGAGCCCGGCCTTCGCCGCGCTGTAGTTCGTCTGATCCTGGTTGCCGTGGCGTGAGATCGAGCTGATGCTGATCACGACGCCGGGGCGCTGGTCGTTCTCGATGAGCTTCGCCGCGAACTCACGGGTGGCCAGAAACGGCCCGGTGAGGTCCACGTCGATGACCTGCTGCCACTTCGCCAAAGAGAGGCGGTCCACAGCGCCGGTCTCTTTGTTCTTCTTCACGAGCAGGCCGTCGCGGAAGATGCCCGCGTTGTTCACCAAGACGTTGAGGCCGCCCAGCGCGTCCCAGGCGTCTCCGATGAGCTTCACGACCTCGGCCTCGACGGCCACGTTCGCCTTGAACCCGATGACCTTGCCGGGGAGCCCGACGCCGGCGGCGATCGTCTCCTCGATGCCTTGATCGTTGAGGTCACAGAAGGCCACGTCGGCCCCCGCGCCCGCGAGGCGCAGCGTGAACTCACGACCCATTCCCGAGCCGCCACCCGTGACCAGAACCTTACTTCCGTTGACCTGCATGAGACACTCCAGGTTGAGGAGCGCCCCTTAACACCCGATGTTGCTGCGCAGCAACAACGTCACCCTGGCCCCGATCAGGCCTGCCCGACGAAGGTGACCGGGTTCTCCGAGAGCCCAAAGGTCACCTCGTCCCGGAAGCCCGCCGGGTCTCCGGCGACCTGAAACGCCATGGGCTGAGAGAAGATCAGCCGCACCCGATCGGCGTAGAAGTCGTGCACGTCGGGGTGGTGCAGAGTGCCGCGCCAGGCGTCAGGCATGGCCCGCACGCAGCCGAAGGGCGAGAGCGCCACGGCGCGCAGGTGAAAACGGCCAGGGCGGCGCAGCGCGTGGGGGAAAAAGCGCACGCCGTAGCCGAGCTGCGGCGTGGTCGCCGCGCCGACGGTGGCGATGGGCCCCCGATAGAGCAGCTCACCCGCGGGGATCTCCGGGCCGACCTCGTCGCCGCCGAGGCCGATCCGCCGCGCCGGGCTGCCCATGTTGATGATGCTGACCTCAGCGTCTTTGCGGGTCAAGAAGTTCGGCAGGGTGATGCCGAGGCCAGCGATGAAGTAGCCCGCGAGGCCATGGCCCAAGGGCGCCAGGGCCGTGCCCGCCAAGGCGCGCTTCACGCGGTAGTAGTCGTTGAGCACCGCGGCGTCGTGGCCCAGGCCCAGAAACGGCGTGAGCGCCTTGCCTGTGGTGACCATCCGCACCATGACGGCCTGGTGCGTCTCGCCGCGCTGGTAGCGGGCCAAGGTCTCGACGGGGTTGCCCGAGCCCAGCCAGCGGGCCAGGGCGTTCCCGGTGCCGAGGCGCAAGACGCCGACGTTGGGCATCTTGGGGCCGCTGAGCGTGGCCAAGGTGTTGATCGCGTCGACGATGGTGCCGTCACCACCCCCGGCGAACACCGTGGGGTACTCGCGCTCAACACAGGCCCGAAGCGCCTCTTCAGCGTGATCTTTGGACTCGGTGAAGAAGACGTGCTCGGGGCCAGCCACCCCCCGAATCGCCCGGGCGAGCCTCGGCGTCATGCTCCCCGCGTTCGCGTTGAGCACCACTCCGACAGGTCCACGAGGGCGTTGCATGGGGGAAAACATCATGACCTCCCAAGGATCATGCGTTGCACATACCATGCCAGCTCTTGACCGGTCAAATCGTCCAGCGGCGCAGGGTCGGGCGCGAACGGCGCTACGCGATCGGCGGCGGAGGTGCTACGCGGCGGTGACGCCCGGGCAGGGCCTCAGGGCGCCGCCGCCTCGGCCTCGGGCGCCGCCAAGAGGGTCGGCTCACGCAGGCGCAGCCAACGCAGGGCCCGGGACTCGGGGTGATCGGCGCTGAGCCGCGCCGCCGCCATGGCCGCCGTGGTCTCGTCGCCGACCCGTTTGTAGCTCACGGCGAGCATCGCCAAGGCCATCGGCACGTCGGAGCAGTCGGGGTAGGTGCGAAGCATCCCCTCCATGCGGCTGATCACGGCGTTGTAGGCCTTGCGCCGGAAGTAGAACTCCCCGATGAGGAACTCTTTGTGCGCGAGGCGATCTTTGGCCTCGGTGAGGAGCTCCTGGACCTCCTCCAGATGCTCGGAGTTGGCGAAGCGGCTCTCGTAGCCCGCCCAGGTGGTCACGGCGTGGCGGGTCCAGGTCTGGTCCCGGGCCGCCACCTTCGTGGACTTCTTCAGGCTGGTGAGGCCGAGGCGGTAGACGACGTAGTCGATGTCCTCGTGGCGCGGGTGCAGGCGCATGAACTCTTCATAAGCCACCCGGGCTTGATCCCACTCGGCCTGCTCGAAGTACACGTCGGCGATGGCAAGCTCGGCCTTCACCGCGTAGGGGTCGTCGCGGTGGTAGTTCCTGATCTTGTTGAACTGCTCCAGCGCCTTCACATAGTAGCCGCGCTTGAGGTACCGCAGGCCGAGGTCGTACTGCTCCTCGACGCTCACGTCGCCTCGGGCGGCCTGGACTTGGGGCGCGGCGGCGAGGCTCAACAAGATGGCGGCGAAGGCGACGCGTACCAGACGCATGGGCGGCTCCTCAGGACGCGCCATCGTAGCCGACGCCGGGCGCGGGCGCACGGGGGACGGCCGCTGGGGGACGGCCGAGCGGCGCTGCGGGGTTAGGAACGATCGGATACGCTCGGGGTCACGATGCGCCGCTTCAAGACTCTCTCTCCCCTCCCCTCGCTGCTCCTGCTCACCGCGCTCTTCGCCGCCACGCCGCTCCCCGGCGCCGGGCGCGCTGAGGCCGCCGATCGCCGCACGCCCGTCGTGCTCGCCGTCGAGCGCGCCGTGCCGTCGGTGGTCTCCATCGACGTGGAGCTCTCGGTTCAGCTCCCCTTCGGCTTCTTGATGGGCGGCAGCGGCACGGCCCAGACCACGTCCCAGGGCTCCGGCGTCATCTTACGCGCCGATGGGGTCGTGCTCACGAACGCCCACGTCGTCGATGGCGCGACGGCCATCAAGGTGCACACCGCCGATGGCCGGGTGTTCACCGCCCAGGTCGTCGGCTTAGACGCCGATCTTGACCTCGCCGTGCTCCTGCTCGACGGCGCCAAAGACCTCACCCCCATCGGGCTGGGGAAGAGCGGAGAGCTGTACTTGGGCGAGTCGGTCATCGCCATCGGCAACCCCTACGGCTTAGGGCAGACCGTCTCCACAGGCGTCGTGTCGTCGAAGGCGCGAGAGGTCGAGCTCGCGCCGGGGGTGTACCAGCACTACATCCAGACCGACGCGGCGATTAACCCCGGGAACTCTGGGGGCGCCTTGGTGAACCTCGACGGCCAGCTCATCGGCGTGAACACGGCGATCCGCGCGGGCGCCGAAGGCATCGGCTTCGCGATCCCCGTCGATCGGGCGTGGAAGGTCGCCCAGGACATGCTCACCTTCGGCGAGGTCCGCGCGCCTTGGCTCGGCGTCGATCTCAAGGACATCTCCCGCCAGCGCCTCCAAGGCACCCCCGTCGCGGCGGGGGCGGTGCAGGTGGTGCGGGTGTACCCCGGCAGCCCCGCGGCCAACGCCGGGCTCAAGGCCGGGGATCTCCTCTACCAGTCCCAAGGCCGCCCCGTGCGCTCGACCGCGGATCTGAACGGCGCCTTGGCTGAGGAGAAGCCCGGCGCCAAGCTCACGGTTCAGCTCTACCGCGGCGCGACGGCGATGAAGGTGGATCTCACGACCACCTCCTTGCCTGAGGGCGTCGAGGCCAGCGTGCTCAAGGACACCCTCGGCGGCACGCTCCAGGTGGTCAACGGCGCCTTGGTGTTCTCTTCGCTCACCACGACCGGGAGCTTGGCGAAGCGTGGCATCGTCGTGGGTGACGTGCTGCACGCCGTTGATGGCCGCCCGGTGAAGAGCTTGGACGAGCTAAACCTCGCGCTTCGCCGCGCGAAGGCCCACCACCGAGCGTCTGTGGTGTTTACGGTCTCTCGTGGGCGGATGCGCGGCAACCTCACCGTCGACATCTGAGCCCTGGAGATCTGAGCCCTGGACATCTGAGCCCGGCCTCGGTTTACACTGCCCAACGCCTCCACATCTACGTCCCGGAGTCTTCCCCAATGTCTGATGTTTCGCCGACCGATGGGTCTCCCCGCGAGGGCAAGGCTGAGCTGCAGGTGAGCTTCGCCTCGTTTCTGGTCTCGCTTGGCCGCACCGCCCTGGAGCACCTCGGCGACATGCCCGAGACCGAGTCCCGCGCGGACCTCGACCTGGCCCGGCAGACCATCGACCTGCTGGCGATCCTCCAAGACAAGACGAAGGGCAACCTCGACGCTGAAGAGGCCCGCCTGTTGGAGTCCATGCTGTATGAGCTGCGTATGCGCTATGTGAAACGCGCAGGCGCATCAAAGGCTTGAAAAGAACCGCGCCCTGCCAGTTGACATAGGCGATCCGCTCAGTGTAGGGTGCTGCCTCTGCTACACATGACCCCCGAGGAGACCTCCCATGCGCTTCATCAGCCTGACCGTGCTCGCCCTCACCGCCGCCTCTTGCAGCGGTGGTGACAAAGAAGTCGTCGACACCCAGCCCCCCTGTGGTGTGGAGATCGACGAGACGATCCCCGCCGCTGGCGCCACCAACTTCTACTACCGCGGCGAGATCGAGTTCTACCTCTCCGACGCCGACGAGACCGCCACGCTCAGCATCGACGGCGTGACCGGCACCTCCTACCGGAACGAAGACAACGACGTCGTCTACTTCAAGCCCGACGCGCCGCTCTCCCCCAGCACGGCCTACACCGCCAAGCTCACCTACTGCACCGGCGAGGCTGAGGTCGGCTTCACGACGAGCGCGCTCGGCACCTCCATCGCCGACACCTCCTCGCTCATCGGCAAGGTCTACTCCCTCGACCTCCAGGCCGGCCGCGTGGTCGTCCCCGAGGGCGTCGGCTCGGTGCTGGAGCAGTACCTCGACATCGTGATCTTCATGGAGGTCGCCTCGGCGGACGCCTCGGCCATCCGCCTCTTCGGCGCCTTGGCCGATGAGGCCAACCCCAGCCAGCAAGACTACTGCTCCCAGACCTTGGCCTTCCCCGAGGCCGACTTCTCCGGCGCGCCCTTCTTCGAGATCGGCCCCGAGAGCACGAACATCGCCGTGGCCGGCTTTGAGGTCACCATCGACGACCTGCTCATCTCCGGCACCTTCGCCGGTGACGGCTCCTACTGGGGCGGCGGCGTGCTCCAGGGCTCCGTGGACACCCGCGCGCTGGTCCCCCTCATCGAGGAGGGCGGCGAAGACAGCGCCGTCTGTGACATCGTCGCCGGCTTCGGCGTCGCCTGCGAGGTCTGCTCCTCCGACGGCCAGCCCTTCTGCCTGAGCATCAAGGCCGTTGACCTCGGCGGCGAAGAGATCACCTCCACCAACCTGGAGGAGATCGAGATGTCCGACTGCCACGAGAGCTGCCCGGACAGCGTGAACAACCCCGAGTGCACCCTCTGATTCAGCGTCCCTGACGTTGTCCCCAATGAAGGGGAGGAGGCCAACCCCTCCTCCCCTTTGTTGTCTCGACACCGCCGCGCCCACACCCGCCCTGGAGCCCTCATGTCCTGGCACCCGACCCAGCTCGCCTTCGCCCTCTTCGCCCTCGCGGCCTGCAGCAAGGACTCCGTGAGCGTCGATGACGACTCTGGGGCGCCGAGCACAGACAGCGCCGTCGAAGGAGACGCCGACGCCGACGCCGACGCGGACAGCGACACCGACTCCGACAGCGACGCGGACGTTCCCTGCGAGGCCGAGGTCATCTCGGTGACCCCCGAGGACGGCGACGAGGGGGTGCTCGTTGACGCCACCATCGTCGCCTTGTTCTCCGCCGCCGTCGCTGAGGCGGACGCGAGCCTCAGCCTCAGCGGCCCCGAGGGCCTGGTGAGCGGCGAGACGGTGATGCTCTCCGAGGGCCTCGGCCTCAGCTTCACGCCGAGCGCGCCGCTGGCCCGTGACGCGGAGTACACGATCACCGCCGAGGTCTGCGAAGACGAGGCGCTCGTGTCCTTCTCGACGGTCGGGGATCCCGTCGCCAACGTCACGGGCTACACCTACGACGTCAACCTCGCCGACGTCACCTGGAACAGCCCCAAGTCCGCGAGCCTGCTCATCGGCTCCATCGAGACCTCCCACCTCTTGTTCATGGTGGAGTCCGTAGACACCGTGAACGACCTCATCGACCTCGTCGGCGCCGCGGGCTGGGACGAGACCACCCTTGAGCAGTACCCCTGCGCGAGCCCCATCGACTTTGATCCCGCAGACTTCTCCACGAACCCCGCCTTTGGCGCGGGGCCCGCGGACGCGACGCTGGTGGTCTCAGGCTATGATGTAAACGTCTGGGATCTGGGTATGTCGGGGACCTTCGCTAAGGACGGGGAGTCTCTCTTGGACGTGCAGATCACAGGAATGCTGGACGTTCGTGAGTTCACCGTCGGCTCCGCTGAGGCCTGTGATGTCGTCACCTTCCTCGGAGACAAATGCGTCGCCTGCCCCAACGACGGCGTTGAGGGCTGCCTGGAGGTGGACGCCACGATGGACGCCGCGTACCACGCGCCGGGCGTCAGCATCGACCCCACCCTCGTCCCCGACTGCTGAGCCCCCTGGGCCGCTCGGTCGTGTGAACGTCGCGCTGCTGGTGATCCTCGGCGGCGCCTGCACCAAAGCAGACGACGGGCCCAACGACGCCCAGCACGACACGGAGGCCTGCAGCGCCGGGGTCACCGAGGCGCTGCCGAAGGACGGTGAGGCCAACCTCGGCACCAACGCCACGATCAACCTCACCCTCGACGGCGCGGTCGATGGGGACGACGTCGCGCTCTCCATGAGCCCGCCCGCCCCGACGCGGCTGGCCGTCGGCCCCGACACCCTGGTGTTCACCCCCGAGGGGCTGCTCGCGCCCAAGACGGTCTACGACTGGGGCGTCACCCTCTGCGGTGAAGAGCTCGCGAGCGGCCGCTTCACCACCCGCACCCACGGAGAGGCCGTGGGGCCGCGTGACCTGGTCGACCGGGCCTTTCAGATCGACACCCGCAAGGCGCGCTGGGCCGTGGGCGCCTTGGAGTCTAGCTACATCGAACGTTACGGCGGCATTCTGCTCGTCGAGGTCGTCGACGCCG
>JAKLKE010000081.1:13126-18852 GCA_023150775.1 Myxococcota bacterium
CAGCGCCCTCGACCTGCGCCTCGCGGCGGGGACCGATCTCAGCGGGGCGGTCGTGCAGTCCGGGGGCGAGCTCCTCCACAGCTCTGGCGTCCCCTTCCACCACAACCCCTACTTCGCGCTCAGGCTCGGGGTGATGCCCCTCACGCCGCCGGGCGGCGCGGTGACCCTCACCGAGGTTGACCTGGAGCTCGCCTTCACCGCCGCCGGCATCGGCTTGGGGGACGGGCGGATGCGCGGCACGGTGGACCTGCGCCAGCCCAGCGCCGAGGGCCTCGCCGAGCGCTGCGCGGCCTTAGAGGCCGAGCTTGGCGAGGGCTGCGCGCCTTGTGATGACGGCGAGCCCGCCTGCGCCATCGTCCAGCTCGACGGCCTCATCGGGGGGATCGTCGCGGGGCTGCACCTCACCGAGGCCGAGGGCGGCGACTCGGGGCCTTGAGCCCGAGCGGCCCCTGCGGAAGGACTCGCGCCCGCGGCGGGTCTACCTCATGAACCTGTCGTCTCGATCTCTTGACAGGACAACACTTCGGAGGCAAAATCCAGCGATGCGCTCCTTCCTCCTCTCCCTGCTCCTCGTGCTCTCCCCGGCCATGGCGGGGGACGCCACCCAACCTCACCCTCACCAGGGCGTGCTCAAGCCGTATCCGCAGCCGCCCAAGGCCGTGCCGCTCACCGCCGCCCAAGAGGCCACCTTGGCCACGGGCCAGCCGGTGTTTGTGCGCACCGACGGCGGTGACCAAGGCCGCGGCGCCGCGGTGTTCATCGTGAACGCCCCCCGCGAGAAGGTGTGGAAGGTGATCAAGAGCTTCTCGTCGTACCCCTACTGGGTGGACGGCGTGAAGAAGTGTGAGGTCTACAAGACCAGCGGGAACAACGTCTACGTGCGCTTCGTCATCGGCAAGATGGGCGTCGAGATGGAGTACTTCATCAAACATATGGTCTCCGCCGACGGCGAGTGGATCACCTGGACGCTGGACTACAGCCGCCTCTCCGACCTCGACGACTCCGTCGGCGTCTGGCGTGTGGTCCCCCTGCCGACCGACCCCACGAAGAGCCGCGTCGAGTACAGCGTCGATCTCAAGGTCTCGTCCTATGTGCCTGACTTCGTGAAGAGTTACCTCCTCGACGACGGCATCAAGAGCGCGACGCAGTGGGTGAAGACCCAGGCCGAGAAGCCTTAGCCCCGATGGCTGCGCGGGCCCACCGCCCGACGCTCCGCACGCGCGCCGCCGATCGGCGCGCTTTTTTGTGTCTTGGGGTCAAGACCCACCAAAATGTGCGGCACTTGACATCATCTTGACAGACCCACAGGCACCACGATTCTGAGGGTTTAGACGAGCTTCAGGCCCTCATGGGGCCGGGAGGGGGCGAAACAACTCGACGGGCGGGTGCGTAGCGGCTTACACACCACGGCCTCCTTGTGCTAGTGTCCGACTCGCTGCTGTTGCCGCGGGTCAATCGGACTCCGCCGCGGAAGCTGAATCCAGCCGCTCCTTCAAAACCCACCCCCCTCTCCGCGCCCCCAGAATCAACCACCGCACGTTGGCACCTGCGGCTTGATTTGATGGACGCGCCGAGGCCCCGCCGCTCCGAGGAGCGCACGGGCTTCGGGAGGTTACTGCGCGCCGCCGAACCTTTGGCGAGCGCGTGAGCTGCGACCGGAAGATGCTCTCTACTACCCTCTTCGCCGCGATCTTCGCCTTCACGGGCGACCCAACCCCTACCCCCGCCATCCCCCCCATCTCTGACCTCGCTGGCCTTCAGGTCGGCAAGTGTGAGGAGGGTCACCTCAGCGGATCGGTTCAGCTCCCCGAGAGCCCGCAGCACTATGTGCGCATCACCCCAGAGCACGCTTGGGGCCGCCGCGAGATGATCGACGTGCTCGTGCACGCCGGAAAACAGATGGAGTGGCTGATGCCCGAGGCCGACCCCTTCACCGTCGGCGACATCAGCGCCCGCTACGGCGGCCAGCTCAGCGGCCACCGCAGCCATCGCCTGGGCATCGACGCCGACATCGGCGTGTATTGGCGCGACGCGTGGCAGCCTCGGGGTGAGTTCGTGAACCTGCACCCCCGGGACCTCGACACCGAGGCCACCTGGACGCTCTTGCGGTCCATGCTCAACACCGGCCTCATCTCGCGGGTGCTCCTCGACCAGTCGCTCATCAACCAGCTCTACGACTACACCGTCGAGAGCGGCGAGCTGACCATCGAGGAGGCCGACGCCATCTTCCCACCCCAAGGCGCTCGGGTCTGGGAGATGAGCGGCATCGTCACCCACGCGCCGAACCACGGCGATCACCTGCACGTCACGGTGCTCTGCGGCGGCTGAATGCGGCGAGCCTAGGGCGCTCAGTCGCCCAGGCCGCGCAGCCAGGTCACCCGGGTGAGCGCGATGACGTCCCCGGCGCAGATCTGCACCGTGCCGCCGCTGAGCGGCTCAGACCCGCCAGGGCGGCGCAGCTCGCGTGCGCGCGCGAGGAGCTCTAGGCGCCCACCGCCGAGCCAGCGGAGCTGACGGCGGGACAGGTGGCGGTCGGTGAGCGCCGTGTGGCCGTAGAGCGCGTGTGTGACCGCGCTGTCCGCAGACGCCCGGCCCAGCTCTTCGCCGACCTGCATCCGCAGCGTTCGCCCGTCCTCGGGGCCGCCGAGCACCTCCATGTGGGTCGCCAAGGCCGCCTTGGGCACGACCCTCTGGGAGCCGCTCTCGGGCTCGTCGGTCATCAGCGTGGACTCGGAGAGCGGTGAGAGGCGGGCCGTGGCGTTGAGCAGCGCGGACACGTCATCCCGGATGAGCGCCCAGAGGGTCTCCACCTCAAAGCCGGGCGCGAGCCGCGTCGCCAAGGACTGCAGGCGGGGGGTGCCGAGGTACTCCACGTTCTCTGGCGCGAAGAGCTCGTAGCTGCTGAGGCGCTCACGCACCCCCTCCCGACGCATCGAGAGCATAAACCGCAGGCGCTCGGCGACGCGGCCCCGGGGCGAGGGGCGACAGAGGGACAGCACGATGTGCTCAAGGCCGACGAAGCCGCTGGCGAGCTGCTGGGCCAGCTCAAGGGCGCCCTGGAGCACCGCGGCGGCCTCGGCGCTGGGGCGCGGCCAACCTTGGGGGATCCATCGTTCACGAATGACGCCGCCGCTGAGCGCCGCGCCATCCGCCACGGCGAGGATCAGGCCCCCGGCGAGCGCCGGGCTCGACACCCGCAGGTCCTTCACGGCCTCGGCGAGGCCCGCGACGGAGAGAAGCCGGCTGTACACCCGCTCCAGGAGCTCCTGCGCGGCCTGGGGATCTTGGGGCACGCCGGTGAGCACCGCCGGGGCCCCCGCGCTGAGCAGACGCGACGCGGCCGCCGCCCAGGGCGTCTGTTCGCCGTGCACGACCACCGCCGTCACGCTCGTCAGCGCCGCGCGCAACGACGGCGGCAGGGGCTCGTCGGGGATCGGCGCGTCGAGGTGCAGGATCCGGGCGGTGTCCGGCGCGTTGAGCAGCTCGGCCTCCACCGGGCCGGTGAACAAGATCGGCTCGCGGGAGGGGCTCCCCAGCGTCTCGCTCCAGAAGCCCAGGCGCAGCTCCGCGTGCTCCCGCGCCGAGAGGCTTGGCGCCCCCGCCAAGAGCCGCACGATGCAGAGGGGCTCCCGCGCCTCCCACAGCGCCCCCGAGGGGTCAACACAGCGCTCCCAGGGCAAGCCGAGGCAGGGCGCCTCATCACAGCGCAAGAGGAGGAGGGTCGGCTCCCGGCGCTCCCGCGCGGCGCCGAGGACCGTGTACACCCGCGCGAGGATGCTCGGGCAGCGGGCGAGGGCCTGGCCAAGCAAGGCGCCGACGTCCCCGGGACGCCCTTCAGCGCTCGCCGCCAGGGCCGCCTGAACGATCTCAGCGGTCACCACGCCGCTCACCGGCGGCGCGCCGGGCTCGATCAAGGTGAGGGTCCAGCCGCCATCGGCGGCGCAGCTGACCCCTAAGGTCAATGGTAGGGACATTCCCGAAGCCATCCGATTTATATTATTTTAATCTTAACTGAGCTTCGCCGCGCCCACAGGGGGATCCTCAGAAAAAGTCTGCCAGAGATCAGGGTTGAATGGGAGAGTCCTGAGCACATTCGATCCTCGTGGTAATGATCGGCCAACGACGGGGCCGAACGACGCTCACAGCAGGGAGTTCACGACAATTTGGCAGGTCAAAACGGGGTCTTAGGAAGAGAACGCTTGACCCCATCGCAGAGGGTGTTGTAGTGTTCGGCCAAGCGACGTGATCAGCGGCGAGCCCGGCCACGGCGGGGCGGCAAAAGGTCAGACTGGAGGGAACGGGTGCCGGAATCAAGCGCGAAGGAGCTCTTCCCGGAGGGCCTCGACACAACGTTCCAAGGCGTCCGCGAGCGGATGCTGGACTCTCTGGAGTCCTCGGGCCTGCTCTCCGACCGCACGCCGGGGAGCGTCCTGCGCACCCTCGTCGAGACCTTCTCCCGCGAGATGGCCACCTTTTATACCGCGCTCACCCTCGCCCACGACTCGGGCTACCTCGACACCGCCCAAGGCACCGCCCTCGACAAGGTGGTGGCGATGTTGGGCGTCAGCCGCACCCGGGCCGGGCGTCTCACGGGCAGGGTCGCGCTCTCACGGGCGACACCCGCCCCGGACGACATCATCATCCCCGCCGGTCTGCATGTGTCCGGGCCCGCGTTGAGCGTGACGATCAAAGGAAAGGCGGAGCAGCTCACGCCGATCTTAGAGGTCGCTGAGCAGGCCGTGCTGCGCCGCGGCGAGCGCCGAGTGATCGTGATCGCCCAAGAGACTCAAGATCACGATCTGTCCGCGATCCCCAGCCTCGCCCCCGGCGCGCTCAACCAGCTCCCTCGGCCGGTCTTGGGCGTCGAGTCGATCGCCAACCCCGACCCCATCCTGCGCGGCGGCGCCGATGAGCCCGACGAGAGCCTCCGCGCCCGCGCCCGAGTGGCCCTCCGCGCCGGTGAACAAGCCACCCGGGAGTCCATCGAGAGCGCCGTGCGCGCCCAAGGTGTGCAGCAGGTCACCGTCGAGGAGCCCCAGAACGGCCCCGCGGGCCAGCTCATCGTGCGAATCTCCGATCCCGGCTTTGAGCTCGACGACGCCCGCCAAGAGTCCGTGAGAGACGCCATCCGCTCCACCAAAGCCGCCGGGGTGCGCGCCTCGGTGATCTACCTGAGCACGGTGTACTTTCAGCCGAACATCCAGGTCGAGGTCGATGACGAGCAGCTCACCGCCGATCACCCCGACTGGCTCGCGCTGCGCGCCGAGATCGACGCCGGGGTGCGACGGTACATCTCGGGCCTCGGCGCGGGCTCAAAGATCGTCATCGACAAGCTGCGCGCCACGGCCCTGGCGCTCCCCAACGTGCGCTCGGTCAGCGTTGACAAGGGCTCTCTCCTCGGCCCCCTCGCCAAAGACTCCACGGGCAACCTCGACACAACGAAGGTGCGGCTCGACAAAGAGGGCCTCGGCTGGCAGCTCGACGCCAACGAGACCCCGGCGATCCACCCCTCCCACGGCACCGTGATCACGCTCAAGGCGCTCAGCCGCGCGCGGCTCAACATCACCGTGACGATGCGGCCCACCGCGATGTCCCTGGCGACGCTGCAAGAGAGCGTCCGGTCGGCGCTCACCGCCTGGTTCAACACGCTCACGCCCGACGGCACGACCAAACAACGCACGCTCAAGCTCGACAGCGCCGTGGTCGCGCTCACCGACAAGACCACC
>JAKLKE010000820.1 GCA_023150775.1 Myxococcota bacterium
CGACGCCAGCCGCGCGCCGGGCCTCGCCGAGACCTGTGACGGCGTAGACAACAACTGTGACGACGCCGTAGACGAGGGCTTGGGCTCGCTGTGGTACTCCGATGGCGACACCGACGGGTTCGGCGACGACAACAACACGACCACCGCCTGCGAGGCGCCCACGGGCTTCGTGGCCCAAGGCGGAGACTGCGACGACGGCGACAACACCGTCTACCCCGACGCCGCCGAGCGCTGCGAGGGCATCGACAACGACTGTGACGGCGCCATCGACGAGGACGTGCAGACGAGCTGGTTCCGCGACGCAGACAGCGACGGACACGGCGACGCCGCGAGCCCCCTGGAGAGCTGCGACCCCCCGGCGGGCTACGCCTCGTCCAGCGACGACTGTGACGACAGCCGCGCCGAGGTCTCCCCCTCTGACGCGGAGATCTGTGATGAGTTGGACAACAACTGTGATGGGTCGATCGACGAGGGCGTAAAGACCACCTATTACCTCGACGCCGACACCGACGGCTACGGCGATCCCGACTTCACCACCGCCGCCT
>JAKLKE010000821.1 GCA_023150775.1 Myxococcota bacterium
CGCACGGTGATGGGCCTCAACGCTGAAGGCCGCCCGGTCTACCTGCCCATGCCCCACGGCGTGTTTAAGGACCGGCCCAACAACCCCCGGCGCCCCGATGGCCGGGTTCACGAGTACTGCCCGCCGGAGCGTGTGCCAGAAGAGATGGCGCGGCTCTTGGCGATTCTGAGCGAGGCGCCGGAGGATCCCCTCGTGCGCGCGGCCTGGCTGCACCACGGCCTGAGCTGTGTGCACCCCTTCGCCGACGGCAACGGCCGCCTCGCCCGCACCTTGGCCTCGGCGCCCCTCGTCGCCGCCGGCCTGCCGCCCTTGGAGGTGATGGAGCAGGACCGCGAGCGGCTGTACCTGCCCGCCCTGCGCGCCGCCGACGCCGGAGACCTCGGGCCGTTTGTGCGGTTTGTCGAGGCCCAGGTGGAGCGCGCCGTGGCGTCGATGTTGGCGGCCTTGCCCTGCGGAGGGGAGGACGGCGCCGGGCTCAACGCCGCCTTGGCCCAGCGCACCCGGCGGCGGCGCCTGCTCACCCGACCCGAGCGGCAGGTCTTG
>JAKLKE010000822.1 GCA_023150775.1 Myxococcota bacterium
TACGTCGACCTCGAAGATCCCGACTGCGTGCTCGGCGAAGAAGAGGACGACGCCTTCTCCGGCCTCTCCCTCTGCAACGACGGCCTCGACAACGACGACACCGCCGATGGCGACATCGACGCCGATGACAGCGACTGCGCGAGCGCCTTCGACAACAACGAGAACAAGCTCGCGAACAACACCTGCGGCAGCGGCACCGACGACGACGACCTCGACGGTTGGCCGGAGACGATCGACCCCGACTGCCTCCTGGGCAACTCGCAGTACGGCTTCACCGGCTACATCTGCAACAACGGCCTCGACGACGACTCCGACGGCTCCATTGACGCTGAAGATCCCGGCTGCCTCGCGCCCCAGCGCGCCACTGAGGACGACGTAGCGAGCTCCGACTGCGGTGACGGCGTAGACAACGACGGCGACGGCTTCATCGACGCCTCGGGCTTCACCCTGAACGAGGGCGAAGATGACGAGATCATCTACGGCGCCGACTACGGCTGCTGGATGGGCGGCAACGAGGCCGACGACGCCGCGATGCAGTGCGG
>JAKLKE010000823.1 GCA_023150775.1 Myxococcota bacterium
TGAACGGCGCGGATCGTGAGGTGTTTCCGGACGGCATCGAATCGCTGGCCGAGACGCTGCGGTCGCGGCTGCACCTCACCGGCACGAAGGTGGCCTGCGGCCGCGGCGAGTGCGGCGCCTGCACGGTGCTGCTCGACGGGCGGCCCGTCTACGCGTGCCTGACGATCACGAACGCCTGCGAGGGCGCCGCGGTCACGACGATCGAGGGGCTGGCCGCCCCGGGCGGATTGCACCCCGTTCATCGAACACGATGCGGTCCAGTGCGGGTTCTGCACGCCGGGGCAGGTGCTGGCGGCCGTGGCGCTGCTGGCGTCGCAGCCGTCGCCTGACGAGGCCACGATCCGGGGCGCGATGAGCGGGAATCTCTGCCGGTGCGGAACGTATCCGCGCATCCTGGCCGCCATCCGGTCGGTGGCCTCGTCGGCCGGGACGGCCGGATGACGCGCGGCGGGCGGCGGTTCCGCACGACCACCATCGAGGTCGAAGGGCGCGAGGAAACGAAGGTCGTCGAACTCCCGGACCGCGAGCTGGCGCCGTGG
>JAKLKE010000824.1 GCA_023150775.1 Myxococcota bacterium
TTGCAGTCGTCGTCGACGCCGTTGCACACCTCGACCCCGTCGGGATGGACCGTGGCGGCGCCGTCGTCGCAGTCCCCCTGGCAGGGGGTGAAGCCGTCCCCGTCGGTGTCGAGTCCCTCGTCGATGGCGCCGTCGCAGTCGTTGTCGTGGAAGTCGCAGGACTCCGCCTCGGCGACGCAGCCGGCCCAGTCGTCGAGGTAGGCGAGCTCGTTGTAGATGAGGGTGCGGAAGTCGGTGTAGCCGTAGTAGCCGCTGTACTCGGCCCACTGGTGGGTGACGATGACCGTCCCCAGACCCCGCTTGACCTCCCAGATCGCGGGGAGCTCGGACTCGTTCGTCATCAAGATGTCGGCGTCCAGGGGAAGGCCGGTGCCGTAGCTGTAGGACGCCGGACTCCCGTAGGCGTCGCCCCCGATCCCCTGGAGGGCGGGGTGGTCGTCCACCTCGACGTAGTTGTAATAGTCGTAGTCGTAGTTGTAGCCCCCACCGAAGGGGGGCGTGGGGGGCGTGTTGTAGTAGGTGGTGTTGATGAGGAC
>JAKLKE010000825.1 GCA_023150775.1 Myxococcota bacterium
ACGCGGGGCTCGGCATCGCGGGCAACCTGGCCGAGCAGCCCCTCGCCGAGGGGGAAGCGGCGCTCGCGCAGGGCCTGCTCCTGCCCTCCCCAGCCGCCACAGAAGGTGCAGGCATCAGCATCACAGAGGTACAGGGCGGCGGCGCCCCCGCCGAACATCGGCATCAGGGGCGCAAACAGGCGCTGGGCGAAGTCGGCCAGGGTGTCGGCACGCTGCAGCGCGGCGCCGATGTCGGCGAGGCCGCTGCGCACCCAGCGCTGCCGGGCCGCATCACTGCCAGTGGAGCGGTAGCGGTCGAGGGCCCGGGCGAGGTGGGCGACCTGCGGGGGCGGCGCCGGGAGGGGGCGACCGTCCACGTAGTCGGCCTGGATCAGGCGCCACCAGCGCAGCAGCAGGTCCAGCTCCGCCCGGCTGGCCTGGGGAAACTGCACGCAAGACCGATTCTGGGCGAAGTGGTGGAGCTCGACGAGCGCGTCGAGGGTGTGCTGCCAGTTGGCTGCACGGCGGCGCTGCGGCTCGGGCAGCCGCGCGATG
>JAKLKE010000826.1 GCA_023150775.1 Myxococcota bacterium
AGCCGGCCTCGCAGATGCCGATGGCGCAGGCGCCGCCGACGCAGGCCGGCTCGGCGTGATCGAGCGCGCAGACGCGATTGCAGGCGCCGCAGTTCTGCGGATCGGTCGTGGTGTCGAAGTCCTCGTCGCCACGGCCGTCGCAGTCGTTGTCGATGTTGTCGCAGACCTCGACGCCGCCGGCGCTGACGATGCAGGCGTACTCGCAGCCGTCGCCGTTGTCGTTGTTGATGTTGTGCCAGCCCGCGGCGCAGTCGCCGAGGCGGCAGGCCCCGCCGTCGCAGACGCCCGCGGCGTTGGGGTACGTGCAGGCGTTGGCGCAACGCCCGCAGTTGGCCGGATCGGTCATCAGGTTGATGTCGTCGTCCGGGGTGCCGTCGCAGTCGTTGTCGAGGCCGTCGCACGTGCGCTCGACGTCGCCCTCGAAGCTCGCCGGGTAGTCGCAGGCCCAATCGCCGTCGATGCACGTCACCCGCGCGCCGCGGCAGACGCCCTGGGCGAGGCACGTCTGCCCGGCGGGCGCCTCTTCG
>JAKLKE010000827.1:0-250 GCA_023150775.1 Myxococcota bacterium
GTTAGCCCGAGCTGAGGGCGTCTTCATGCTTGGAGACTGGCGCCAGGAGATTGGCGCGTGAGCCGCAGGTTGATGTGATCGGATGCGCCGCTCGGTGACTCAGGGAGGATGAACCTGCCGATCCCATCGAGGGGATCGTCTCGGAGCCACGATGCGCCTCGCCTTTACCTTCGCCCTTCTCCTCGCCGCCTGCGCCGACAAGTCGAGCGGCGACGACCCCCAGACCGAACCCCAAGACGCGGACGGCGAC
>JAKLKE010000827.1:260-523 GCA_023150775.1 Myxococcota bacterium
GGGGCGGACGACTGCGACGACGATGACCCGGCGGTGGGCGGCGAGGAGGTGCCCTTCGACGGCGTAGACAACGACTGCGATCCCAACACCCTGGACGACGACGGCGACGGCGACGGGGTCGGGCTCACAGACGACTGTGACGACACAAACCCGCTCGGGTGGCTCCCCCATGACGAGCTTGAGGGAGATCTGAGCGGGGACTATGTGGACTTCTGCCCGGGGTATTGTACGCGGAGCATCAGCGGCCAGCTCAACCTCACGCC
>JAKLKE010000828.1:0-265 GCA_023150775.1 Myxococcota bacterium
CGCTTCGACCTGGTGGTGGTGGGCGCCGGCCCGGGCGGCTACGTGGGCGCGATCCGCGCCGCCCAGCTCGGCCAGAAGGTGGCGGTGGTCGAGGAGGACCGGCCGGGCGGGGTGTGCCTCAACTGGGGCTGCATCCCCTCGAAGGCGCTGCTCACCGGCGCCGAGCTGGTCGAGACGCTGCGCGCGCACGGGCCTACCTTCGGCGTCGTCGCCGGCGAGCTGCGGCTCGACTACGGCCGGGCGATCGACCACAGCCGCAAGGTGG
>JAKLKE010000828.1:275-522 GCA_023150775.1 Myxococcota bacterium
CCGACCGCCTGTGCAAGGGGGTGGAGTCGCTCCTCGAGAAGCACCGGATCACGCTGGTGCGCGGGCGCGGGCGCCTCGCCGGCCCGACCTCGGTGGCCGTCACCGGCGCCGGCGAGGGTCTGCTCGAGGCCGCGAACGTCGTGCTCGCGACCGGCTCCGCCGAGTGGACGCCGCCCGGCATCGAGGTGGACGGCCGGCGCGTCCTGACCTCGCGCGAGGCGCTCGCGTCGAAGACGATCCCGGGCTC
>JAKLKE010000829.1 GCA_023150775.1 Myxococcota bacterium
GAACTGGCCACGCGCAAGGCTTCGCCCGGCGTCTCGACCTGGCCGATGCGCACGGGATCCAATCCGTTGAACACATTGAAGAGTACCAGCCCATAGTCTTTGCAGGCAACGGCGGCGAGGTCGTTCGCCGCGCTCACGTCCACTGCCGGGCCGGGCGTTGACGCCGCGGCCATCACGCCCGTCCGCACCGCGATGCCGCTGAGTGGGTCGCCGCCGCTCTGCACCTCCGCGCCATCGCGCACGCCGTCGCCGTCGCTGTCGGCCTTGTTGGGATCGGTGCCCATCACCAATTCACCAAGGTCCGAGAGCTCGTCGCCGTCCGCATCAGCGTTCTCCTTCGAGTTTACATAGACCGTCGGCATCTCGAAGCGCGAGCCGATCGGGGCGGAGGTGAACTCGGCGAAGCCGACCCGCAACGTGGTGGCGTCGAGCACATATTCGCGGTAGGGAGCGGAGGGAGCGACCTGTATTCCCTCAGGGTGCAACACGCCATCGCTGCCCGCGATGCCTCGCACGAT
>JAKLKE010000082.1:0-10738 GCA_023150775.1 Myxococcota bacterium
CACTCGACCGCAACTCTGTTCCTGATAGGGTTCGCAATTCTGAGTAATTCCGTCGCTGTGGCAACAACGGCCCGACAAGTGATTCTCTGGATGGCATTCGACGCCCCTACTGACGATCTGACATCAAAGATTAGTCGGCAACTCCGCCGTCAGGGGAGAGTTGTCTTCATCGCGGCCTTTCTGGTCGCACTCCTCGGTATGGCATTGGCGGTTTCTTGGGACGCAATCTTCAACATCCCGCAGCAGCAGTAGGAGGACCTGAAATGAACCTATCACATAGCATCCGAGTCTTTGGGATAGCATCCATAGTTGTCGGCGCAATACTCTTCAGTTTTGCGGTGCTCGGAAGCAAATCGTCTGCCACTTCGGCATGGCTGGGTCTGGATTTCTATACTCAGTACATCGGCGGGGGACTGCTTATAGAGGGCGCAAGTCCCTATGTGAGCGATTCGATTGATTCAGTAGCGTATTCGCTGGAATTACCTAGAATTAAGGGTGACATTCCTGGCTCTCTGCCAGGTTGGCTGCTTCTGCTACACACCACTCCTTCGGCTGGAAGCCCTGGGATTGCCTTTGCAGTGTGGGCCATAGTGGGTTGGCTGTGCTATTGCCTGGGCATCTTGGTGACATGGCACGGTTTTGTGAAAAGGTCATCAAGTGGTCGGTCGGCGTCTGTTGTTTTATATTTGTGGCTATTTTTTCCTCCGGCCATCGGTGCGGCGTTTATCGGACAGCCCTCGCTAATAGTGTCGCTGGCGATGGTCACTACCATCCTTTGCATTGGTCCTGCTTGGATGCGTGGGGGTCTACTCGGTCTCGCAGGGTCTGCAAAGGTATTCCCCTTCGCTCTCATGGTCGTGTTCTTCCAGCGAAGAGATTGGGCTTCAATTAAATGGGTCTGCTTAGTTGCCGGACTACTTCAGGTGCCAGCGTTGATACTGAGGCCCACATCGATCGCGGAGTTTCTGGCTGCGGCGGGTCCCGTATCCACTTCAATCGTGA
This sequence comes from Myxococcota bacterium, assembly GCA_023150775.1. Taxonomy (GTDB): domain Bacteria; phylum Myxococcota_A; class UBA796; order UBA796; family CAJQPC01; genus JADKFE01. Next base: position 1,003 of record JAKLKE010000082.1, read on the forward strand.
ACAGGAATGCATATGTGTATGCGAATCAGTCGTTGCGGGGTGTTGTCCTGAGGGTTCTTGCTGATCTGGATTGTATGGAGTTTGCATCCTCGGCCTATCTCTTATCGCTAATTCTGGTATTGGGCTCTGTTGCTGTGCTGTGGTACTATTTGTCGGTGCGGCACTCCAGGCTGCGGGGAGAGGATGCAGCCATCGCGTTTGCCATTATGGCTATGCTGTGTACACCATTCTTCTGGCATCACTCTTATGTTGTTCTGGCCCCCGTGTACATGCTTTCTGTTTTGCAACGGCCCATGCTCGGCTGGACGTGTGTTGTACTCCTGTGCCTCCAGTTCGCACTGGATCACAATCCTGTTGCATTTTCGGGCTTTGGTTTGATGATTCCTATATCCAGCCCTGCATTCTTTTCCATATGCATAATAGTGTTTGCAATACTCCGGGGGACCTTGTCGCTTAGCCCTCCGATCAAAAAGGCCCCACCCAGCGCTACTCGATAGGCGTCACCATGTGTGTGCGTCTTGGAAAGCCGCGTAGTGCCTAGCGCCGTCTAATTTGTTCCGCTCGATGTGAGCGCTGTCCAACTCAGCGTCACTGACGGCTCGGCCCTTGAGTCGCCCGGATTGGCCAATATTACACTGAATCTCCTATCCCGTTGCGTCTCGGGTCACGCTCCATCGCCGCGGCGAGGGCCTCGTCGGTCTTGGGGGGCTCGTGCAGGCCCAAGAAGCCGCCGAGCCGCACACGCAGCGCCTCGCCGTCGAGGCCACGATGGGCCTCCAGGTAGAGCACGCGGTCCCCGTCGCCGTCGTGGAGGGCCCGCTGCGCGATCTCCACGCCGATCTCGGTCTTGCCGATACCGGGGAGGCCGACCACGCTCACCAGACGGGTCGTCCGAAGCGCCGCGAGGCCCTCGGTGAGCACCACGGGGCGCGGGCGGAAGGTGGGGCGTCGGGCGGGGAGCTGGCCGATGTCTCGGGCGGGGCTTAGGCCAGGGTCGTGCTCGGGCGCCGGGCAGCGCATGAGGATCGGCGTCGCCCAGGCCGTCCCCACGCCGTAGGCCCAGCGGCGGGCGCGGGCCAGGGCGAGGCCTGGGTCTCCGCAGTCTTGAGGGAGCGCGCGGTAGAAGTGCTCCGCGAGGCGGCGCTGCGGGGGACCGACAGGTTGGCCTGGGTGGCGACGACCACGGGCACGCTGGCGCCCGCCGGAGACAGGAGGCGCTGGGCGGTGCCGGTGAAGCCGAGCATGCCCTCGGCGACGACGCCACCTTGGCAGGAGCACAAGAAGACGAGGCGCAGGCGAAGGCCGACGGATGGCCGAGCGGTCGGCCCCCCTGGATGGACTGTTCTTTCCGCATCTCGCTGTCCGTGAGTGATCTTCTAGACCGCGGGCTCACCATCCCCCGGCCACGCCGCTGGCCGCTCGCGCGGTAGCCCAAGCTTGTCCGAGCCGGGCGGCTCCCGCCGCGATGAAGGAGGTCGTCGCCTTCAGTCGGTGCAAGCCCGCCCGTGGCGCTGGGCAGGCGCTCGCAGACCGAGGCGGTGACCGTCGTGCAGCGCTTCGCACCCGATCGGCACTTGAACTTGCACTTCCACGCCCGTGCTCGACGGTGTCTACGCCCGCGATGCCAAGATAGGCGAGATCCGCCATCTTCCAGGTGCCCGCGAGCACGACCTGCTTGCGGGCCAGCAGCCAGGAACTTCGGGATAGCGGGAGGGGGTCAGTTCTCGTGAGCAGTACTACGGCAGTTCGTGTGACGTTTAGAAAACGCAGTCCAGGTCGTCGGTAAACCAGTATAAGAGCCTGGTCACGCTGGTGCCCGTGACCTTCACGGTCACTTGAGTATGCAAGTCGCACCACGCTTGGTAGTTCGCGGACGTGTAGTCCTTGTCGAATGTGGCAGTAGAAACCGTCCCCCGCATGTACCACGTGTCCGAGAGCTTGCTCGTGCCGCCCGATGTCTTTGAATCGAAGGTGGGCACACGTCCCGTGGCGTCCACTTCACACCCGCTAAGAGCGATCTTGGTGATCCCCGTTCCCTCTGCTGTGAGCTTGAGCGCACTGGAGCAGCCATTGCTCGTCGGGTTGAACACGTAGTACGTTTTCACGACGCTCTTCTCCGAAGCTTCCCAAGCGTCCAAGCGACCCTCTGACGACGAATCGACACCAGTGTCTGTTGACACCGAGTCAGAAGCGCACCCGGCCACCACAGACAGAACCAAAGTAAGGAGCTTCATCTTTTTTTTCCTCCTGCGTTTCCGCAGCAGTGAGTGTTATAGTGCACCAAGCGCGGAAGCACCCGGTACCAGTATCCCATGCGCCGAATTCAATACCCGAGCGCATCATCTACCATGTCTTGTCTTGAATGTCAACGTTGTGGCTCCTTTCATCTGATTTCGATAGCGCCACGGCTCAATGCGTCGTGGCTGGGATGCACTCTGCGGGATGCGCACCGTCGCCTTGCACCTCACCCGCACGATCTCCGGCGCTCAGCGCACGCTGGAGCTGCCCTCCTACCCTGTGAAGTACCACCGTCACCTCGCCGATGGGGGGGGGGCGAGGAGGTGACGCTGGACTGGCCCGCGCTGGTGAAGCTCTTAGACGGGCTGAACGCTGCTCCCGACGCGACGCGACGCGGGCCTGGACCGGCTGCAGAGGGCGGCGCTGCTCCCAAGCGGCTGGGAGAGCGTCGAGGCGTCGCTCGCGGACGCGCTCCATGGCGGTGAGGCGACCTTGGTGATCAGGACCAACGCCGATGAGCTCTACGCGCTTCCGTGGGAGGCGATGCCGCTCGGCCTCAATGGTCCCCCGCTGACCGAGGTGCCGAAGCTCATGATGCTCTATCACGAGCCAGGCGTGAGCACGCTGCTCGCCCCAAACGGTCCACCGCGCGCCGCGCTGCTAGCGTGGTCGGCAGGCGAGAAGAAGGGGCCGCACGAGCGCGTCGCGGAGGCGCTTGGCCCCAAGCGGACCTTGGACGAGCCCAGCCTGGACAGCTCGTCGAGGCGCTTCGGATCGGAGAGCATGACGCCTTGGTGCTCCTCGCCTACGGGGGCCGGACGGAGAGCGGGGTCGCCCTCCGCTGGGTTGAAGAGCGCCTGACTCCGGCGAAACTCGTCGCGGCGCTTCGGGGGCTCCCGCGCTTCCCAGCTCAAGTGGTCGTGCTGGCGTGCCAAGCAGGGGCGGAGCGCGCGGAGAGCCTCGGGTTCGGGGGCTTCGGGCTAGAGCTCCACCGGCTTGGTGTGCCCTTCGTGCTGGCCTCACGGTGGAACCTGAGCTTTGACGGGGCCGTGGCCTTGACGACGGGCCTGCGGGGCGGTGACCTGCCGAGCGAGCTGCGGGCTGGGGAGGTCGATGGGCTGGGGCTTGTGGCGTTTGGGAGTGGCGTCACTGTGACCACGACCTCCCGGCGGGCGTTCAACGCCTACATCACCGCGGTGGGTCGCGCTCCCGCTGCTGCTCCATGTACGTCTGATACCCCTCGACGTAGACATCGCCTTCTTCGCTATAGACGCGGCGATGCTCCGCGCGGTCTTCCTCGTCGGAGATCGGGTAGCCACCCAGAGGCCGCGTGAGGTCCCGCCGCGAGAGCTCGCCGTCGTCGAAGCCTGAGGCGGGGGGCAGGGGCTCGGGCAGAGGGTCTTCCGCGTCGAGGTCAAGGTCCAGGTCTTCCGCTTTTAGCTGCGGCGACTCAGAGCGGCGGGCCAGTGCGGATGGTGCGCGACCTGAAAATGTACGGGCGCCATGACAGTCGCCCCGCGCAAGCTGCGCGTCGTCGTGGCCTGATGGGGGGGCTGGAGAGTGTAGATCTGCTCGAAGCGAGGCGTTCATGCCCACTCCTGAAAGAGGTCTACCTGGGGTAGTTAACCCTGGTCGTCCTAAACTCCACGCCTAAATGAAGGCGATCTTCAAGTTCAGTGAAAGGGCCGGTTTTACCTGCTCCTGCGCCGCCTCAGCTACCGCGGCGTCGCCTTCCTCCCGGTAGACGCGGAGCTGCTCCGCTCGACCCTCCTCATCGGAGATCGGGTAGCCCCCCTGAGGACGGTCAAGCTCACCCCGCGTGAGCACGCCGTCGTCGTAGCCTGAGGCGGGGGATGGGGCTGGCTGGTCGTCGAAGATGTCGAGGCCGTCTTCCATCTTAGGTCGTGCTCCTTTGCCTGCCTAAACCTATCGATCACTGGACTACGGCGTCAAAGCTAATCTTCCCTCCTTGAACCGTTTGGCGCTACCTGGAAGGTCTGTAGTCTAAAAATGCGTGCATCATGCTAGCATAGCTGTGATAACTTCAGATCCGTAAGTCCATCTTGGTATCCGCCAGATTTCCAACTTAGGACGCCTAACCGCATACCAACCGCCGCGACGCTGGTTGTAGACGCACACGATGTCCAACGCCAGACGGGGGAGCGGGCGTCGAGCGCCTGGTCCTGGGTGATCGCGCGATCAACCCCACGATCACCCTCGTGATCGCGACACCTTGGCCCCGCGCGGTTGACCTCGACCGAGACCTCCGATTTCTGCTCCTTCCTCTCCGCGACGGTCTCGGGCGTGACCTCCCGCTTAGGCGCGTCGCTAAGACGCACGCGGCCCGTGGCGATATCAGCGTGGTGGTCGGCGTCGTCCAGGTGGTTAAGCGTCGTTAGGCACAGCCCCAAGCTCGCATGGCACCTTACCGCCTCGGCGGGCGCTCGTTGGGAGACGAGCAGCCCGACGGCGCGTGCGTAGTGGGGGATGGCGGCGGCTAAGGCCATGCGGGCGTGCTCGGCGTCGCCGAGGCCAATGTTCGCGGCGCGAAGCTCGGCGGAGTAGGGGGAGAGGCCCGGCCGCATTGAGGCGTTAGGAAGGCGCAAGAAGGCTTGTTCTTGGCGGAGCGGAGCTGCCCAAGCCCGCAGCGTTTACCGGCTACGGCCCTCGCATCCCCGCCTCGCTTGGCGAGCGCGAGGGGAGTCTCAATGGCGCGAGTCGCCGCCGCGAGCGTACCCAGGGCGAAGGAGTTCAGCGCCATCCAGCCCCCTCACCCCACCCCACACCGCGCATACGTCTTCCCCAGCACCTCCTCCACCGTCGCCCTCGGGTGCTTCGCCCGCCACGCGGCCACGGCCTCGCCGATCGGCGCCTGCCCGACGATGAACATCCTCGGGTTCCGCGCCAAGGCCACCCGCTCATAGGCCACGACGGCGGCCCAGCCCTCGGGGTCCGTCTCCCGCAGCGCCCAATACCAGCCGACGGGCTGAAACGGACACATCGCGCAGCCCGACTTCCGGGCGTGGCTCAGGCCGTGGCGGATCAAGATCGTGTCCTCGTCGGCCTTGCTCACGCCCAGCTCAACCAGCGGATACGCCTCGGTCACGAACCACGGCCCGTCGCCGCCCTCCTGCGGGTGACCGAGGTGCAGCCGGGGCAGCTCGTCCGCGGCGATGCCCACGAGGCTCAGGTGCGGTCTCCGCTGCCCAGCCCGCACCAGGGCGCCCCATGCCCGGTTGCCGACGCCAAAGCGGGCAAGGGCCAGGTCGTTGATGAGCTTGCGGATCGGCTCGATCTTGTGGTTCACGGTGCAGTCCTTCGACCCCCGCGCGGCGATGGTCTGCCGGGACTGGTAGTCCTCCAGAATGCCGGGCCGAAGGTGATACCACCCACCCTCGGCGCGCTCCTCGATGGTGATGGCGGCCTCCTCCTCCCGCCAAGGCCGCGCGGCGATGGCCTCGGCGCGGGCAGGGTCACCGGGCAGCGGGAGCTGGCGGAGATACACCTCGGCGACGGCGGGGTCGGGCTTCTGGAGCACGATAAGGCGCAGGCCGTGCAGCGCGCACATCCGCCGCACTCGAGGCAGGAGCGCGTAGGTGTGCGCCCACTCAAAGCCAGGGTCGGAGAAGACCACGGCGTCCACGTCGGCGGGTCTCAGCGCCCGGCCCTCGGCCACGAGCTGGCCCTCGATGAGCAGCGCGAGCATCGCCAAGCTGTCGCGGCCCAGGCCCATGTTGAGGGTGATGATGCGCTCCTCTGAGGCCACGGGCGGGCGCAGCGCAGCGCGAAGGTGCAGGAGGAGTTGCCCCCGGTGCCGCGCGAAGAAGCCCGCCGCGTAGGCCCACGACACCCCCGGCGGCGGCGCGGTGACGAGCCGGGCCTCCAGCGCGTCGAGCAGGGCGTGGGGCGTCATGGCCCGTCGAACGCCGTGATCCCGCGCGACCGTACCGCGTCGAGCACCGGCTCGGGCGGACGTTGACCCCGAGCCCAGCGCCCACCGTTGTAGCCGTAGCGGATCTTGCCGACGTAGACGTTGTGCCACACGTCCCTGCGGCCTTGAGCTCCGCAGACCACCCGGATGAGCCCGTGCCCCGCCAGGGTGAAGCTCACCTCGACGCAGCCCTCGGGCGCCTCACGCGGCGGGGCGCTTGGCGACGGGATCGGCGACGCTGACGCGGCGGCGCTCACCGGGCGCAGGCTCAGCCGGATCGCCTCGCCCAAGGGGCTCAGGGTGATGTCCTCGCGCACGAGCTGGGGGACCAGGTGCCGGGCGAAGCGCATGAGCTGGTCCACCGGCAGCGCGACGCCGCCCCACTTGCCGCCGTAGTCGGCGTAGGGATCGTATTCGGCGCGTTTTCGCTCCCAGGGCTCGATGGTTGCGTGGCTGTCCCAGAGGTTCAGGCCGGGCAAGAGGCTTTGGAGCTTGTCCTTGTCGCCGGGCTCCCAGGCGAGGCCCACGGCGGGGCTGAGCTGAATCGACGTGATGCCGCTGCCCCGCTCCACCGAGGTCGAGACGCGCAGGCCGTGCTCGGCGAGGTAACCCTTGACCGCGCGGGAGATGGCGGCGCGGGGCGGCATCGCGGCGTAGTGGTCGGTGTTGCGACTCAGCAAGGCGCTGAGATCGCAGAGGTAGGTCGGCTCGGTGGGCAGGGTGATGGACTCCGCCGGGAGCGGCGCGGGCTGGAGCAGCCACGAGGGCGCCGTCTCTACGAGGTCGCCGAGCTGCACCTCGGCCTTCTCGCCGTCGAGGCCGACGAGACGCCAGCCGGGCTCCAGGCTCTTACCGCGGGGGCCAACGCGCACGCGGGCCACGCCCTCGCCGACGCGGAGCGTGGTCCATACGTTGCTGAGGGTGCGAAGCGCGGCGCGCTCGGCGATCTCGGTGGGGCTGGCCTCCTCGCGGCGAAACTTGCGCTCCAGCTCGGCACGGCGGGCGGCGAGGCCGGTGTAGCCGTCTACGGGCTCATCGGGGTTGGCCGCGCGCCATTGGAGCCACACCTCATGGGCCTGCGCGAAGCGGACGAGCTGCTCCCGCAGCGCGGTCTGGTGGTAGCGCAGGGTGCTGGGCTTGGCGCCGTCGAGCAGGCTCTCGGAGGTCAGGGCCGTCTCCAGGGCGCTGGTGACGATGCGCCACAGCGCGTCGGGGGACATGACCTCGCCCAAGAAGCTGGGATCTCGCGGGACGTGGACCGGCGGCGCCAGCTCGGCGTAGAGGTGGACGGGGATGCGCTCGGTGAGGCCGGAGTCGAGGGTGATGTCGCCGTCGGCGTAGGGTGGGCCGCCGGAGAAGCCGGGGCGCATCAGCACCCGCGCGACCTTGCCGTGGTGTCCCGCGCGGTCCACGACGCGGCGCCCCAGGGTGATCTCTGCGGCGGTCAAGGCCGTCTCCCCCCGCGCGCCGCCCCAGCGGGTCGGGACGCCGGGCGCGCGTGTGGGGAGAAGCTCGGCGAGCAGCGCCAGCAGGACTGCGCGCCCTGGACGATGAGTACATTCGTAAGGCGCCGAGAATCCATCAGATTCACTTCCACCGCGCCGCGTGTAGCCCTTGCCACGTCAACATCACCCCGCGAAAATGACGCGGAAGTGGGCCATACGGTGAGCGTGAAGTGCGGAAGCGATTCTTGCCCGCCGCGCCTCGATGGCCTCAAACCCGGCCTCTGCGTGTTCGCGTCACAGTCCGCCCGTGGAACGCGCGCCTCCGCCAAAGGTGTCTGCGTGGAAGTGGCCTTGAGCCCGGTGGAGGTGACCTTGAGCCAGGTGGAGGTGACCTTGAACCCCGTGGAGGTGACCTTGAGCCCCGTGGAACCCGCGAGGAGCCTCGGTGGAGGCGCCGTGGAGCCCGCGTGGAGCCTGCGTGGAGGTTCATAAACCGCGCGCACGGCCACTTCCGCAGGCATCAGCCGCCACGACGCACGCCCCTCTCGCGTGGAAACGATTGTTTGTTCGTGCGGAAGTACGGTGCCAAGATCATTTTGGCCGAGGGCCGTCTTGAGGCGGCGAAAGATCCTGTTGCGCGGCGGATCCTCAAGGATCAAGGTGAGGAGGTCTGGAGGTGATTCATGCGGTTTCTGATGCACGGGCTCGACGACGCCGACTTGCAGCTCGGCAAGTTCATCGACGACTTGTGTTACCTCACCATCCACTGCCGCGAGGTCGGCAGCCGCGCCGAGGAGCGCCTCGGGCGGCTCAACCTCACCCTACAAGACGCCCGGCGGATCCTCAGCCTGCCCGACACCTACGGCGTCTGTGTAGACATGGCCGAGGAGGAGGACGAGGAGGGCGACGACACCAGCGAGGCCAACGACCCCGACGATCCCTCCCTGGTCCATCGTGTGCTCCTCAAGGCGGCGCGGCGCTTCATTCGCCTCACGCTGGCGCGCACGAGCGTCAACAAGAAGGCGCTGCGGTTCAGGGTGCGCGGCTATGGCCCGAAGGGGGACGACCCGTCGCCGGTCAACCTGACCATCAACGTCGAGGACAGTCGCGTCGGCAGCCTCCGCGACAGCGACGATCCCTTCTATGATGAGACAGACGACCCTCCAGACGAGCCCGCGCCCATGCCGGGCCGACCCAAGCCCAACGCCGCGCCGACCTTCTCGCCGCTGCCCTCTCAGCACGATCCCAACGGCATCAAGGGCCCGACCGGGCAGGCCATGCGAGAGCTGAGTCTGTGCTACGCCGACTTCGCGCACCTCCTCCTGGGCTCCTGGGAGCGGAACCAGAGCATCAACGACGGGATGCACCTTCGCTTGAGCCATGAACTGTCACAGTCCCGCAAGCAGGTAGACGCCTTGGCCGGGGCCGTGCTTGAACACCGCATCCAGCAGCTTGAGATCGCGGAGCGCGCCGTTGACGGCGAACGCAGCGCGCGGAGCCGCTCCGACCTCGCCAGCCAGGCCGTCAAGGAGCTAGGCGACGCCGCGAAGAGCTTCCTCGGCGGCGGCGGCCTCGCGGGCCTGCCCCCGGAGCTGCTCGGCGCCGTCGCGCCGCTCCTGCAACACCCCGAGCTGCGCGCCCTGCTCGGTGACCCGACCGTGCTGGGTCTGCTCCGCGACCCGCGCTTCCTTGGTGATCTCGCGGCGATGCTCCGCAACGTCGCCGCCCAGGCCAAGGCCGCGCAGCAGAACGCCGGTACGCCGCCGCCGCCGCCGCCCGCCTAACCCCCTCTGTGTGAGACGACCGAACCCAAACCCCGGCGAAACCCGCCGGAATGGAGACCTCTGTGCCAAATGAAGCCAAGCCCGCCCCCGAGCGGATCAACCCCAGCAAACGCGCGCGCCAGCTCTTCGGCGAGCTGTTCGCGGCGAAGAACCCCAAGGCCCGCGCGAAGGCGATGGAAGAGTTCGCCGCCCTCGCCCCCGGTGAGCAGACCTTTATCCAGTGTGAGCTGCTCTACCTCAACCTGCTCAGTCAGGAGCGCGTCGTCACCGGCCTACAAGACCTCAGCGACCAGCTCGACGACGAGACCGCGCTCGTGGTCGAGACCCTGGACCGCATC
>JAKLKE010000082.1:10748-18748 GCA_023150775.1 Myxococcota bacterium
CTCCTTAGAGGGTCTGTTCGACGACCACGACGAGCAGGCGGACGAGGACGACAACAACGACGTAGACAGCGACGATGAGGAGCAAGACGACGACGACGACGAGGATGAAGACGACGACAGCGGAGACTCGGACGGCGACGACGACGCCCCCTCCGAGCCGGACGCCGCCGCATGACCGCCCTCGCCATCCTCATCGACCTGGTGGTCCCCGTCACCCGCATTCAGCTCGGCTCGATCGTGTTTGATCCCTTGGAGCAGGCGCTCGGTCGCCCGCTCTCCGAGGTGCTCCGCCCCGTGTGTGTCACGCCGAAGACCCAGCGGACGACGGACACGGGCCCCCGAGACGTGTACCGTCTCTCCATCGGCGCGGGCGAGGGCGTTTCGATCGCGCTCGGTGAGCTAGGCGCCCTCGGCCTCGCCAACGAGGGCGGCCTGCTCGTGATCACCGTGCCCAGCTTGGCGGCGACGCTCCTGCTCCCGCGGCTCCAGCGGATCCTGGTGCAAGAGGAGCGTGTGCCCGGCAGCCAGGGCGTCGGCGAGGTGAAGCGCCTGCGCTGCAAGGTGAGCCGAGGCGACCGCCTGGCCTTGCCGCTGGGCCGCTTTGGGGAGCTAGGCGTCGAGGTCGTCTGAGCGCCCGGCGTCCGTATCCAACGCGAAACGCCTACCGCAGAAAATCCGCCACGGACGTTTCCAAGGTTCAACGCCGACCTTGGGCCGTCCGTGTCTTTTTTCTGCATCCCTCGTTGATTTCCTGCTGCGTTATGGCAAATTGGGCATGGCGCCTCTGCGCGCCGCCTGACAACCACCCAAGAAACGGGCCCGGTGAGGATTCGGCCCCTCACCGAGCCCCGGAGTCGAAGATGCGGACACATCCTCTCCCCCGACGAGCGATTTCGCGCTCGCGGCATGAATCTACCGTCAACATGGGCCAGATCGCTATATTTTGGGGCCCGCCGCGCGCCGCCATCGGGGCGCGCCTCCGCCGGAAGTGTGCGTTCTAACGTCATAGCCGCCCACTAAGCCGCCCAAGCCCGACACCCGGATCCCGGCCTCACCGGAGATCCTTGGCCGCGCTCTGCCCGCGATCTCCTGGCGCAAGACCTGGGGCTCGTGGGCGACCGCGCGCCGCCCCATGACCTCCTTCGGGGGTCGTGGGGTTCGTCCAGCTCTGCCCCAAAGCCGCCTGACCAGGGACCGCCGCCGCGTGTCGTCCCGTGGCCGGGCTCTGCGCGACCCTCAACCCATCCGGACGTAGATCATGCCTACCCAACCCGAGCCCATCCCTCCGTTCGACCCTGCCCTGAGCCCGCTCATCGAGCTGCAACAGTCCGCCATCGAGCTAGCGGCCTTCGGCGACACGGTCAGCGTCGCCGCCCGCGACCTCTCCGACCGCGCCACGGCCCACCTCATCTCCGCAGCCCGAGGGGACCAGCCCGACCCCCGGCCCCTGCTCCGCGACCACCACCGCCTCCTCCTGGGGCTGGACTACCTCCACGCCGCCGAGCGCCTCTTAAGCGGCAACCTGCGCGTCTACACCGTAGACCTCGGCACCGTGCCCCGCGTGACCTTGCCCGTGGCCCTCAACCAGCCTCGGCACCTCGTCGCCCAGCTCTTCGCCGCCGCCGTGGCCGTGCATAGCGCGTGCGCCCACGGCAAACACCGCATCGACCGCATCGCGCGGGCGGTGCGGGCCCTCACCAATGACCTCCTCCGGCTGTCCAACGAGCGCCCCCTCACCGACACAGACCTCGCTGAGCTCGACACCCAGATCGCCGAGCTGTTCCACCGCCGCGACTGCCTGAGCCAAACCCTCGTCACGCTCAAGGCCGCCCGCGACGCCTTGCGCCCGCCGCGTGTCGCACAGTCCGACGACGACACGCCCGAACAGACGCCCGCCGCGCAGAGCCTCCCGCCCGCGGACGCCACCCTCGCCGACGCCGAGCAGGCCGCCAAGGGGGTGCTGTGATGTCGGCGAAATCCCCGCTGGCCTTCCAGATCGGCGCCCGAATCCGCGACATCCGCTACATTCGTGGACTGTCCCAGAGCGCCGTGGCCCAGCGCGCGGCGACGACGCCAAGCGATGTGTCCCGCGCCGAGATCGGTATCCGAATGCCCACCCTGCTCACCTTACGGCGCTTCGCTGAGGCGCTCCGTGTGGGGGTCGGCGACCTCCTCGACATCGAGGAGAACGCGCTCCCTGCGGAGCTGGCCGTGCTGCTCGCCGACCTTCGCGCCGCCTCGCCCGAGGTGCGGAAGCTGGCGCTGGAGTCCATCTACCCCCACCTGGAGATCACGCCGGGCCAAGACGCTAAGGCCCCGGCGACCACCGCCCCGGCGATGGGCCAAACGTCGGGAGGTGATCATGTCCTCTGAGGAGGCCTTCACACACGGCGTCGCCGCGGCCCTCAAGCGGCGGCGCCTCGTCTTCGGCTGGTCCCAGACCGAGGCGAGCCGCCATCTTCGTGTCCTCCCCGCCCAACTGTCACGCTGGGAGACCCGACTCCACACGCCACAACTCCAGCGGCTCTGGCACATCTGTGAGGTCTACGGCCTCACCCCCGCCGAGCTGCTCCGCGAGGACGAGCCCCTGCTCCCGCCGGGCTGGCCGCCCGAGGCCCTCGACGCCCTCCGCAAGAGCCCCGAGCTGCGCGAGGCCGTGGCGGCGATCCTCAAGGGCGACGGCGAAGGGGGTGAGCCATGAACGCCCGCCCACCGCCCGACGATCGGGAGGCCAAGGAAGGCGCCCCCGACGAGATCCTGATCGCGCCGCCCGAGGATCGTGATCCTCCCGACGATCCCCCCGGACAGAAAACGGCGGATCCCAAGGAAGATCCGACCTCATCAAAGAGCAAGAAGAAGGCGCCTTCTCGGAAACGATTCCGTCTGGAGCAGGATCCTGGGGGCCCGGTGGAAGCGCCGGGCGAGACTGCCCACCTCGACAGCGAGGCCCCGATGAACGCCCTGAGCCCCACACGCGCCAAGAAGGCCACCAGCACCCAGGCCGCGACCAGCAAGCCCGAGCTCCCCCAGCGCGTGACCAAGCCCGAGGTGCAGCGGCACCACAACCTCAGCGCGACGGTCGTGCGCGGCCCCAAGGTAGAGCACGGCGAGGTCCGCTGGTACTGGCGCATCGACCGCTGCGCGAACGCGGCCCTCGGCGTCACCGAGCGTGAGACCGTCTTCCACAAGTGGGCGACGGTGACCGAGGCGCAGTCCGAGCTGGCCGACCTCGTGATCCGAGGTGCCCACCGGCCCCAGAAGGCGTTCGCCGGGCAGCGCATAGTGACCTTCGCCGATCTCATCAAGGCCGACGAGGCGGCGCAGGGGGAGCCTGCGCATCTCAGTCCACGAACCGTTCAGGGCCGAGTCTCGTTGCGGCGCTCGCTGACCAAGCTGCTGGGCCACAAGGCCGTCGTTCAGACAGACAAGGCTGAGCTTGAGCGGATCTTCACGGGGGCCATCGGGGCGGGGCGGGCCCACCTCACGGTCACCTTCGAGGCCGGATTCCTTCTCCGGGCGTGGCGCTGGGCATTTGAGGAGCGACTCGTCGCGGTCAAGCCGCCTAAGCTGGAGCTTGGGCGGGTGAAACGGGACGACAAACTCACCCCCAACCGCGCGCAGATCAACGCCATATTGCAGGCGCTCAAGGGCGAGGCGCGGCTCATCGTGGAGGTGCTCGCCTCCACGGGCGCACGCATCGGCGAGATCGTCCTGCTGCGGCGCTGCGACTACGACCCACAGTCGCATTTGCTCACCGTAGACGGCAAGACGGGTCCACGGCGCATCCCGATTGACGAGACGCTCCGTGAGCGGCTCGCCGCGCGCGCCGACGGGAGCACGAGCCCGCTGTTTCATTGGGGGCGCAACTGCAAAGCACAGGCCACGCGGTTCAGTTGGGTGCGTGACAACCTCGCGCGAGTGTGTAGCCGTCTCAACATGCCGTCGTTCACACCGCACAGCCTTCGGCGCGCGGCGGTGCATTTCTACATCACGCTGGGTTACGACCCGAAGACCCTCTCGGCGCTCCTAGGACACTCCGTCAAGGTGATGATGGAGTATTACCGGACACCCACGCCTGAGCAGGTCGAGCAGATGGTGGTGAGCGCGCGGCCCGGAGACTTCTCCCAGACCTCCTCGGCCCGCCGAAAGGCGCTAGAGGTCTTGCCGGGGCTGCTCAAGGACGAGGCGATGATGGCGGACAAGGGCGTTCGGGACGCGGTGACCTTGGTGCTGAACTCCCTCGGGAAGAGCATCAGCGGCGACCGCGAGCCGTCGCCTCACTCGGCAGGACCAGCCACAGACGGTTCTTCAGACGCGACACGACCTCCACAGGATGTCCCGCGCCCGGTCGCTCGGCGGCCCGAGACGGCGCCCGCGTTGACCGTGGACTCGTCAACGGGCCCCACGGCGCCAACGCGCTCCGCCCCTCCGGCGCACCGCGGCGGCCAAGGAGCGCCAGCGTCCCAGACTCCCACCGCGCGGCCTGTATCCCCGAGCGCCGCAGCCTCACCACGCCCAGCGGTGCGTGTTGCCCCGACGCGACCAACGCCACCCGAGGCGGCGCCTCGTTCGCTCGCAGTTCGCCCGCCAACAGCGACCGGGGGCGCGTCGTCACTCCGTTCAGCGGTGCTCGATGAGCGCCTTGAGCTCAAGCGAGCCCCGCCGCGCGTGGCGCTGGACAAGCTCACGAAGGGCTGACCCCGGCCTCGTTCACGCCCGCGCCTCCGCCACTCGGCCCTGGCAGCCAGGACGACGGAGGAGGCGCGGCTGCGCTCTGAAGCCGCGTCAAGGATCACGCGGCGACGGCCTCTCGATCCTTGGCATAGCGCACTTGTCAAGTCTGTGTAAACCGTATCAGCAGGGTATCCGCCATCGTTATGTAAACTTCAACCTGCGTTATCCCGCAGTGGTTGGGGGAGTGGCTCGTCGGCTGGTGCCTACCGCGCAAGAGAGCCGCGTCGCCTGCCGTTTCTTGCGCTTGGGCGTAGCGCCACGCGCGGACCAGGGGAGGCAGACGTGCAGCGAGCGCGGGCGGTCCACGAGGCGCGGCGGGAAAGGGTCTCGCCCGCCGCCATCTGGTCCTCGCCGGTAGCTTTGGTAGCAGCCTCGGGGTCGCCGCCGCCGAGGGGGGCGCGGTGGTAACTCTGCGACCAAGGCTGGACAAGCTAGGACAGGCTAGGACAAGCTAGCTGGAATGGGGTCTTGAAAATGTAGCTTCTACCGTGGTCGTAGGGGGTCGCTTTCTTGAGCCTCAAGAAGGGGACTTGGTGGAGAGAAATCGCGATCTTGAGCCTCAAGAAGACGATTTTCCGCGAAAAATCGCGTTCATGAGCCTCAAGAAGACGATTTTCCGGAAAAAATCGCGTTCATGAGCCTCAAGGACCCGATTCGCGGCGATTTCCCCCCTCGACGAGCCCCGGCCCCACACGCCCGCTCCTCCTCCCCGCCGTCTTCGCCGCCGCTGGCGCCTGGTCGGGCGGCGCCGTTGGGGTCGGGGGCAAGCGCCCACCCCCAGCGACTCAGGCCGGGGAGGCCCCTTTACAGGCGCGGCCGCGTCCGCCTATGCTCGCGCCCGACCCCATCCCCGGCGACGCCTATGCCCGATCAAGACCCCAAGCCGCCTGTCACCCCCAAGATCAGCGCGCCCGGTGAGCAGCGCGCCGTCGTCGCCGCGCCGATGACCGCGGAGCGGACAGAGCCCGATCACGGCGTGGGCTACATCGTCTCGCCTTTTGTCGGCACCTGCTACCTGGAGCTGCGCCCCGGCGAACCGCTGTTCGTGAAGGTCGGTGACGTCGTCGGGCGCGGCCGCACGGTGTGTGTCATTGAGTCCATGCTGCTGTTCAATGAGATCGAGGCCGACCTCGCCTGCGTGATCGACGAGGTCCTCGTCAGCAACCAGCAGCCCGTGAGCTACGGGACCAAACTTTTTCGGGTGCGACCCCTCTGAGCACGAGCGGCGAGGGGCGCCTCAGCCGCAACGGAGGGGGGCAGGGTGGCGCGCGCTAACGCGACGCCCAAGGCGCCAGCTCCCGCTCAAGCCGATCAAGCTGGCTGAGGCCCCGCGCCCGTGTCCAGTGAGCGCTGATGTCGCGGCTCGCGGCGCGGTATCGGGCGGTCTGTTTTTTGCGGCTCTGGTTCATGAGCTTGGGCTCGCCGCCGATGAACCGCGCGGCGGGGTCGGCCGCGCACTCCGAGGTCTGTACGTCGCGCAGGATGGGCAGAAGCCAGGCCTCGGTGGCGTCCATCGGCGTGGTGATCAGCAGGCCAGGCGGGGGTGCGCTCAGGCCGAGGTCGCTGAGCAGCACCGCGCGCAGGGCGTCCGCCGTGTCCTCGGCTGGGGGGCAAGGCCGCGCGCAGGCCACGTCAGGCTCCCGCGCGACGTCTCCATCGAGGTGAATGATCAGGAGATCGGTTTGGCTGAGCCAGTCATCCAAGGTCGAGAGGCGCCCGGCCCGCACCTCTTGGCACCACCGCCGCACACCCCGCCAGCCAAAGCCGAGCGCGCCGCCGCCGCCGAGCTCCTCCTCCATCGGCTGCACCATCGTCACCACCACGGGGCGCCGCAGCAGGCCGGGCAGGATGGCCGCGAGCACGATCTTGTCTGTGGGCCCCTCACAGACGAGCGCCACGCGCAGGGGCTCAGACATCGGGGACGCCGCCGAGCATCCCCGACACCCACAGACGGCTCAAGGGCGCCCGGTCGGCCTTCGCCAAGAGGGCCTCCGTGAACTGCACACGATGAAACACGGTCTCCCCGGTGGGCTCGGCGCGGTCTACGGCGAACAGACGCACGCGGTCGTCTTGGAGAGGCAGGCCGTCGAGCGCGACGGGATTGTGTACGGTGAGCAAGGCCTGACGGTGAGGGTCGCCGAGCATCCAGCCGCAGAGCGCCTGCATCAAGCGCCGGGCGAGGCGCGGGTTGAGGGCGTGGTCGGCGTTGTCGATGGCGAACAGTCGCGGCGCCTGGGGGTGCAGGCTGAGCACCAAGGTGAACAGCACCCACAGCGCCCCCTCGCTGGCGTCATAGGCGCTGACCATGTCGTGGCCCGGCGCCATGTGGCGGTCGCGGAAGCGCAGCGCCCAAGGCGTCGAGGGCACGCTGCGGCTCATGGGCACGTCCATCACAGACACCACGTCAACATCACGCATCCACTGAATCATCTCGCCCAAGCTGTCGCGCACCGCCTCGGCCTCCTCAGCGCCCAAGGCGGCGAAGGTGTCACGCACGGCCTCGGCGAGCCGCCCGCCGGAGAGGCCGATGGGATGCTGCTGCTGGGGGTCGATCACCAGACCGCGTAAGGTGCGGGTGTCGGGGGTGTAGATGCGGTACTCGTTGAGGGACTGGATGAGCTGTCGGGCGGGGGAGTCAGGCGTGTGGGCCTGCAGGTTTCGGGCGACCTTGCCCGTCTCGTTCGTCTTTGACTGGTTTACGAGGCGCACCGTTCGACCGTTCTGGGCTTTGGACCGGAGCTGCTCGCTCGCGAAGCTCCAGGCGCTGCCCTCTTGACCTTGTGGGGTCTCCAGGCCAACCACATACTGAACCGTGTCGCTCGCGCCCTCTAGCCAGATCGCACGATCCGCGCCTGGCTCATCAAACGCCGAGCGGTAGATCTCGCGGGTTCCCAAGCGCACCCCGCGCCGCATGAGCGCCTCGTCATCCACCCGCCCCGACGCCGCCGCGCTGAGCAGGCCCACGGCCTCTAAGAGGTTGCTCTTTCCGACGCCGTTGGCGCCGATGAACACGTTCACCTGCCCAAGCTCCAGCTCGGCCTGCCGGATGGACTTGAAGGACTCGACGGTGACGCGGCTCAGCATCGGCGCTGCTCCTGGGCGGGTTCAGGCCCGATCCTTAACGAGCGGCCGCCCCGCCGTCCCCCACCACCCCCACCAACACCCCCAACATCGCCTTCACCCCCGCCTCCAGCTCCTCCGCCCGCAAGCGCTCATCGGGCCCGTGCATCGTGCCGAGCTCCTCCGTGGTGAGGTGAAACGGCACA
>JAKLKE010000830.1 GCA_023150775.1 Myxococcota bacterium
CGTGATCGCCGCCGGGCTGTTCCTGTGGCCCGGCCTGCTGCGCCACCGCGGCCTGCTGGCGGCCGCCTGCGTGATGACCTTCGTCGGCATCTGGATCGAGAAGGGCATGGGCCTGATCATCCCCGGCTTCATCCCCTCGACCCTGCACGAGGTGGTGGAGTTCACCCCCACCGTGACCGAGTGGAAGATCACCCTGGGGGTGATCGCCGGCGGGCTGCTGGTCTACACCCTGCTGCTCAAGATCGCGCTGCCCATCCTCTCGGGCTGGACCCCGGGCATGTCGGTGGGGGTGCCGGAGCTGGATTCCCAGCACCGCGAGCTGTTCACCCGCCTCAACCGCCTGGTGGCGGCGATCCGCGCCGGACGCGGTTCCGCGGATGTGGCGCCGGTGCTGGCCTTCCTCGACGACTACACCCGCGAGCATTTCGCGGACGAGGAGCGGGTGATGGAGCGGGCCGGCTATCCCGCCCTGGCCGAGCACCGTGCCCAGCACGCCGGCTTCTGCGCCGAACTGG
>JAKLKE010000831.1 GCA_023150775.1 Myxococcota bacterium
CTCGCCCGGGGCACCAACCAGGGCTCAAAGGGCTGGAAAGACAACACCACCTACACCTTCCAGCTCACCTACAGCGAGACCAACATCGTCGTCTACATCGACGGCGTGAAAGAGCTCGACATCACCGGCACCTTCCCCGAAGGCAACTTCGGGTTCTACAACTTCTCTCAGCAGAGCATCGAGTACGTCCTCCAGAGCCCGCTGAACATCTCGATCTGCTCGGGCAAAGACAGCGACGGCGACGGCGTCACCGACCCCGACGAGATGGGCGTCTACGGCACCGACCCCTACTCTGCCGACTCTGACGGCGACGGCCTCACCGACGGCGAAGAGCTCATCGAGTACGACACCGATCCCAACGACGGCGACAGCGACGACGACGGCCTCGACGACTTCTCTGAGGCCGTCCTAGAGACCGACCCCAACGTCGCCGACAGCGACGGCGACGGCCTCTCTGACGGCGAGGAGGCCAACACCCTGGGCTCCGACCCCCTGAGCACCGACACCGACGGCGA
>JAKLKE010000832.1 GCA_023150775.1 Myxococcota bacterium
TACGACGCCGACGGGGACGGTTACACGACCTGTGGCGGCGACTGCGACGATGGGTCCGCGGCGGTGAACCCCGACGCGGCGGAGACGTGCAACGGCGTGGACGACGACTGCGAAGGAGGCGTGGACGAGGGCTTCGACGCCGACGGAGACGGCTACACGACCTGCGGGGGGGACTGCGACGACGCCGATCCCGACCGCCGCCCCGGAGCCCCCGAGGGGTGCGACGGGGTGGACGACGACTGCGACGGCGCCGTGGACGAGGACGGGGGCGCCGACCTCGACGGCGACGGCACCACCGCCTGTGGCGGGGACTGCGACGACCTGGCGGCCTCGATCCACCCCGGGGCAGCCGAGACCTGCGACGGCGTCGACCAGGACTGCGACGGCGCGGTGGACGGGGACGATCCCGACCTCCTGGCCGACTCCGACGGGGACGGCGACGACGCCGCCTCCTGCGGGGGGAACGACTGCGATGATACCGATCCCGCCGTCCACGGCCTGGACGCCGATGG
>JAKLKE010000833.1 GCA_023150775.1 Myxococcota bacterium
GAGTGCCCCGCGAAGTCGCCGCACCACGACGTCTGGCAGCGCTCGCCGTCGTACACGTCGGTGACGGCCTCCACCAGCTCTCCGGCGAAGTCGGCGCCGTACCCGATCACCGCGCCCCCCTGGAGCTCCAGGTACTCCTTGAAGCCCAGGACGAGATCGTCCCGGCCGTCCCCATCCAGGTCGCCGAGCCAGTCCAGGGGGGTGCCGAGGCCGCTGTCGGTGCCCGACATCCCCACCCGCGCGTCGGCGTCGGAGAGGAGGAACTCGCCGCCGGTGGCCAGGCGCCCCGAGGGCCCCCCCCGGAAGATCCACGCGGCGACGCCGAGATCGGCCATCTCGGGGTGGCGGTCGCCGATGGCCAGGTCGCCGTAGCCGTCGCCGTCGAAGTCCCCCGGGCCGGCGAACTGGTGCGCCGCCTCGCGGTTGGCCTCGTCGCCGCGGATCACGGTGAAGGCGTCGTCGGGGGCGAGGGTGGCTCCCCACCGGGCCCCGCCCCGGAAGAGGTAG
>JAKLKE010000834.1 GCA_023150775.1 Myxococcota bacterium
TGCACGCCGCCGCGGCGCCAGGGGTGCGGGTGATGCAGGCGCCGGCCTTGGTGGCGGAGGGCGGCTCGGGCGAACGAACCACAGAGAGATTGGTGGAGGTGGGCGGCTCGGGCGAACGAACCACAGAGGCACAGAGGGCACAGAGTTATGAACACAGAGGGGTTGGTGGTACGGTGAGGCCATCGCCGCTGCCCAGAGGTCATCGCGCGAAGAACACCGAGGCCCCGAGTCTGAGGGGGACACCCAAGCACGCCCCCCCTCTCCACTCCGCTCAAACTTTCACCGACCCCTCTGTGCTCCGACCTCCGTGCCCTCTGTGCCTCTGTGGTTCGTTTCTCTCCGTGTCGAGTCACCCCGACGCACCTTCGTGCACGACGTTGGCGAAGGGCGCGCCACGATGGCACGACCGCCTCCACCCGCTCCCCACCACGACGAATCCGCCGAGTCAGCGGCCCGTGGAGGGGGGGGAGAGGGCGCCTTTGGTGGCAACCCCCTACGCCACGGT
>JAKLKE010000835.1 GCA_023150775.1 Myxococcota bacterium
AGTCGACGAAGACGATCCCGTCGTCGGCCGCGCCATCACAGTCGTCGTCGATGCCGTTGCAGGCCTCGGCGGCGCCGGGGTTCACGGCGGGAGCGGTGTCGTCGCAGTCGGTCCCGTCGGCGACGTAGCCGCCGGGCCCGCCGTCACAGGCGTTGACCGGCTCGGCGCCCGAGTCCCCGAAGCCGTCGAGGTCGGCGTCGGGCCGGTAGTCGGCGAAGGCGACCCCGTTGTCCACCACCGCGTCGCAGTCGTTGTCGGCGCCGTCGCACAGCTCGGGATTCCCCGGGTAGTTCACGGCGTCGGCGTCGTCGCAGTCCCCGCCACATGCCGAGATCCCGTCCACGTCGGCGTCCGCTTCCATGGGATCCGCCGCGCCGTCGCAGTCGTTGTCGGCGACTCCGTCGCACACGTCCGCGGCGCCAGGATGCACCGACGGCAGCGTGTCGTCGCAGTCCCCCGCGGCTCCGGCGTGGCCCGGGGGAGCCCCATCGCAGGTCGAGGCGA
>JAKLKE010000836.1 GCA_023150775.1 Myxococcota bacterium
GTACAGCGGCGGCCACGGCGGCGGCCGCCAGCCACCCTCGTCGAGCGCGTCGAACACCTTGCGTTGCCGTTCGTCGACCGACAGCTCGGTCTGATCCCTCTCGCTGCGAATGATGTGGGGCGTCAGGAAGATGAGCAGGTTGGTCTTGCGGTTTTGCACCCGATTGAAGCGGAAGAAGTTGCCGATGACCGGAATGTCGCCCAGAAACGGCACCTTCGTCTGCGAACGCACCGCGTTGTCGAACAGCAGGCCACCGATGACGACGGTCTGCCCGTCTTTCGCCACCACGGTGGTGGTCGCCGACCGGATCGTCGTTGTCGGGCCGAGTGCCGGATCGTTGCTGATGACGTCCGATACCTCCTCGAAGACATCGAGGCGAACCGAACCGCCCTCAGAGATCTGGGGAACGATCCGCAGCGTAATGCCGACGTCACGTCGTTCGATGGTGGTGAACGTGTTGCCAAGGTTGACGTCGCTCGTCGACCGGCTGGCCACGAACGG
>JAKLKE010000837.1 GCA_023150775.1 Myxococcota bacterium
CAGTTGTCGTCGAGGCCGTTGCAGACCTCGGCGCCGCCGGGGCGCACGGAGAAGCGCGCGTCGTCGCAGTCGAGGTTGTTCGTCACGTAGCCCGACGGCAGCGAGCACGCGCGCAGGCTCTCGATCGCGCTGCCGTACCCGTCGCCGTCGCCGTCGCGATAGAAGATCGTCGCGACGCTCTCGTCGACGGCGCCGTCGCAGTCGTCGTCGCTGCCGTTGCAGACCTCGGTCGACGGCTGCGCGTCCTGCTGACAGACGAGGCCGACGCCGGTGCAGCTCGTCGTACCGGCCGCGCAGACGCCCGCGCCGCCGGTGCTGCACGCGACGCCGCCGCCGGGGTTGCCGTCGTCGATCGCGCCGTCGCAGTCGTCGTCGACGCCGTCGCAGGTTGCATCGTCGGCGGCGGGACGCCCCGGGACACAGCGCTCGCGCCAGCCGCCGGCCTCGCACCGACGCTCGCCGGCAGCGGCGCACGCGCCGAGTCCGCAGGTCAGCGGCGTG
>JAKLKE010000083.1 GCA_023150775.1 Myxococcota bacterium
CCGAGGCCAGCGGCCAGCGGCGCGGGGCGCCCTTGACCGGCCTGGATGTGCCGAGCCTTCGAGGCCTGCACCACAGCGCGCCCTACCTGCACGATGGCCGGGCGGCGAGCCTGGTTGAGGTGCTCGGCGTCGAGAACCCCGAGGACCAGCACGGGGTGACCTCGACGCTCAGCGAGGGCGAGCGGGCGGACTTGATGGAGTTCTTGTTGAGCTTGGAGTGAGCGCGCTCCTCACACCCCACCCAACACCGACGCCACCCGGCTGATCACCTCGACCACCTTGGCGCTCGCCGCCACGCGGTCGGCCTGGATGTTCTCGCGGAGCTGCTGCGGTGTTCGCGCCCCGGCGATCACGGCGGTCACGCCCGGCTGCGCGATGGCCCAGCCGATCGCCACGGCGCTCGTCGGCACACCCACCCGGGCGGCGATCCGGCCCAGCTCGGCGGTGAGGCTCTGGGCGTGGCGGAGGCGATGGCCTTGGAACCGCTCATCCCAAGACCGCTGGTCATCCTCGCCAAAACGAGGGTTTCCGGTGTATTTCCCGCTGAGCAGTCCCCGGCAGAGGGGCTCATACGCCAGCACGCCCAGGCCCGAGGCGGCGGCCAGAAGCGGCCCCTCCAGCTCACGGCGCAGCAAGGAGTAGGGTGTCTGAAGGCTCACGATCGGCGCGAGCGCCCGAGCCTCGGCGAGGGCCTCGGGGCCGTAGTTGCACAGGCCGAAGTGCTGGATCTTGCCCTGCGTCTGCAGCGTCGTGAGGGCGCCGAGGGTCTCCGCCAAGGGGGTGCCCCGCTCACAAGGCCAATGAACCTGGAGGAGCGGGATCGTCTCAAGGCCCAGGCGGGTGAGGCTGGCCTCGGCGTCCTCGACGATGTGGGCCGGGCTGAGGTCGCTCTCGGCGTGGCCGTGGGCGCCTCGCCAGCGCACGCCGACCTTGGTGGCGACGATGACCTCTTTGAGGCGCGGCCCGAGGGCCCGGCGCAGGAGCGTGTCGGCGTGGCCCTCGCCGTAGAGCGGCGCGGTGTCGAACCAGTTGACGCCCAGGTCTAAGGCGGCCTGCAAGGTGGCGACGGCGTCCTCGTCGGGGCGGGGCGGCCCCCAATATTTGCCGCCCATCGCCCACAGGCCGAGGCCGAGCACGCTCAGGGAGAGGTCGGTGCCGGGGAGAGGTCGTCGCCGCATCCCCGAGACCTATCCCGGGCGATCTTAAGGATCGAGGGGATCATCGGCGCCGAAGAAGCCCGCGTCATCCCGCCAGGGGGTGACGAGCCAGGCCGAGACGCCCACCCGGCGTAAGGCGTCGGCGGCGGCGCGGCGGTTGTGGTGGCTCACCCGCAGGAGCTTGAGGGGCCGGGGCGAGGCCCGCAGGCGCTCGGCGGCGAGCACCAGGCGGCAGTAGGTGGCGGAGAACTCCTCCTCGATGGCCCAGTCTTCGGGGTGCAGGCTGGGGTCGGGGCCCAAGCAGCGACGCGGCGGCGGGAGGTCGTCGGCCAGGGCGTCGTCGGTCGGGTCATCGGGGTCGGAGGTCTCAAAGAGCGCGTCTTCGAGGGTCATGGTCTCACCTCATTGGAACCAAGAATCTATCCTTTGTAACGGACAGACTCCGGCCATAAACTGTCCGGTCACCGGGCAGTCATTGGGGTTTTTTGCCCAGACAAGGGCCACGGGGTCGATGTTCTGGAGCAGAGGATCCACGAGGTGCCTCGGATCGCCTAGAATGTTCATTCTACGAATCCACGCGTTTTTTGGCTTCCGCTATCAATCGTGTATTTGCCGGTAGCCGAGGCCCTTGGGCGGGCCCTGGGGCGCTGGCACGGCGGTTGCATTGACCGGGGCAAGCCTGGAGTGTGTATGTCTCGCTTCTTCTCTTCTCTCGCCTTCGCCCTCTCGCTCAGCCTCAGCGGCCTCGCGCAGGCCGAGACCCACCTCGCCGAGCGTGTGCTCGCCGGGCCGACGGTGCAGCTCTGGGTGGATGAGGACTCGGCGACGGTGCTCATCGACGGCGCGGTGAGCTTTGAGGTGCCGCTCCAGCACGGCGAGGCCCTGGACCCCATGGCCGTCGAGCGCCGCTACGACGACGCCTTGCTGCTCGGCGGCACCTTGATGGTGCGCCGCGGCGTGTCCGAGGGCCCGGGTGTCGTGAGCCCCGCCGAGTCCGTCGAGCTCTACGACCTCAGCGGCCGCGCCTTGCCCGCCCCGGAGCCCGCCCTGCTGGCCCTTCTGAGCGGCGTCGATGAGCAGCTCCTCGCCCCGGACGGCGCCTGGTCCGTGGCGATCGTCAGCGGCGGCCGCGCCGGGGGCTGGGTGCGGGGCCTCGTCGTCGTCACCCCCGAGGGCGCCCTGGTGCCCTTGCGCCTCGACGCCCCGGCGCTGTACTGGCCTGAAGAGGCCCGATTTGACGGCGACCGCTTCGTGCTGCCGCTGTCCGACGGTCAGACCTTGGTGGTGAGCCCCCAAGGCCAAAAGGTGACGCAGGTGGCCGCGCTCCGGTAGAATCTCAGCGGCACAAAGGGAAGACGATCATGGCGCTCCGACGGGATCACTTCGGCAACACCCTGGGGCGCTTCACCCTAGGGCTCACCCTCACTCTGGCGGCCGTGGGGGCCATCGCGGGCGAAGGTGGTGAGCTGTTTGAGCCCAACACCGAGGCCGTGACGCTCTCGGCGCCGGCCTTGCCCGCGAGGGGCCCCGGCGAGACGACCCTCACCGTGCGCCGCGCCGGTCGGTACGCCGTCGAGGCGCGCTCGGTCTCTGGCGTGCTCATTCAGCTCGTCGACAAGGCCCGAGGCCCGGGCGCCTGGGCGGGGCGGCTCGGTGAACAAGATGGCCGCCTGGACGTGTTTCTGGAGCCCGGCACCTACAAGCTGCGCACCCGGGGGCCCGACTCCGGCAAAGGAGAGGTGAGCGTCGTCGTGACGCCGTTTGTGGAGACCAACCAGCCCGTCGCCGCCCTGGCCTTGGACGACTTCTTAGAGACGACAAAGATGACCCTGGGCGACAAGAAGCACCGCTCGTTCTGGGTTGACCTCACCGCCGGGCCCGGCGAGGTGACCTTTGAGGCCATGGGCCCGTCCCTCGCCGAGCTGAGCCTCTGGCGCGACGGCCGCTGGCGTGTGTCCGCCCCCGCCCGCTGCGCGGTGGTGAGCCCCGTCGAGGGCCAACCGACGACCCGCTGCACGCTCCAGATGAGCCTGCCCGCCGGGCTCTACCTGCTCACGGCCTCGGGCGGGCCCCGCTTGGTCGGCGCCGCGCACGACATGCTCTATATGCGCGCTGGGCTTGAGAAGTTGAGCGGCACCATCATCAAGGAGGGCGCGATCGGCGCGCTCGGCGTCGAGCGGCTGCGGCTGCGGGCCGCGCCCAACACCAGCCTGCACATCGAGCTGCCCGAGGTGGCCCCGGTGACGCTCGGGAGCCACCCGGTCAACCTGGGCGTCTTCGCGACGAGCGGCGGGAGCTCGGCGAGCATCACCCCCAAGAGCCGCGTCCCCGTGGCCAGCTTGGGCCGGATCTCCGGCGAGCAGATCGTCACGATCACCGGCAAGCCTGGGCAGCGCTACACCTTGATGAGCTTCGTGCCCCTCGGCGAGAGCCAGACGCTAAGCGGCGTCGGCCCCACGCTGATCACCACGGTTTATACCGGAGATCCGCAAGACTCCATCGACGCCACGGGGGTGATCACCGCCGTCGGCCGCGACAACAAGGCCAAGCTCATCGCCGCGAGCGTCGTGCCGCTCAGCAAGAACGAGGGCTGGCGGCGCAAGTTCAACCTCACGGAGACGGCGACGCTCCATGTCGAGGTGAAGGACGCGGGGGACCATCTGCTCTTTCAGTTTAGCGGGCCGCCCCTGCGCGCCCGCATCGAGCCGCTCCTCCTGAGCCCGCCTGAAGGCTACAAACAGCCGCCGCTGCGGGAGGTGAGCTCGCTGACCTTCGAGGACCTCACGCCGGGGTTTTACACCCTCACCTTGGAGCCTGTGGAGCCTGGCGTCGTCGAGCTCGATCTCCGCAACATCAACGATCTCTCTGCGGTTCGTCCCGGAGAGCTGCTCCCGAACCCGGAGAACTCCGCGCATCGGAGCAGCCTGTGGTTCGGTGAGGTCACCCTCACCCGAGACACCAAGACGACCCTGACCCGCAACCGCCAGCCCGGCGTAAACGTCGGCCTCGTGCAGCGCGCTCTGCCCCTCGACCTGAGCGAGCCCTTTGTCCTGGCCCTCCACGCTGGGCAGCGCGTCACCCTCCTCGTGAGCGCGCCCGAGGCTGGACAGGCGGTTCTCACCACCGCGAAGGGCGCGTTGTTGGAGCTGGGCCTCGTCGGTGAGGCCCTGGCGATGCTCACGGCGCTGCCCAAGGGCCCCTCGCGGCTCGCCCTGCACAACGTCAGCGACGAGCCTGTCCGGGCCACCCTACGTCTCTTCAGCGACGCCCCAGTCGGCGGCTTCACCCGCCCCATCGACCCTGAAGTCCTCGCCAAACGGGAGAGCCTGCCCACGCTGCCCTTCGACACGCCCCAGCACCTCACCCTGGCCCAGCGCGAGTCCAAGTTTTTTGTGCTGGATGTCAAAGAGGGCGGACTGTACACCATCGAGAGCGCCGGGCTCCTGAACATGAGCGGGGTGATCTCCAACCGCGCCGGAGAGGTCATCGGCCAGGCCACGGCGAACCACGTCGGGCGAAACTTCTCAATTCAGCGGGCGCTGAGCCCCGGGCGTTACCGCGTCTCGGTGGCCCCCCAAGGCGCGAGCGCCGGGGACGTGACGATCCTCGCCCGCAAGGTGCCCGTGGAGGACGGCGGGCGGCTTCTGGACGGGCGCCCCGCTCGGGCGGAGCTCGACGCCGGAGAGGCGCTCACCACGACCTTTGTGCTCAATGAAGAGGCCCAGGTAAAGCTCCTCGCTCGCGCCCAAGGCCATGTGCTGCAGTGTCGCCTGGAGGACGCCGACGGCTGGCCCGTCTCAAGCCCCCTGAGCCGCTGCGACCTCACCGAGACCTTGCCCGCCGGGGGCTATCGCCTCGTCGTGATGCCTTCAGAGGTGCCCCTGCGCGCCCAGGTGAGCTTCACGGCCTTGACCGACGACACCAACCCCGAGGGCCACGGCCCGCACCCGCTCTCGTTGCCCGGCGCGGTGACCGCGACCTGGATGGAGCCCCGAGGCGACGCCGAGCGTGTCCCCGACGTGTTCACCTTCAGCCTGCCCGCCGCAGCGACGCTCAACGTCAACGTCACCGGCGAGATGGGCGGCGTGTTGACCCGGGCCGGGGAGATCGTCGCCCGGCTGGCCCCCGGCGCGGGGCTCCGAGAGGCCTTGCCCGCCGGGGACTACCGCCTGGAGCTGCGTAACTCTCGTCGGAGTCACGGCGTCAAATACAAGGTCAGCGCCACCACCGAAGAGCTCTTGGTGGGCCAGAGCCGCCCGGTCTCTTCGTCCTCGTCGATCTGGCTCTCGCTGGGCCAGGACGGGCCCGTGGAGCTGATCTCCGCCGGGCCGAGCGACGTCGAGGGGCGGCTGTACGACGAGGCCGGGCGCCTGATCGCCGCTGAGGATGACCGGCCGCTGGACTGGAACTTCCGCATCGCCCGCACCTTGCCCGCCGGGCGTTACCAGCTCGTGCTGCGGGAGGTCGGCCCCAGCCAAGGCCCGGTGACCCTGAGCCTCCGCGCCCCCAACGCGCGGGAGGTGGCCGCCTTGGCCGCGCCGCTCACCCGGCCCGAGACGCCGGGTGAAGAGATCCTCGTCGTTCCGCTGACCTTGCCCGACGGCGCCGAGCTCGTGAACGCCCGGGCCACCTCGGAGGAGGTCGTGGGCCTCGCCTTAGAGGCCAAGGTGGGCGGCGCCTGGCGGCTGGTGGATCAAGGCATGGGCCAAGCGGTGTCGCTCAGCGCCCGGGTCGGCGCCCCGGCCGAGGCCTGGCGGCTGCGGCTGTGGAGCTTGGACGGAGAGGGCGGCCCGGCGATCCTGCGGGTGGAGGCCCCCCGGGTGGACCGCCAGCCCGAGCGCGCCCTGGGCCGAGGGGTGGCGCTCACCCGGCCGACCCGCTCGGAGCTGCCCTTGGGGGCCGTCGTCGTGCGCCTCGATCGCCCCGGCGTGTTCACCGCCGCGCGCCTGCCCGAGGGCCTGCGGGTGTGCCCGGCCCCGGCGACGGCCTGCCGCGCCGCTGAAGATGGCCTCACGTCCGCCGATCGGGAGCTGTGGCTGGTGAGCCCCCTCGCTGAAGGCCGCGCCACGGCCCCGCTCATCGCCCGCCGGGCCTCGCTCTCGTCGGAGCCCGTGCGCCTGCGCCTCGCCCCCGCCGACAAGCTCGCCGTAGACCTCGACGCCGGAGACGGCCCGGTGCTCGTGCGGGTGCGCGGCGGCGTCGGCGCCCGGGTGATCCCCGCCGGAGAGGCCCCCACGCCGGGGCAGACCTTCGGTGAAGGGGACGAGACCTGGGCCTTCGCGCCGAGCCAAGACCGCCGCGCCGCCGCGCTGTGGCTCGCCGAGAACGCCCAAGGGCCCGCCATCGTTGAGCTTCGCCAGTACAGCTTCCCCGCGCCGGCCAAAGCTGAAGGCCGCGTCGGGGTTTGGGAAGACGCCGCCCCGGCGGGCCAGGCCCGGCGCTATACCTTGCCCCAGCGCGGCGAGCTGCGGGTGACCCTGAGCCCCGGCCTCGTCGCTGTGGTGGAGGATGGGCAGGGCCAGCGCCTCGTGCAGGCCGCCGGAGATGACGGCGCGGAGCTGATCGTGCCCGGCGCCGAGGGCAGCTTGTGGGTGCTCAACCCGCGGGGTGAGGACGGCCACGTCAAGGCCGAGCTGCTCCCCGAGGTGGGCGCTGGCGGCGGGGTGCTGGCGGCGAAGGGCCGCTTTGAGCAGCGCTCAAGCCGGGCGGCGACGACCTGGCTGCGGGTGGGTGAGGGGACCGGCGGCCTGCGTGTGGGCGGGGACGTCACCTCGGCCACCTTGACCACAACGAGCGGCGCGCGCCATGAGGGCGACCGTCTGCCCGCCGCCGCCGGGGTGCTCCGCCTCGACCACGGCGCCGGGGTGCAGCTCGCCTGGACCGGCGGCCGCGACGCCCCCATCGACCCAACGACCGCGAACAAGACCCGGGTGAACCTGCCCTCTCGGGGCCTGCTCAGCGGCGACACCACGATCACCGTCGAGCTGCCCCGGGCCTCGCTGGTGCAGCTCACCTTGCCCGGCCCCGTCGCCGTGGCCTGGGGGGAGACCGGCGCCGCGCTCTGTGTCACATCGAGCTGTGCGCTCTCTCTCCCCTTGCCCGGCGGCGCCACGGGCCTCGCGCTGCGGGGCCTCGCCGGAGAGCCTCTGGGCGGCGTCCTGGAGATGACCGCCACCGACGCCGTGCCCATTGGCGAGGGGGTGGGCCCCGAGGTGCTCTTGAGCGCCGGGGGCGCGCGACTGTTCGCCTTCACCGTGCCCAAAGACGCGGCGGTGGGCGTCGGCGCCCGGGCCGAGGCCGATCATGTGGAGCTCGCCTTGTACACGGCGGCCGGGGCTGAGGTGCTCAAGCTCGGCGGCGTCGTGGGGTTGGTGGACCTGCCCGCGGGCGACTACCTCTTGCTGCTGCGCGCCCGGCCCGACGCCGAGCCGACGCGGGTGAGGCCGACCCTGTTCGGCGTTGAGCCCCAAGGCGACGGGCCCCCAGACGACATCGCCCGGGGTTATCTGCGCCCCGAAGGCACGTCAGATCCTCGGGTGGTCGCCGTGCCCGCGCCGTCGATCTGGAGCCTCGGCACCCGC
The DNA here is from genome assembly GCA_023150775.1 of Myxococcota bacterium. Lineage (GTDB taxonomy): Bacteria > Myxococcota_A > UBA796 > UBA796 > CAJQPC01 > JADKFE01. The sequence goes on from JAKLKE010000083.1 coordinate 7,739, forward strand.
GGAACCTACGACTCAAACGGCGGCGGCGGCGGCGACTCCGGCGGCGGCGGAAACTACGACACCGGCGGCGGTGGCGGCTCCTACGACAGCAACAGCCAAGACACGGCCTCCACGGACGGGGACTACTGATGCCGGCCCTCACGCTCTCTTCGCGCCTTCGTGTGCTGTTGGTGGTCCTGTTCACCCTCGTCGGCGGCGTCGCCGTGGGCGGGGAGGAGGAGCTGCGCGCGCTCCTGCTGCAGCGCCCGGCGGCCCGCTCCGGCACGGTCCTCGCCCCGGATCGCCTGCTGCGACGCTGGGACCCGCTCACCGTGTTTTTTGCCGCCGATCGTGGCCCGGCCACCCCCGGCACCGAGCACAACCCCGAGCGTCTCATTCGCCTTGACGGCGCCCCCGCCGGGGCCTGGCGCTGGATCGACGCCCGCACCCTGCAGTTTGTGCCCGCCGACGCCTGGCCACCCTTGGCCAAGATCACCGCCCGGGTGGAGGGCGAGGTCAGCACGCTCTACACCGTGCTCAGCCCGCCCCGGCAGACCGAGCCCGTGAGCGGCGCCCGGGTCGAGACGACGGTGGACCGCCTCACCTTGACCTTCTCCGAGCCCATCGCCCCGGAGGTGCTGCGTGAGAGCATCCGGATCGAGCTTCGTGACGAGACCCGCCCCGACGCCCCGCCCCGGGTGCTCACCGGCCGCGACCTCACCGTGAAGGCCCTCGACCGCGCCAGCCGCCGTGATCCCGCCCGCGCGCTGGTGCGCTTCGCCGAGCCTCTGCCCGCCGGGGTGAAGGTCGCCGTGCGGATGCGCCTCACCCAAGAAGACAGCCACGAGCACGCCCCGACTGTGCTTCGTTTCTCCACCGCGCCGCCGTTCCGCGCCGGCAGCCTCGGCTGCGGCAGCGCCTCGGCCACCTTGACCCCCGAAGGCGCCCGCTACACGCCCCAGCAGGCCCTGCGCTGTGAGGGCAGCCCCAAGGTGATCCTCGACTTCACCGCGAGCTTGAGCGCCCTCGGCCCCGTCGAGGCCAGAAACTTGATCCGGTTTGAGCCCGCCGTGCGTGGCCTGGAGTTTAAGCCCAGCGCCAGCCGCCTCACGGTCACCGGGGAGTTCGCCCGCGACACGCTGTACACCGTGAGCGTGGTGCCGACGGCGATCACCGACCGCCAAGGCCGCGCCTTGGACATGAGCGGACCCAGCACAGTCCACATGCTGTTCCCCGCCGTGGTGCCGACCGCCAAGCTCCTTCTGGGTGAAGGCATCGTCGAGCGGTACGGCCCCCAGCGCCTGCCCATCGAAGGCCAAGGCAAATCCCGCCTCGATCTGAGAATTTACGCCGCGGACCCGCTGGACCGCACGCTCTGGCCCTTCACCAGCGAGCCGCTCTCGGTGGACGAAGAGAGCCGCCCGCCGGGCCCGGGTGAAGAGCCCAACTTCACCTTAGACGCCCGCTACGACATCGCCCCCCACATGCTCAGCGCCCGGGTGAAGGGCCTGGGCTCGCCGCTCTACTCCGGCTTGGTGGACGTGAACCTGGGCGACGGCGACCGCGCCCGGGGGCACCTCGACCTCGGCCCGATCCTCAGCGCCGCCCAAGGCGCGGCCCGGCCCGGCACCTACCTCGTCGGTGTGCGGCACCCCGACCAGCCCGGCCCCCGGCGCTACACCCGGGTGCAGGTCACCGACCTGAGCCTCACCGCCGTCGAGGAGCCCCTCGCCGTCGAGCTGATCGTCAGCTCGCTGCGCACCGGCGGCGTCGTCTCCGGGGCGACGATCCGCGTAGAGGCCGCTCGTGTGAACGCCGACAACTCCGCCGAGTGGTTGACCGTGTGGAGTGGCACCACGGACGGTCGCGGCCGGGCGCGTTGGCTCGCCCCAGGCCGAGCCGAGGACGATCCTCAGCTCACCCTGCGCCGCGTCGTCGTGCAGAAGGGCGAAGACCTGCTCGTCTTGGCCGCGTCTCGCCCGCCGGAGCAGTACACCGAGCGCGGCTGGAGCAAAGCCTCGGGCTGGCTGGGCTACACCGTCGCCGATCTCACCCAGCGCGCGCCCCAGGCGAGCTTGTTGGCCCACGTCTTCTCCGAGCGCCCGATCTACCGCCCCAACGAGGTGATTCACCTCCGCGGGTTTGTGCGGAGTCGTGACGAGGGCCTGCTCACCCGCCTGCCCGAGGGCGGCGCCTTGGCGATCAGCGGCCCGAACAACAAACGTTGGCGTGTGCCCGTAGTGATGACCGCGACCGGCGGCTTCTACCACCGCTTTGACGAGGCCGACCTGCCCAGCGGAGACTACGTCGCCCGGTATGAGCACAATGAGGGCGGGAGCATCGGCGAGGCCCGGTTTAAGGTCGAGTCTTACCGCCTGCCCGAGTTTGAGGTGAGCCTGCACACGCCGCCCCAGGCGACCTTGGACGCGCCGTTTGACGTGACCCTCACCGCGTCGTGGTACGCCGGGGGCCGCGTCGCCGAGCGCCCGGTGCGCTGGCGGGTGGTCGAGACGCCCGCGGCCTGGACGCCCCCCGGCGCCGAAGGATTTCGTTTCTCCTCCGATGGCCGCTATGGCCGCGCCGGGCGCTTTGAGGCCCGGGCCGCCACGGAGACCATCGGCTTCACCGACGCTGAAGGCGGCGCCCGGCTCACCCTCGACCCGTCCATGGAGCTCTCGTCGATGCCCCGGCGGTATGTGGTCGAGGCCACGGTGACCGGCGCCGACGACCAGACCGTCACCACGACGGTGAACGTCGACGCCTTGCCCGCCTTCACCTTGGGCCTCAAAGCCCCACGCTACCTGGAGAAGACGACGACCCTGCCCATCGAGATCCTCGCCTTGGGCCCCACCGGCAAATCCGTCGCCGATCTCGACGTCACCGTGCGTCTCATCCACCGCCAGTGGCACAGCCACCTCCAGGCCGGTGACTTCACCGAGGCCGAGGCCCGCTACGTCTCTGAGGTGGTCGAGGTGCCCGTCGAGGAGCGCATCGTGCGCAGCGGCGCCAAGGCGCTGCCCCTCTCGTTCACCCTGCCCCGGGCGGGGGTGTATCTGGTTGAGCTGGAGGCCCAAGACAAGCTGGGCCGCGCCCAGGTGGTGCGGGTGGATCTGTACGCCGGGGGTGAGCAGTCCGTCACCTGGGAGAAGCCCAGCGGCGCCACCTTTGAGCTGAGCCTCGACGCCGAGGCCTACAACCCTGGCGACACCGCGAACCTCGTGCTGCGCAGCCCCTTCCGCGAGGCCGAGGCCCTGATCATCACTGAGGCCCCCGACGGCAACCGCTACGATCGGGTCTCTGTGCGGGATGGAAAAGGGGTGGCCAAGGTGAAGGTGGAGGGCCGCTACGCCCCGCGCCTGCCGGTGCATGTGGTGCTGATGCGCGGTCGCGGCGGGGACGCCGTCGTCGCCGGGGGTGACCCGGGCAAACCCGCCACCTTGGCGGCCTCGGTGAACGTTCCGGTGAACCCCGTCGAGAACCAGCTCCAGGTCGCCTTGGAGGCGCCGACCCAGGCGCTCCCCGGCGAGGAGGTGCCGATCACCGTGCGCCTCAAGGACCCAAGCGGCCGCCCCATCGCCGGGGAGGTGACCCTGTGGCTCGTAGACGCCGCCGTGCTCGCCTTGGCCCAGGAGGCCCGCCTCGACCCTCTGCCCGATCTGCTCAAGGCCGCGATCAGCCGCCTTCGCCTGCGCGACACCCGCAACCTCACCTTAGGCGCCTTGCCGCTCTCGGTGATGCCCGGCGGTGATGGTGGCGAGGGCGGCGGCGTGCTCGACCGCGTGACCGTGCGCAAAGACATGGTGCCTGTGCCGTACTACGAGCCCTTCTTGGCCGTGCCCAAGTCCGGCGTGCTCACGGTGAAGGTGAAGCTCCCCGACAACCTCACCACCTTCCGCCTGCGGGCCAAAGCCACCGCCGGAGACGCGCGGTTTGGGGTGGGCAAGGGCGATCTCTCTGTGCGCCTTCCCGTCGTGGCCCAGGCGGCGCTGCCTCGGTTTTTACGCCCCGGAGACTCCGTTGAGGTCGGCCTCATCTCCCGGGTGGTCGAGGGCCTCGGCGGCGCGGCCCAGGTGGAGCTCGCCGCCCAAGGCGGCACGGTGACCGGCGGCGCGCCCAAGTCCGTGAAGCTCGACGCCAAGGTGGCCCTGCGCGAAGACTACACCCTGACTGTGGCGGATGACGCCCGGGGTGTCGTGACCGTGACCGGCGGGGTGCGCCGCACCTCCGATGGCGCCGGAGACGCCGTGCGGGTGGAGCTCCCCCTGCGCGACGCCCGCCGCGACGAGCTGAGCCGCGTGTTGGCCACCTTAGACGACGGCCCGCTCAGCCTGCCCGCGGTCACCGGCGCCTTGCCCGGGACCGCCCGGCGACGTGTGCTGATCACCGATCAGGCGGCCTTGGTGCGCCTCGCCATCGGCGTCACGAACCTGCTCAACCAGCCCTATGGCAACGTCGAGCAGCGGGTGAGCGCCGCCCGGGCGCTCCTCGCCCTGCGTGAGCTGCGGGCGCTGATGGCCTGGACCGGCGTCACAGATCGTATCAACGCGCTGGTGCTCGACACCCTGCGTGAGCTGCCCCGGGCGGTTGACAGCCGCGGCCTCGTCGCCTACTGGCCCGGCGGACAAGGCACCGTCGCCTTGACCGCCTGGTCCTGGCGTCTCATCGACGAGGCCCAGCGGGACGGCCTGCCCATCGATCCGAGCCTCAAGACCAGCCTTGAGCGCGCCTTAGAGCGGTCCTTACGCTCCGACGCCGGGGTGTTTTTGGACGGCGAGAGCTGGACCGAGCGCACCATCGCGCTCTCCACCCTGGCCGCGGCGGGCCGTTACGACGCCGCGTACTTCTCCGAGCTGAGCCGCGAGGCCCGCTGGCAAGACGCTGAAGGCGCCTCCGAGGTGCTCATCGCCGGGGTTCGTGGCGGCCAGGCCACCCCAGACGCCCTCGACGCCTTGATCAAGACCGTGCTGGATGCCTATGTCTTCCGCCTGCAGGGGGGCCGCGAGGTCTACGGCGGCCTCAAGGTGGGCCGCACCGACCGCAGCCCGATGATCTTGCCCTCCGAGACCCGCACCTTGGCCCGCACGATCCAGGCGATCTCCCTTGCTGCGCCGCAACATGAAAAACTCAGCACCTTGACCGACGCCTTGGTCAGCTTGGGCCAGAGCGGCGGCTGGGGTCAGACCAACGCCGACGCCGAGGCGATCCTCGCCTTGGCCCAGCGTCTCAGCGCCGGTCGCCCTGGCAAACGGGTCGTGACCGTACAAGAGGCTGGCGCCAGCCAAAACCTCAGCCTCGGCGACTCGGCGGGATCTTTGGTCTCGGTCAACCTCGGCGGCGGCGCGGTGACGCTCACCCGGGCCGAAGGGGAGGGCCTCTTCGCCTGGGTCGAGACACGCTACGCCCCACAGTCGCCCCCGGCCCAGCTCAATGAGGAGGCCCAAGGTTTCGCCGTGAGCCGCGCGCTGTGGCGGGTCGGCCCCACGGGCCCCGACGAGCGATTGACTTGGACCGGCGGCGGCGCGACGCTCTCCTTGCAGGTGGGCGACGTCGTCGAGGACCGCGTCACCGTCGTCACGCCCCAGGCCCGCGCCCAGGTGCGCCTCATCGTGCCCCTCGCCGCTGGCCTGGAGCCCCTGAACCCGCGCCTGATGACGTCTGGCCCCGAGGCCACGCCGTCGCGCAGCCCGTCGATCCCCCCCGACTTTATCGACGCCCGAGACGACGTGGTCATCTACGGCTGGGACCGCCTGCCCCAAGGCAGCGTTGAGATCGCCCTGCGCGCCCGGGCCAGCTCCCCAGGCCGCACGACCTTGCCCAGCGCCCGCGCGGAGCTGGTCTACGACGACGCGGTGTGGGGTCGCAGCGCCGGGGCCTGGGTCAGCGTGGAGTGAGCCTCAGCGCCGCTAATGGCACACGATCAAGAGATCGTCGGTGATGTGGTAATTGTTCAGCCCGCCTGTGGCCGCGGTGAGGCCCAGGCGGGTCGTTGACCAGGGGAAGCTCGTGCTCAGGGTGTGGGTGAACACGTCTACGCCGTCGAGACGAAAGGTGAAGGTGTCGCCGGTCTTGACCAGCTCCGCGTCAAACTCCCCGGCGTTGTTCAGCGTCGGGATGGTGGACGAGCTGACGTAGGTGGTGCCCGTCGCGGCGTCGGCCAAGGCGATGTGGTTGGAGGAGGGGTCCCCCGTGCCGTTGTTGAAGGTGTCAAACTCGAGCACGAGGCCTGAGAGCCCGTAGGCGCCGAGGCCGCCGCCGGTCGCGCCTACGGCCGTCGTCGCCGTGGAGGGATTGAGCAGCACCAGGGCCATGCCGTCCGCCCCCGAGCCCGAGCCGATGGAGAAGGTGAAGGAGATCGTGAGGTTCTCGGAGGGCAGCGTCGAGCGCAGGAGCGCCGAGCCCACCTGCCAGTTCGTCGGGTAGCTGCCGACGAGCACGCCGTCGGATCCGAAGCTCGTCCAGTAGGAGTTGCCGTTGATCTGCATCCCCGCGGGCACGCCGCCGTCGAAGCTCTCACTGTACAGGGTGAGGCCGTCGGTCACCCCGTCACAGTCGTTGTCGAGCTGATCACAGGCCTCTGTGGCCGAGGGGTTCACGGCGAAAGCGCCGTCGTCGCAGTCGGAGTCGTCCAGGGTGTAGCCCGAGGGCGCGACGCAGGTGGTGAGGGGGCTCAGCGGATCGCCGAAGCCGTCGTTGTCGTCGTCGGCGTAGCGGGTCGTGGCGGAGCTGAGGTCGAGGTCTGGGTCGTCGTCGTCGTTCAACGCGTCACAGTCGTCGTCAACGCCGTTACACAGCTCGGCCTCGCCGGGGTTGCGGCTGGGCTCGCCGTCGTCGCAGTCGGTGCCCACCAAGACGTAGCCTGCGGAGACGAGGCAGGCGCGGGTGGAGCTCAGCGCGTCTCCATAGCCGTCGAGGTCGCCGTCGAGATAACTCACCGTGGCGGTCGTGAGGTCCAAGGAGGCGTCGTCATCGTCGCTGAGGCCGTCGCAGTCTTCGTCACCGCCGCCGCAGACCTCGGTGGCGTCGGGGTTGACCGTCGCCGCCCCATCATCACAGTCGTCGTCGTTGGGCGCCGCCCCGGCGGGCAGCTCGCAGGCGTAGCGCGGCGCGCTCGGGTCGCCAAAGCGGTCGGCGTCGGCGTCTGTGTACCATACGCTCGCGCTGCTGAGGTCCAGGTCTGGCGCGAGGTCGTCCTGGAGGCTGTCGCAGTTGTTGTCGAGGCCATCACACAGCTCCGCCGCGCTGGGGTTCACCCCGCTGTCTCCGTCGTCACAGTCGTCGTCGTTCTCGACAAAGTTGGGCGGGGCGTCACAGGTGAGCGCGCTGGTGAACGGATCTCCGAAGCCATCGGCGTCGGCGTCGGCCCAGCGCTGGGTCGCCGTCGAGAGCTCCAGGCCGGGGTCATCGTCATCAATCTGCCCGTCGCAGTTGTCGTCTAGGCTGTTGCAGACCTCCGCCGCGTCGGGGCGCACCGCCGCTGAGGCGTCGTCGCAGTCTGTGTTGTCGGCGACGGTCCCGGCGGGCTGGGCGCAGGCCCGGGCGGGGGCGCTCGGGTCGCCGTAGCCGTCGAGGTCGTCGTCACTGTACCAGGTCTCCCCGGTGCTGAGGTCTACGGAGCTGTCATCGTCGTCGATGGCGCCGTCGCAGTCGTTGTCGCGCACATCACAGAGCTCGACGGCGTCGGGGTTCACCGCGGCGTCGCCATCATCACAGTCCCCGCCGACGAGCGCGCGGCCCGGGGCGATGTCACAGCTCACCGTGGCTGTGGCCGGATCACCGAAGCCGTCGGCGTCGAGGTCCGCCCAGCTCGTCGGCTCGCCGCTCGTGTCTACGGCGGGGTCCTCGTCGTCGGTGAGCCCGTCGCAGTTGTCATCGACGGCGTTACACAGCTCAGCGGCGCCGGGGTTCACCGCGCCGTCGGAATCGTCGCAGTCTGTGTCGAGTAGGCTCGCCCCGGCGGGCAGCTCACAGGCCAAGACCAGGCTCGCCCCGTCGCCGTAGCCGTCGCTGTCGGCGTCGGCGTAGAAGGTCGTGGTCACGCCCTCGTCTACGTCACCGTCGCAGGAGTTGTCGCGCTCGTCGCAGACCTCGGCGGCGCCGGGGTAAGTGTCCTCCGCGCCGTCGTCGCAGTCGTTGCAGGCGGGGAAGCTGTCGCCGTCGGCGTCGGCGTAGCCCGTGGATCCGTCGCAGTTGTAGTCGTTGGGATCTTCACAGTCGAGCTCTTCAGCGCCAGGAAAATACCGCGCGTCGCCGTCATCACAGTCCCCGCGCTGCGCCACGAAGCCCTCGGGCGCCTCACAGGCCTCCACCGCCGCCGCCTCGTCGCCCCAGCCGTCGGCGTCGAGATCGGCGTAAAACGCCGTCAGCGCGCCCTCGTCTACCTCACCGTCGCAGTTGTTATCGACGCCGTCGCAGCGCTCTTCAGCGCCGGGGAAGACGGCGGGATCGTCGTCATCGCAGTCGGCCTCGGCGTCGAAGCCGTCCCCGTCGGCGTCGAGGGTCGTCTCCGAGTCCTCGGAGTCGGCGCTGTCTTGTTCGCTGTCTTGTTCGCTGTCTTGTTCGCTGTCTTGCGCGCTGTCTTGTTCGCTGTCTTGTTCGCTGTCGTCGGTGGGCGGCGTCTTGCCGCCGTCGCAGGCGGCGAGGGCGACGATGAGGGTGAGCGAGAGGGTGCGCATTTGAGCTCCGGTGGCCGTTTCGTAGAGATAGGCCAAGGTGCCCTGAGCTTTGCGTGTTGTCTACCGTCGCGGTCAGCGCGTGATCATTGGGGGTCTATGGGAGCGGGCTCGGCGGCGTCGGTCGCAGGGCGGCGGGGGGCGTGAACGGACGGGTCCAGCGCGCCTCCGCAGACTCCCCATGAACCGAGACGGTAAAAACGACCACGTCGTCGCTCTCCCAGCGGGCGTTCTCGCAGATCGGGGCGAGGGTTGAGGTTCTGAAGGGGTCGGGAGCGAGCGCCCGGTCAAGGATGAAGTCCGGTGGTTGTTCGCCGCGCAGCACCGGGCCCAGGGCCGCCACCGACACGACGGTGTAGGGGCAGAAGCGGTCTTGTTGCAGCAGCGCCCAGTGACCGTCCGGGGAGAAGACCCCCTCAAAGCGCCAGTCCGAGAAATAGAGCGTCCCCCAAGGCTCAAAAGGCACGCAGCCGTCTTCGCCGGGAAGCTCAAAGCAGAGCCGCTCGACCCCATACTCCAAGGGGAACGGGATCATGCTCTCCTCATCCACGACCTGCTGGCCATAAAACCGCGCGCGGGCGCCGTGGCCGTTCTCGACGGTGTGGAGAAGCTGCTCGGCGGGCGCGGCGGGTTCGCCGCAGGCGACGAGCGCGGCGATGAGGAGGGGCATGGTGAATCCTGGGGCCTGAGCCCCCTCGCGAACGTCTGGGCCGCCGCTCAGCCCTCGTCCGGGTCAGACGGGCCGTCGTCGCGGAGATCGGGCATGTCATCCACACCAAACGAGATGGGCCCGACGGCCCGCGCCAACGAGGCCACCCAGCGCATCGTATGGATCTCGACGTCTGCCCAGGGGTAGAGGGTGGCCTGGCCGGGCGTCGGGGAGGCCGCCATCCAGGCGTTCTTCGCCTCAAAGCTGCGGGCCTGACCGGCCTTGAGGACGCTCTTCCCGTAGGGATCATCGACGATCAGGCCGTCTGAGCGCACCGCCAACAGACGCACGATGTGGTTTGAGATGCTCATCATCACGCCCCGCCCAAAACGAAGCTCGGGGCGGACTGTGCTCTCCCACCAGCTTCGTTTGTAGACGCCTTCGCCCGTGAGCAGCACCGTCTCGACCTCAAAGAGCTGGGCCACGGACGCCCAGCCCCGCAGCTCGGTGCGGGAGTGCATCCGGTTCTCTTGGCGCAGGGCCTCCAGCACGTCCTCAAACTGTTGCCCGGGCCGGGGGTTGTCGATCCCGAGGACCGCGAGCACCATCGCCAAAGACGTGAGGTTACACATCCGGCCGCTCTCGGTCTCGATCCGGACTCCGCCCTCAAGGGCCTGGTTGTCACGCTGGGAATAATAGGGCGCGAGGAGCTGGATCGCCTCGTAGGCCGCGGCGCGTTCTGCGTCGTTCTGGACCGCCGCGATCTCTTCGCGGCGCGCGCGCACGGCGGCCGGGTCGGGCAGCCGGGTGGGGGCCGAAGCCGCCGCCACGACCGTCGCCTCGGCGGGCCGAACATAGGCCGCGGAGACAAACCCCGACCCGCGCGGGCTGCTCACGGCCAGCCACTCGCCTTGCCAGCCGGTCACCTCCAGCCGCTCCCCTTGGGTGAGCACGGTCACCACCTTCGCCGAGCCGCTGGCGGCGGCCCGCAGGTTCAGGCCCTTGGCGCTGACCTGCACCGGGAAGCTGCCGCGCACCGGCCGCAGATAGTCGCGAAACATCCACCCCGACACCGTCCCCGAGACGACCTTCGCCCAGTCCCCCTCAAACCCCAAGACCTGAACCTCTCTGCCTTTGGGCACCGTCGAGAGGATGTCACCGTCGGGTTTGCGCCGGAGCCGGAGGTCGGTCGTGGTCATCGAGATGAGCGGCATCGGTCGGCTCCAATCGGACTGTTTGGTGGCTGGGGTGGATCGTGACTAGGCGCAATGGTACTCCAGAATGCCCCGATCCGCGCGACCCGGGCCACCCTCGACGGGTGAGGTCTGGCGGCCGGGGCTTACAGCGGTGACCGTCGAGATTGACCCCATCTCACTTGCCGGACGACGCCGGGTCGAGCCCGCCTCACCTCAGCATGAGCCCCCATGCGTCGGCTCGGCGGGCCC
>JAKLKE010000084.1:0-7841 GCA_023150775.1 Myxococcota bacterium
CGGAGTATCCCGATGGGCCCAAGCGCACCTTCGCCCTATTTGCGATTCAGTTGGATTGACGATCGGGTTCCGACGCGTCTATGAAGAGAGCATGCCCCGCTCCCGCCTCGCACGCGCCGCGCTCCTGTTCATGGCCTTGTTGGCCTGGACGATGGGCCTCGGCGCGCGGCTGGTGCATCGGGTTGAGGTCACCCACGTCGTCTGCGCCGCCCACGGGGCGCTGATGGAGCTGGGTGAGGAGTCCGCTGAAGGCTCAACCGAGGTCGCCAGCCCGAGTGATGCGGGCGGCGATCCAGATGACGATGACCACGGCGAGCACGATCACGACTGCTCCTTAGACGGTGTCTCCGCCGTCGCCTTGGCCTCGGCCCCTCCGGCCCTGGGATTCCCCTGGGCGTTCGCCCGCGCCCACGACGACCGCGCGGCGCGTCTGCCCCTCGCCCGCGGGCCGCCTCTGGCCTTCGCGCCCAAGACCTCACCCCCCGTGCGTCGCTCCTGAGCGTGTGGCGGAGCCTCTGGGCTCCATCCCCATCCCTCTTGATCGGCGCCTGTGATGTCTTCGTGCTCGTTCGTGTTCCTGTGGACCTTGTCCGCCTTCGCCCAGGAGGTTCCTGCGGAGGAGCCCGCACCGCTCACCCCGGAGGAGCTCGCGGAGCTTGAGGCCGCCCTCGGCGCCGACCTGAGCGCCGCGCCTCCCCAGGCCGCGCCGCCCACCGCCGCCAGCCCCTTCCCCAGCGCCGCAGGCCAAGGGCGCGGGGCGGTGGCGATGCAGTCGATGAACCCCGACCTCTCGTTCATCGCCGACTTCGCCCTCGCGGGGTTCAGCTCGGACGCGCCGCTGATGTCCGGCGGCCACGATCCCCAGGTGAACGGCTTCAACCTCCAGCAGCTTGAGCTGGCCATCGGCTCGGCCGTAGACCCTTACCTACGCTTTGACGCGAACGTCGTCTTCTCGCAGTTTGGCGTCGAGATCGAGGAGGCCTACGGCACCACCTTAGGTTTGCCCGGGCGCACCCAGATTCGAGCGGGGCAGTTCTTGACGCGGTTTGGTCGCATCAACAACACCCACCCGCACTCCTGGGCGTTTGTAGACCAGAGCTTCGCCATCGGGCGGGTGATGGGCGGCGAGGGCAACCGGGGCCTGGGGGTGGAGGGCTCGGTGCTGCTGCCGACGCCGTGGTTCGCTGAGCTCATCGTGTCGGAGACCATGGCCAACGGCGAGGCCACGGCGCGCAGCTTCTATGGCGCCAAAGACCTCGGCGTCGGCGGCCCTCTGGACCTCCAGACCACGGCGTCGCTCAAGCAGTTTTTCCCCTTGGGGGACGACTGGTCGCTGTTGACGGGTCTGTCGTGGGCGGGCGGGCCGAACCCCAGCGGGCGCGGCAACCGCAGCGAGCTCTACGGCGGCGATCTCACGCTGCGATACCGCCCGATCACCCGGCAGAGCTTCACCCAGGTGACGCTCACGACGGAGTGGATTCACCGGCGCCGCCAGGTGGCGGATGATGTGCTGCTGGATTTGACCTCGTACACCCAGCTCCAGTGGCGTTTTGCCCAGCGTTGGGCCTGGGCCGGGCGCTACGAGCTGGGCACCCCGGCCCGGGCGATGAGCGGCGCCACCGACATTGAGGACCCGCTCGACCCGGAGTGGACGGCCTTACGCCAGCGCGGCGCGGTGAACCTCAGCTTCTGGCCCACGGAGTTCTCGCGTATCCGCCTGCAGTACGACCTCGACCTGCCCGGCTGGCGGCCCGTCCCCGAGCACGCCGTCTTTCTCGCCTTTGAGCTCGTCGTCGGGGCGCACGGCGCCCACGCCTTCTGAGGAGAAGACCCCATGATCTCCGCTCAATCCCTGCTCCGGCTCGCCCTGCTCACCCTGCTCAGCGTCCTGCTGCGCCTGCCGACGGCCCAGGCCGCCGTGCGGGTGGTGACGACGCTCCCCGACCTCGCGGCCTTGGCCAAAGAGCTCGGCGGCGGCGCGGTCACCGTGACGTCTCTGGCCCTGCCTACCCAAGACGCCCACTGGGTTGACGCCCGGCCGAACCTCGCACTGGAGCTCTCCAAGGCCGACATGCTGCTCGTGGCGGGCCTCGATCTGGAGGTTGGTTGGTTGCCCAATCTACTCACCGGCGCGCGGAACCCCGACGTTCAGATCGGCGCCAAGGGCTATGTGGACTGCTCGCAGTATGTGCAGCTCCTCCAGGTGCCCACCGTCGCCGTGAACCGCAGCATGGGCGACGTTCACCCCGGCGGCAACCCGCACTACCTCTACGACCCCCGGCGGGCGAAGAGCGTAGCGGCGGGCATCGCCTCGCGGCTCGTGCAGCTCGACCCGGCCCAGAGCGCGGTCTACCAGGCAAACCTCACCCGCCTGCACAAGGAGCTCGACGCCGCGATCCTGCGCTGGGAAGGGCAGCTTGTGGGCCTCAAGGGGGTGCCGGTGGTGGGCTACCACAACTCTTGGCCCTACCTCGCCGACTGGCTGGGCTTCACGATCATCGAGCACATCGAGCCCCGGCCGGGCATCCCGCCGACGCCTACCCACGTCTCCCACGTGCTCCAGACGATGAAGGCCCAAGGCGCGCGGCTGCTCATCCAAGAGAGCTGGTTCCCGACGACGACCACCCAGCTCGTCGCCGACAAGTCTGGGGCCAAGCTCGTGATCTTGCCCGGCGGCGCCGACGTGGCCGCCGGGGAGACCTACCTCCAGAACATGGACCAGCTCATCAGCGCCCTCGCGGCGGGCTTGGGGGGCTGATGCGCCAACGCTCGCTGCTCCTCCTCGTCTCAATGGGCGCCTCGGCCTGCACCTTCGCCCCAGGCAACGCCGGGTTCGCCACCTTGACCGACGCCCAGCTCAGCGCAGGCCACGACCCCGGCGAGGCGCGGGATCTCGGCGAAGACGGCCTGCTCACGAACGAGGGCTACGCCGTGAAGCTCTCGGCGCTCACCCTCACCGTGGGCGCGCTGCACCTCGATGAGCTTCAAGGCGCCTCTGACGTCAACTTTGACCCGGCGAACCCGCCGCCTGAAGGCTACGGCCTCTGCCACGGCGACCACTGCCACGCCGACACCGGCGAGCTGGTGAGCTACGCCGAGATCATCGCCGAGCTGGCCGGGGAAGACGCCGAGCTCGTCCCGGTCGTGAGCTTGGCGGTGAACGACACCCTGGACCTGCTCGCCGGGGAGGACCGGGCGCTCACGGAGATGAGCCCCTCGGCGGATCTGCCCATGGTGGACATCTTGCAGGCGCGGCTGGAGCTGAGCGCGCTGCACCTTCGCGGCGTGGCGACACGTTGGGATGAGCCCGAGGCCGGGGCTTTGGACCTCGTGATCGACCTGCCGCTCAGCTCGCCGCTCACCGCCGCCTTGGACCTCTCCATCAACCGCGACATCGACCCGCTGTTGAGCCTCAGCCTCGACCTGGTCATCGACGGCACGCTCCTCGATGACCTCGATCTGGAGGCGCTCTCGACGAACGGAGAGTGGTGGCTCGATGACGCCGAGGCCACGACCCCCGGCGTCGATGCGCTCTTGGACAACCTCTCAAAACAGACCCCGTCGGCCGAGATTCAAACCCAACGATAATCCTGGAGTCCCGACATGAACCGACACCTCACCCTCGCCCTCACCCTCACCGCGCTCACCGCCTGCGGCAAAGAGACCACCGAAGATCCCGCGGAGCACGCCTGCGAGAACGTCGGCGTGACCGACGCCACCCTCACCGCCGCCGCCGACAGCGCGAGCGCCCCGGCCCTTGACGAGGACGTGGCCACCGTCGTCACGCTCACCGACGGCGCGGCGGGCTACGTCTCGATCACCGTCGAGGCCGACGAGGCCCTGCTCTTGTTCGCCGACACCGCCGACGTCGTCACCGGCCTGTGGGATCCGTCTGACGCCGACATCTTGCCCGAGGGCGGCCCCAACGAGCTCTGCGCTGAAGACCTCCCCGAGCACTTCGACCTCGATCTCACCGCAGGAACCTACCTCTTGGAGCTGGGCCCCGCGGCCGTGAGTGAGGTATGGCTGATGCTCACCCCTGCGGAAGGCCATGGACACGACCACGAGTAGCCCCCTCGCCGCTGCGGAGGCGCCGATCCTCTTGCGCTGTGAGGCGCTGGAGATCGGCTACCGTGGCCGCCCTTTGCTGCCGCCGATCACCCTCGACGTGCGCGCCGGTGAGCTCTGGGCGGTCATCGGCCGCAACGGATCGGGCAAAACCACCCTGTTTCGGGCGATGCTCGGCCTGACCCCCGCCTTGGGGGGTCGGGTGCAGCGACTCGCCGAGATCGCGTATGTCGCCCAGCGCATGAGCTTTGATGAGCTCTACCCGGTCACCGTGGCCGAGGTGGTGCGCCAGGGCACCGTACGCGGCTGGGGCTTCTTGCGGCCTTGGCGCCGGGCCTCTGTAGACGAGGCCCTGGACGCCGTGGGGGCGACCGCCCTGGTGGATCGTACGTTCAGGGCGCTCTCTGAAGGGCAGAAGCAGCGGGTGCTCTTGGCGCGGCTCGTCGCCTCGGGGGCGAAGCTGGCGCTCTTGGATGAGCCCACCGCGGCCATGGACGCCGTCGCCGAGCGGGAGGCGATGGGGCTCTTAAACAGCCTGCGCAAACGGTACGGCCTCGCCGTCGTCGTCGTGAGCCACCACCTCGCGGCCACCCAGGCCATCGCCGACAAGGCGCTGTTCATCGACCCCGACGATCAGCGTGTCGTCGTGGGCCCCGCCCAGGAGGTCTTCCACCACACGAGCTTCTTGGCGCGTTACGGCGACACCTGCCCCGTAGGCACCCATGCACCCTGAGACCCCGACCTGGTCGGACTTTGTCGCCGCCTTTGAGCTGTTCCGCGACCCGATCCTCTGCGGCGTGGCCGCGGGAGGCGTGCTCGGGCTGCTCTCCGTGTTCATCGTGCTCAGGCGTATGGTGTTCGTGACCGCGACGCTCACCCAGGCCTCGGGCCTCGGCGTGGCGCTCGGCTTCTTCGCGCACATTCACCTCGACTGGCACATCCCGCCGACCCTCTCGGCCCTGCTCACGGCCTTGGGCGCCGCCGGGCTCATCTCCCTGCGCGCCGAGCGCCTGCGCCTGTCCCGAGAGAGCGTGCTCGCGGCGGTGTGGCTCCTGTGCAGCGCCGCCGCCGTGCTCGTCGGCGACCGCATCACCCAAGAGGCCCATGACATCGGCGCGATCTTGTTCGGCACCGCCGTCTTGGTGCGGCCTGAGGATCTCCAGCTTGTGCTCGGTGTCGGCGGGCTCGTGGCGGTGACCACGATCCTCTGCCGCGAAGGCTTCGTGTTCTCCGGCTTTGATCCTGACGGCGCCCGGGTGCAGGGCCTGCCGGTGCGACTCTTGGAGCTTTTGCTCGTCGGGCTCATCACCCTTGAGGTCGGCGTGACCACCCGGGCCTTGGGCGCCTTGCCGGTGTTCGGCTTCTCGGTCTTGCCCGGCGTCGCCGCCTTGTTGGCCGCGCCGCGCCTGGGCTGGGCCCTGCCCCTCGCCGGGCTGTTCGGCGCGCTCTCCGGGGGCCTGGGCTACCTGCTGGCCTTCTTCGGGATGTTCCCCGTGGGGGCGTCCCAGGCCGCCGTCGCCGCGGGGTTTGTGGTGCTGATGATCCCGCTGCGGGCCCTGCGAGGAGGTTGAGCGGCGCGGAGGGCTGAAGATCGCAGGCCATTTTTTGGCCTAGGCCCGGACTAAGCCGGGGAGATGCTGACGCCTCACGACCACCTCTTCAAGATGATCTTCGGCGATCCGGTCGAGCTGCCCGCCTTGCTCACCGATCTTCTGCCGCCGGAGATCACCGATCGCCTCGATCTAGACGCCGCGACGCCGGCCCCCACCGAGGCCGTCGCCGACGATCTCAGCGCGCTCCACCCCGACCTACGTTTTGAGATCCCGTGGCGTGAGGGCGGCTGGCTCACCTTGACCTTGATCTTGGAGCATCAGTCAAGCCCCGACCCGCAGATGCCTCTGCGCGCCTTACGCTACACGCTCCAGGCCTGGGAGGCCGCCGCGCGGGGCGACCAGCGGCTCCCCGTGGTGCTCACCTTGGTGATCTTTCATGGCCCGAGGCCCTGGACCACCCCCAAGCGCCTCTCGGAGATGTTCGACGCCCCGAGCGAGGCCTTGCCGGCCTTGGCCAAGCTCATGCCCGAGCTGAGCCTCAACCTCGTGGACCTCACGACGACCCCCGATGACAAGATCCCCGGGCGCGATGGCGGAAAGCTCGCCTTGCTCCTCTTACGAGACGCCCACGTCAAAGACCTCTGGGGTGTGCTCGACGCCCACCTAGAGAACCTCGGGGTCCTGAATGAACGACGAGGGATCCGCCCTGTTCGAGGTGTTCTGCGCTACATTACAGAGGTCACGGAGCCTGCGCTGCCATCGGCGCTTCGTGAGCGTATCGTCCGTCAGGTCAATCCCCAGCTGAAGGAGGAGCTCGTGTCTTGGGCTGAACGACTTCGTACCGAGGGCCGTGAGCAAGGCGTCGAGATCGGCGTCGAGATCGGCCTGGATCAAGGCATTGAGCAAGGCATCGAGCAAGGCATCGAGCAAGGCATCGAGCAAGGCATCGAGCAAGGCATCGAGATCGGCAGTCGGCAGAACCGCGACAAACAAGCGCGCGCCGTCGCGCGGGCCTTGCAGCACCGCTTCGGCCCTCTGCCCGCCTGGGCGGAGGAGCACGTCGCCGCCGCCGACGTCGACGCCCTCAACCTCTGGATCGAGGGCATCTTCACCGCAGACTCCCTCGACGGCTTGCTCAACACGCGGCCCTGACCTTGAGGTCGCCGTCGGTTGGGGGCCGCTCAGAGGCGCTGGGCGCGCTTGACCTCTAGGTAGCGGTTGATGAGGCTCGTCGGCAGGCGCTCGGGCTCTTCATCGACGAGCACGGCGCCGCTCTTTTTGGCGCGCTCCAAGGCCCGGCGGCGCTCTTGGCTCATCAGGGCCACGGCGGCGACCCGCTGGGCGTCGAGCAGGCTCGTCACCGGGGCCTCGGCGAGCTCACGCAGGATCGGCTCACGGAGGCTCGCCACGAGCACCAGATGACGTTGGCGCAGGAGCCTCAGCGCTAGGAGCAGCTCCCCTTCGTCTTCAGCGCGCAGGTTGGTCATCACGACGACCAGGGCCCGGCGACGCTGCAGGGTGAGCAGGCGGCGGGTGGCCTGGAGCAGGTCCGGCGGGGACGCCGTGCTGTGCAGGTCGTACACGCCGCGCAGGAGCGCGCCCAACGCGGCGGGGCCCTTCTTGGGGGCGATCCAGCGGTCTTGGCCCCCGGTGGCGAGCAGGCCCACGCTGTCGCCTTGGCGCAGCGCGACGTAGGCCAACAAGAGCGCGGCGTTGAGCGCGCGGTCAAAGTGGCTCAAGAGGCCGTCGCGGGCGCGCATCCGGTGGCCGCAGTCCATGAGCAAGAGGAGCTGCTGATCTTGTTCGTCGCGGTGCTCTTTGGCGATGAGCTGGGCGCGGCGGGCGCTGGCCTTCCAGTCGATGAGGCGCGGGGAGTCGCCGCGCTGGTGCTCGCGGAGCTGGTAAAACTCGGTTCCGGCGCCCCGGCGGCGCTGGGTGTGAACGCCGAGCAGGCCCAGGCGGTCGTCTCGGGCGAGGAGCGCGAGGCTGCCCACCTCTCGAAAGTCGGGGTAGACCTTGACCCGCTGGGGCAGCGGCAGGATCAACATGCGCTCCCACAGGCCCAACGGCCCGATGAGCCGCAGCGAGACGGGGCCCAAGGCGCGCGGCCCACGCTCCAAGGCCCGCGCCCGATACTGCAGCGCCGCCCAGCCGCTTGGGGGCACGCGCAGGTCTTGGGGCAGGCCCAAGGTCTCAAACTCGCCGGGGACGTGGTCAAAC
>JAKLKE010000084.1:7851-14408 GCA_023150775.1 Myxococcota bacterium
GCCGACGACGGCCTGGGCGCTGGGGTTGTCGAGGCGCAGCCGCACGGTCTGCCAGCGCCCGACGGGCCACACGAGCGCGCAGTCCCGGGAGATCGCCGGGGCCGGGCGCCGGGCGAGCCACACCCCCTCCACGGCCAAGGCCAACGCGAGCAGCGCGAGGAGCCCCCACCACAGCGGCAACACCCCAGGCGCCTGCACCCCGGCGAGGCCCAAGGCGAGGAGCACCCCCAAGCCCAACATGAGGCGCCGGCCCGGCTGAAGACCGGAGAGCGGCGGCTCCTGTGGCGACGGCTGGCTCATTCCCGAGGCGCCGGGACCGACTGAATCACCTCCGCGAGGGCCTCATCCACCCCGCGCCCCTCGATCTCCAGCTCGGGGGCGAGCTGCACACGATGGCGTAAGGCCGGCAGCGCCACACGTTTGACGTCGTCGGGCACCACAAAGTCCCGGCCCTCCAAGGCCGCGAAGCCCCGCGCCGCCCTCGTGAGCGCGATGGCCCCGCGCGGCCCCGCGCCCAGGGACAACGACGGCGTCTCGCGGGTGGCTCGGGCGAGGCGCACGGCGTAGGCGAGCACCGGCTCGGCCACACGCACCTCGGCGACGGCGCGCTGCAACGCCCGGGCCTGGTCCAAGCTCATCACGGCCTCGACGGCGGAGATGTCGAGGCGGTCCCCCACCCGGCCCACGGCGACGGCGCGCACGATCTCCAGCTCCTCGGCCTCAGACGGGTACCCCACACGCACCTTGAGCAAGAAGCGGTCGAGCTGGGCCTCGGGCAAGGGGTAGGTGCCCTCGTGCTCGATGGGGTTCTGGGTGGCGAGGGTCATAAACGGGCCCTCCAGGGGGAAGGTCTGGCCCTCGATGCTGATCTGCTGCTCCTGCATCACCTCCAAGAGCGCGGACTGGGTCTTCGCGGGGGCGCGATTGATCTCGTCGGCGAGCAGGAGGTTGGTGAACGCGGGGCCGCGCCGAATCTGCCACTCCCCCGTCGCCGGGTTGTAGACCGCGTGGCCGACGACGTCTGAGGGCATCAGATCCGGGGTGAACTGCACCCGGGCGAAGCGCGCGCTGATGCAGCGGGAGAACGCGAGGATCAACAGCGTCTTGCCCAGGCCCGGCGGCCCCTCGACGAGCACATGGCCGCCGACGAGGAAGGCGCAGATCACCTCGTCGAGCAGCTCGTCTTGGCCGACGACCGCCCGGCGAAGCTGCGCGCGAAGCGCCGAGAGCAGCGGTGGAACCTCAACAAAAGGCATCGGCATCGGGTTCATCGGCTTCTCCGCAAGGCGGCCAGGACCGCCACGACACGAACGAAGGTGGAGGGGTCGGAGGAGGGCTCGTGCAGGAGCGCCTCTCTCAAGAAGGTCAGCGTCACGCCGTGGGCCTGGGCGAGCTCGTCCCAGGCCGCCGAGGCGTCGTCCGCGGGCAGGCGCCGGGCGGCGCGGACCTCGGCGCGTAAGGCGTCGAGCAGCGGCGTGAGGTGGCCCTTGCCCCAGAGGTAAGCCCCTCTCGCCTCAAGGGCGTCACGCAGGCTGCGGCGGTCGGCGCTGGGCTCGGGCAAGAGCGGACCAAAACGCCGGGACGCGCGCCACAAGCCGACGACGATCAGCAGGCCGAGGCTCACGACGGCGTGGGCGGCGTGCTCCCAGAAGAACGGCAAGAGCCGCACATGATCGAGCTGGGTGATGAGCAGCGCTCGCTCGCGGTTGGGCGTGAACACCTCCACCGCGAAGCGCCCATGCTGGCGCTCTCGGATCGGCTTGTTGTGCACGAGCCTCTTTGACGCCAGGAACACCAGCTCGCCCGAGCCCAAGGCCAGGCCGACCGCCACGCAGCCGCCCGTCCGGCCTGCGTCCGGGGCCCGCAGGCGTAGGGTGTCGTGGTCTTGGGGGCAATCGAACAACAGCGAGGCCGGCACCACCTCAAGGTCCCCGCCAGGGCCAAAGGGCGGGAGCTCAGGCGGCCTCGTAGCCGGCGCGATCCCGTGCACCGCGCGTGGCGCGACGAGATGACGCCAGACCACGCCGAGGCGCGCCATGAGCGCATCCGGCTCCCCCGACAGCGGCGGGGCGTACACGAGGCGCCCACCGTCGGTAACCCACTCCAGGAGCAGCTCGACCTGGGCGCTGTTGAGGGGCGTGTCGGGGAAGAGCAGCACCGTCCGGGGCGCGTCGGGGGCGAGGTGAAGGCCGCTCTGACGCCGCACCCCCTCACCCGTCGCGGCGAGCACACGCTCCAAGGCGAGAAAGGGGTTCTGCCGCGCGGCCAAGCTGGGCGGCCCCGGCACGACCTCCTCATACGGCTCAAACACCATCGGCCACACGACGACCCCCAAGACCACAAACAGGGCCGTGACGAGGATCGGCGGCAAGATCCGGCGGAGCAGGCCGCTCATGGGGCCTCCCCAAACCAGCGCGGCCACTCCGCGCGCAGGGCCTTGTACCGGGCCTCCCCAACGGGGATCTTGGCGTAGGCGACCTGGCTCCAGGCGGCGCAGAGCCGGGCGAAGGCCTCGACCTGGTCCGCGGGCGCGGCGCGACGGGCAAGGCGCAGAACCTCACCCTCCGTGTGGTCGGCTCCGGCGGGCACCCCTTGTCGGATGAGCTGATTGACCGCCCCACGATAGAGCGCCGCGAGGGCCCCCGCCTCATCGCCTTCGGCCCAGCGCGCGTCGGCCTCGGCCAAGGTCGGGGCCAAGACCGGCTCCTTGGGCAAGGCCCCCGTGGTCAAGGTGAAGGGCGCCACCTGGAGCGGTGAGACGCCGTCTGGCGCCACCCTGCGCAGGATCAACAGCACCATCACGACGAGCACGATCGCCACAAACCCGCCGACCCCCGCCGCCGGGGCGGCCACTGGACAGCCGATGTCGCTGGGCCCCCGATCGTCTTCTTCGTCTGCTTCGGGTTCTTCAGGCTCCGACTTCCCACGCTTGAGCCGCCAGCGGCGCTGGGTGCGGTCAACGCCGAAGTCCCCGTCCCCCAGCACCCGCTGCACCGTCTCGTCCAGCGCGTTGGGCGGCGCAAACTGCGGCTCCGGCTCCGGCGCCGGAGGCTCTGGCTCCACGACCGGCTCCGGCGCCGCGCTGTCTTGGGCCCAGGCCCCGCCGAGCCCCACGACGAGGGCGGCGAGGAGCACCGCGGCCCCCCTCACGGCCGCCCGCCCGAAGCCGCGCAGCCGAAGCTCCAGATCCCAGCCGTCGCGCAGCACCCGCTGGTTGATGTACAGCCCGAAGGCCCCGGCGGTGTACAGGCTCTCGGCGACAAACATCCCGACCTGGTCGGCGACAAACATCACCCCGAGCACCGTCACGTCGCCGCTCCCGGCGTTGAAGGCCGCCCAGGCGTCGGAGAGGGTGAAGGTCCAGCTCTCGGGGAACAGGGTCGGCGCGGCCAAAAACACCGAGAAGCTCACCCACCACTTGAGCAGCCAGCAGACCGAGGCCAAGGCGCTCGTCGCGCCGAAGCTGCCCTCGCCGAGCCGCGCCCAGCGACGATCCGCCAGCTCACCGCCCAGATCTTCAAGCTGCCCCATCAACGACCGGAGGCTACGGCTGGGCAAGAGGCGGCGGTACAAGACGCTGAGGCCCCAGCCCCGCCAGGCCCACATCGCGCGGAAGAGCTCGCTCAAGCTCACCTCCGCGCTGAACAGCCCCCGGGCCAACGCCACGCTCTGCCCCAGGCCAAAGAGGGGCCGAAGGAGCCACAACACCAGGAGCACGACGTAAGGTGAGGCCTGGAGCGCCCACCAGATGAGCGCGCACAGAGGCGTCACCACGAGGAGCCACCACAAGGCCACGACGCCGATCTGCCGCCGGGTCAAGGCCACGCCGAGGTCGATGGCCTCCCACAAGGTCCGCGGGCGTAAGGCCGCCTGGAGGTCCTCAGCGCGCATCTCGCGCCCGCCCGCCGAGGGTGAGGTACCCCAGCACCAAGATCCACAAGACCCCGCCCACCGCCAGCTTCACCTCGTCCTCGATGAGTCGGGAGGGTGACCAGAACGCCTCGATCCCCGCGGCGACGACGAGCATCCCCCCGGCGCCGAGGATCAAGGGCAGGGCCTCCCGCGCGCCCTCCCGCAAGGCCGCCGCCCGCCCCCGACGCCCCGGCGCGACGAGGCCCCAGCCGAGCTTCAGGCCCGCCGCCCCGGCGATGACGATGGCCGTGAGCTCAAACGACCCGTGGCCGATGACGAAGGGCCAGAAGGTGTGCCCGAGCCCAACCGCCGTGAGGTGCCCCGAGACCGCGCCGAGCACCAGGCCGTTGTAGACGAGGATCAGCCCCGAGCCCACCCCCAAGCCCGCCCCGGCGCCGAAGGTGCGTAAGGCGATGCCTACGTTGTTCCAGATGTAGTAGCCGAACCTCGAGAAGTCCTCGGTGATCGTGCGCGCCCCGGCCTGCACCTCGCCGCTGGGGTCATACATCGACTCCATGCGGGTCAGCGTAGAGGGATCCACCACCATCGTCGCCAGATCGGGCCGGTTGGCCACCAGCGCCATCCCGAACAGCCAGGGCCCCACGAACAGCACAAAGGCCAAGGCGTGCAGCGCCCAGGTGGCCCGCACCGCCTGAGGAAACCGCGCGAGCAGGCCCTTGAGCAGGGGCTCGGGGTCGGCGCGACCGGCGTAGATCACCCGCTGGCCGCGCAGGGCGAGGTCCTCCAGGCGATCGATGAGGCCCAAGGTGTAGCGACGCTCCCGGGCCAAGGCCAACATGCTGCAGATCCGCGCGTGCTCCTGGGGCAGCTCCGCCGAGCGGGGGTGTCTGCCGCCGCGCTCCAAGGCGCCGAGCAGGGCCTCATGCTCCCGCCAGAGGGCCTCACCCTGGTCCTCAAACCAGCTCTGCTTCATGACTCGCCCCCCGGCGTGTCGCCGCGCAGATACCGCGCGACGGCCGTGACCCGGTCCAAGGCGGCCTTTCCAGAGAGGCCCCAGCCCTGGCCGACGAGCTCCGCGAGCTCCACCTGGCGATCGATGGAGAGCCCCGGCCCACGCTGGGCGAGGTCCACCAAGGCCTGCTGCTCGTCGGGGCGCAGGGGCACCGGGGGCGGGGTGACGGGCCCCGGCGGCAAGGGGCGGCGCTCAGCGGCGGCGGCGCGGCGGTACACCACGAGGGTGCCCGCGGCGAGATCGCCCAGACGGCGCCCGTGAGGGTCCACCAAGGCGCTCAATAGCCCCACCAAGAACCCAAGGGGCAAAAAGTCGGCCACGCGCAGGAGGTTTCGTAAGATCGACGCCCGGGGCGTGACCGGCGTGCCGTCGTCCATCACCGTCTGGAGCCCGAGCACGAGCTTGCCCGGCGTGCGCCCGTTCAAGGTCAGCTCAAACGCCACGCCGTAGCCCCACTCCAGCACAAACAGGAGGATCAGCATGAATCCCCCGGCGAAGGCCCCGATGATCTGCAGGCCCGTGGCGAGCACGAGGTACAAGAGCGTCCGCGCGAGCAGGTCCACACACCAGGCGAGGGCGCGGGGCAGCGGCCCGGCGACACGCTCCGAGAGCACCACCCCTTCAGGCGTCTCGATCTCCCGCCGGGTGTCCAACGCCGCAGCCACGATCAGCGCCCCCCATGACGCAGGACGACGGCCTCGGTCATCCAGTCGTGCGGGGCGCGGCGCCCGGTCCAGCTCATCACGCCGATGAGCAGAACGAACAGCGGCGGCGCGCAGCACCCGGCGCACAACATCACCAAGAGCAGCGACTCTCGGGCCAACACGCCGCGCAGGCCGATCATGACGACGCTGGTGAGCGGGCACAGCGCCAAGCCGCCCAAGATCGTGCGGGCCACGACCTGCTCTAGGGGCAGCTCATCGCTGAGGCTAAACAGCAGCGCGAGGGGCGCGGCGACGAAGAAGCCCTGGGTGAGGTCCACCCCACGGGCGGCGAGGCGCAGCAGGATCGACGCCGGCTGGCTCGATCGTTCGGCCTGCCCCTCCTCCGGCTCAGCGGCGCGTGGCGGCGCGTAGGGGTTCACGGCGCGCTCTGGACCGCCGAGACCTTCATGATCTGGGTGCCCAAGAGGAGGTCGCTGAGGCCCCGGGTGTCGGGGCGCACAAAGGCCAAGACGAGGTCGATCACGGGGATGACCGTGACGCTGAGCCCAAAAAAGAACAGCAGCTCACGCAGGAGCAGGCGCCAGAGCGGCGCGGGCTGGCCATCCAAGGTGCACACCCGCAGGCCCAAGATCCGCTTGCCCAAGCTGCCGCCGGCGCTCGCCGTGAGCACGAGGTGAACGAGGCTGACGATGGCCGGGACGACGGTGACCGACAACAAGAAGGGCATCCACGCCTCTTGTTCGGTGCGCGCCGCGTCGCTCGCCACGGCGCAGGCGCCGAAGGTGAGCGTCACGATGGCGAGCAGCACGACGCCCTCGATCAGACGGGCGCCGATCCGCAGGAGGGGCGGGGCCGGGATCATCGTCAAGCTCGACAACGCACACCCCAGCTCAGCCCTTGGCGGGCAGCTTCTCGATACGCACGGCGCGGATGTTGCCCTTGAGCTTGAGCGCGCCGCGGTGCCCGAAGGTCCAGCCTTTGCCGTCCTCGATGCGCTCGACGTGGGC
>JAKLKE010000084.1:14418-17705 GCA_023150775.1 Myxococcota bacterium
AGGTCGGGGTCGACTCGCTGGGCGTCGGGCTCGTTGTAGGCGTCGAGATCGGGGATGTTCACCGCCGGTTTGCCCGCCTTGTTCGCCCGCACCTTGCCGGGGATCATGTCCACCGTGCGCCAGGGCATGTCCTCCCAGCCCTCCTCAGCGGCGGAGGTCTTGAAGATCACCCGGGTGTTCAAGGGCGCGATGACCACGACGGACTGCACGTCGTGGCCCTCCACGTCCCCTTTGACGCCGCTGGGGAACACCTTGATGTGGGTGCGTTTGCCCGAGAGGTTGATCCCGGAGAAGGTGATGATGTCGCAGGTGATGCTCTCGGCGATGTCCCAGCGCAAGCGGGCCTCCAGGGGCCGCGCGGGGCCCTCCATGACGTCACGACTATACATGTTGCCGAGCAGGAGCCCAAGCCGGAAGGGATCCTCCACGGCTTACTTCGCGGCTTTGGGCAGACGCTCAATGCGGATCGCCCGCAGGTTGCCCTTGAGCTTGAGCGCGCCGCGATACCCGAAGGTCCAGCCCACGCCGTCCTCGATACGCTCGACGTGGGCGTAGGTCGCCGGCAGGTCGGGGTCAACGCGCAGGGCGTCGGCCTCGGTGTAGAGGTCCAGATCGGGGATGTTGACCTCCAGGCGCCCGCCGGGCTGGGGAGTGCCACGACCGGCGTGAACGTCCACCACCCGCCACGGCATCTCTTGCCAGCGCTCGTCCGAGGCCGAGGTCTTGAAGATAAAGCGCAACCCCGGCGGGCAGACAATGTACAACGAGCGCACCTCCGCCCCGTCTACATCCCCCTCGACGCCTGAGGGGAACACCTGGATGTGGCTACGTCGGCCAGAGATGTTGAGCCCGGTGAACGTGAACAGCTCACAGGCGATGTTCGGGGCGATGTCCCAGCGCATGAGGCCTCGACGGCGGGCGCGGCGGCCCGGAAGGGTGAGGCGCCAGCATAGCGGATTGTGGGGGCGAAGGGGCGGGACTTTGACCCGGCGCTCACCCCCCTTCCCGCTGATAGTTCGGCGAGCCCACAAACAGGCAGCCCTGGCACAGAGGCCGATCCGGCGTGCCCCGGCCTCGCACGTCTTGGCGCAGCCGCGCCAGGGCCCCGTCCTGGGTCCAGAGCTGGGAGAGCGAGGCCGTGGTCACCTCCCCCACACGGTTCTGCAGGGTGGCGTCGGAGGGGCAGAGGGTGATCTTGCCCTCCCAGGAGATCGTTGGCGTGGCGAAGGGGCCGGGGCAGCGCGGCGGCAGGGGCTCATCCCCGGGCTCGGCCTCGGCCCCCAAGACCTCGGCCAGTTCGCGCAGTCGAGCCCGGGCTTGGGCCGTCGCCACCGCGCCCTTGGGGTCTGTGCGGCGAAACCACAGGCCATCCCCGCGCGGCTTCGGTCGGCCCAAGGCGAGCCATGGCGAACGCAGACGTGGGCGCCAGGGCTCAATCAGAGCGTAGGGGTCGAGCTCTTCTGACACAAACCAGCTCACGACCACCTCCGTGGCCTGGCCGCGGGCGTCGAGGAGGCGCTGCACGTTCCGCTCTACGGCGTCCTCATAGGGCGCGAAGCCGTCGCCGTGCAGGATGGTTCGCTGGGGGATCTCCCCGTGCTCGGCGATGATCTGAGTGAGGTTGGGGGTGAGCAGGCGAGCATCCGTCGTCAGCTCCAGGCGCTCAAAGGTGCCGTGCTCGCGGATCTCATGGAGCACAAACCGCAGGATCGGCTCAATCTCGGGGTGGGTGAGCGGCTCTCCACGCCAAGAGAGGCGCAGCGTCGGGAAGGTCAGCCGGGCGGCGCGCAGGTCTTCAAGCACAGCGCGCAGCACCTCAAAACCCATAAACCCCCGACCAAAGTTGAGATAGCCCAGATCGCGGTACTCACCCCAGCGGGTCGGCTCCTCAAAACAGTCGGTGATGGGGGCCGGGCAGGGCGCGACAAACTGATCAAAACGTGCGCGGCTCGCCGGATCAAACGGTGAGGGCCAAGGCGCCACATCGGAGAGCTCCAAGGTCAACACGCCGCCGTCGATGCGCTGGCCTTTGCCCGGTCTGAGCTTCTGGAGCTGGCGTTTGACCTCCTCCGTGGCGAGGCTCCAGGCCACACGGCCCAAGGCCCGGGCGGAGTCGGAGTCTCGGCGCAGGTAGCAGCTCTGCACACAAGGCGTCGTGCAGCGTTTGACCACCTCTCGCCGGGCCTTGAGGGTGGGGCTGTCCCAGATCTGTCGTAGGGTCTGTCGCCGCACGTCGCCGATCTCTCCGTTTAAGAAGTCGAGCTGGCCGTCACACATGATGGCCTTGCCGTCTGAGTTGATGTACAGCTCTTTCCAGCCCGCCCAGCAGGGGGCGTCCAGCGGTTTGACGCCGTCGCGATAATAGCCGGGGATGAGCGCCAACTCCTCGGGATCGTTCAGGATACGAAACCCGGCGTCGGTCTGTGTGAGGCGGCGTCGGCGCAGCTCGGCGACCGTCTCCTCCAGGGCGGGCAGGTGCTCGGGGGTGAACCACAGCCCCGCGCTCTCTTCAGGGATCTGCTCGCCGGTGCGGAACAGGTTGAGCACCTGGACGCCGTCAAAGCCCCGCTCGGCCAGGCTGTCGAGGAGCTGGGGGAAGGCCCGGACGTTCTGTCTGTGTAAGATGGCGTTCGCCAAGATCTTGCGGCGGTCGTTCCCCGCGGCCTCATCGGCGGCGCGTAGGCGCTCGACGCCCAACATCGCCCGGCGGAACATGCCCTCGCCGCGAATTCGGTCGTGGACGGCCTCGGGCCCGTCGATGCTCACGTTGAGGTGCAGGGCTGAAGGTGGCAAGGTGGCCAACATCTCCGCCCGGCGGCGGTTGATGAGCGTGCCGTTTGTGGTGAGCGTGATCGCGAAGTCTTTCTGGATGGCGTGGGCGAGGATCTCCTCCAGATCACCACGCATAAAGGGCTCGCCGCCCAGCGGGTTAAAGATGCGCACGCCCCACAGCGCCACCTGGTCCAAGATGCCCTTGATCTCGGCGAGGCTCAGCTCGTCGGGCACGTCGTAGCAGGTCGTGCACATCACACACTTGAGGTTGCACTGCAGGGTGAGGTTCACGCTCACCCAGTCCGGCGGCGCCAGGGAGCGGTTGAGCGCGCGGCTCAGGTACATCAGCGCGTCGCGGCGGAGCTTCTGGTGGGGGCGCATCGGGCCCAGCATACACCCGGCGGTGTACACTTCGGCGATGACCGCCCTCCTGCTGCTCTTCTTCGCGCCCGCCTGTCACCACCGCGCCCCCGCTGAGGAGGCCAGCGGCGCCCCCACCTTCGTGGGCTGGAGCC
>JAKLKE010000085.1 GCA_023150775.1 Myxococcota bacterium
ACGACCTCGGCGCCGAGCAGCTTGCCCGCCAGCTCCCGCAAGAGCGCGAGGGGGCGGTCGGGGAGGTCCTCGCGGGAGACCTCCGTGGCCAAGGCCTCGCTCACGAGCTCCCGGGCGCGGGGCGACTCGTTGAGGCGGTGCAGGGCCGTGGCCTGGTAGACGAGGGCCTGGCCCAGCACGTCGGGCATGCTGTGCTCTCGGGCGAGGTGCACGGCCTCGGCGGCGCGGCCCTCGGCGCTGCCGTGGCGCTCGGCGCGGAGCCCCAGCTCAGCGAGCAGGCACAGGGCCAAGGCCAGGGGGCGCGGGCTGCCCTCGATGCGTAAGATACGTTCGGCCTGCCGCAGCGCCGTCGCCGCCTCGTCGTGGTGGCCCAGCACCATCTCCAGCTCCCCCAAGCCCAAGAGCGCCGAGCCCTCGCGCAGGGGCGATTGTTCACGGCGGGCGGCGGTTAAGGCGTCCTCCCAGGTGGCCCGGGCCCGGGTGATCTGGCCGAGGGCGAGCTGGGCGTCGGCGACGGCGCGCAGGGTGGGGAAACGCACCGGAGAGCCCACGTCGAGGCTCGTGAGCGCGCCCTCCAAGAGGGGCAAAGCCGCCCGGGCGTCGCCGAGATCGCCGAGCGCCATGCCTAGGCGCGCGCTGAGCTCGGCGCGGAGCGGCCCGCCGGGGACCAGATCGAGGGCGCGCTGGAAGGTGTCCCGGGCCTCTTCAGAGCGCCGCAGGGCGAGGAGCGCCTCTCCGGCCACGGCGAGGGCCTGCTGGCGCATGGGAAAGGCGCGCTCGCCCTCATCGGCGCGCTCGGACTGGGTCACGGCGCGCTGGGCGGCGGCGAGGGCCTCCTTCATGTCGCCTTGGCGGGCGGCGCGCTGGGCGGCGGTGACCCACAGCGGCCAGGCCTCGGCGTCGCGACCGGCGAGGGTGAGGTGCTCGGCGGCCACGGCGGCGATGGACGCCCGGCGGCGCTGGTGGCGGGCCAAGAGCGCTCGGGCTGCGCGCTCGTGGAGCACGGCGCGGCGGCTGGGCTCGATGAGCGCCAAGATCACGTCGCGAAGCTCGGGCTGACGCAGGCGCAGCACCTCGTGGAGCGGCTCTACGCGCACCTCGATCAGCTCGGACTCCCCGGCGGGGCTCTGGGCGTCGCTGAGGCCCTCCACCAAAGATCGTTCGGCCTCCACCCCCAGCACCGCCAAGGCCTCGACCATCGCCCGCTCGTGCATGGTGAGGCGCTTGATGCGCTCGATGGCGCGGGCGCGGCTGCGGGCGGGCAGGGGAAGCGGGCCCTCACGAAGCCGCTCCATGGGCACGGCGAGGCGCTTGAGCCCGGCGGCGTCTCGGGTGATCCAGCCCTGCTCCTCCAAGGCCTGAAGCTGCTCGATGGCCTCGGCGGGGGTGGCCTCGGAGCTGGCGAGGCGGCGGCCCATGGCGGCCGCGACGGCGCCGGGCAGCTCTAGATCTCGGCAGATCGCCACCAAGGCCGCCTCCTCCAGAGGGCCAAGGATGAGCGCGCCACCTTCAGCGTCGGGGG
The DNA here is from genome assembly GCA_023150775.1 of Myxococcota bacterium. Taxonomy (GTDB): domain Bacteria; phylum Myxococcota_A; class UBA796; order UBA796; family CAJQPC01; genus JADKFE01. The sequence continues at coordinate 1,523 of JAKLKE010000085.1, forward strand.
TGGTGTGTAGGCTCAGGTGGTGGAGCAGCGAGAGCGTGCTCGCCGGGGCCGTCGGGTCGCCCCGGACGCTGTAGACGAGCAACAAAGCGGACTTTGGCGGGAGCTGGCGCAGAGCCTCGCCGAGGGCACGCACGGCGCCGGGGCTCGCCGCGTCGAGGTCGTCCACCATCAGCACGCCGTGGCCCCCGCCGCGCAGGAGCTGGTGCAGGGCCTCCACCGCGGACGGGCCGCCCTCGTCGTTCAGCGAGACCGCGGCCACGGGGAGGTCGTCGTCATGGGCGCGGGCGCCGATCTCCGTGAGCAGGGCGCTGCGGCCGCTGCCCGGGGGCCCCACGACGGGCAAGGCGCCGCTCTGGCCTTGGGCGAGGCGCGCGAGGGCCTCTTCAGCCCGGGCGAGGGCCTCACGGCGCCCATGAAGCAGGGTGCGCCGGGCGCCGTGGGCGTCTAAGGCCTCGATGAGCGCGTCGGCCGAGGGGAATCGAAGGTTTGGGTCTTTGCGCAAGAGCCGCATCGCGACGCGGCTCAGGTGTAAGGGCAGCTCGGGCACCAGCTCCACCGGGGGCGGCGGGTCTTCGAGCAGGTGTTTGGTGAGGTACCCGGCGATGCTCTCGGCGATGACCGGGCGGCGGCCGGTGAGCAGGAGGTAGAGCACCGCGCCCAAGGCGTAGAGGTCGGTGCGGGCGTCTACGGGCTCCCCGGTGATCTGCTCCGGCGCCATGAACGCGACGGTGCCGACGATGCGCCCCGCCATGGTGAGGTGGGTGGCGAAGGCCTCAGGCGCCTTCACCGAGCCGAAGTCGGCCAGCTTGGGGTCGCCGTCGGCGGCGATGAGGATGTTGGAGGGCTTGATGTCGCGGTGGGTGACCCCTTGGCGGTGCACATGGGCCAAGGCCGAGGCCAAGGCGCGCACGATGCGGGTGGCCTCGGCGGCGCGATCTTTGGGCGGACGCTCGGCCCACTGCCGCAGCAGCTCCTCCAGATCGGGGCCCTCGACGAGCTCCAAGGCCAGCCAGGGCCGACCTTGCCACACCCCGGAGTCGAGCAGAGACACGATGTTTGGGTGGTGCAGGCCCCCGAGCACGGCGAGCTCACGTTGGGCGCGGGTGAGCTGCTCGTCATCGAGGCCGTCGATGTGCATGAGCTTGAGCGCCGCGACCTGCCCGGCCTGGTTTGTCGCCCGCCAGACCGTGGCCAGGCCGCCCGCGCCGAGCTGCTCGTGCAGGCGCCAGGGGCCGATGTGCGGGGAGGGGGACGGGGTGTCGTTCGGGTTCATGGCTTAGAGCGCGCTCTGCCGCGCGGCCCCGTACAGCCCCAAGAACCCCTCAGCGTCCTCTTGGTTGAGGTTCGCGGCGAGGGAGCGGGCGAGGTTGGTTCCGAGACGACGGTGTTGGTCGAGCTTCTCCCGGCCCTCGCTCACCTTCGCGAGCAGGGCGTGGGCCTTCAGAGAGTACAGCCGAAAGCCACACTCGTCCGCGCCTCTCAGCGCCGCCTCGGCCCGGACGGCGGCCTCAGGCAGGAGCCCGGCCTCGGCCAGAGAGCGCGCGATCACCAGATCGAGGCGACAGCGCTGGTGCGGCCAGGGGCGGCTGACGAGCTGGTCGGCCTCGGCGATGAGCGCGCGGCAGGCGGCCACGTCCCCATCCGTGGCCACGAGCCAGGCCCGCCAGGCGCGCAAGAGCGGCCGAAAGCCCTCGCTGTCAAACTTGAGGGAGAGGGGGTCGGCGGCGTCGAGGATCGCCGTGAGCCGGGCCGTGTCGCGGCGGGCGACGGCGATGCGCGCCTGAAACACGTAGACCGCGAGCTCCTCCTCGTGGTTGTCGAGGGTGCGGCAGAGGCGCAGGGCCTCTTCAGCGTTGTCGTCGGCCTCGATGAGCCGCCCGACGTCCTGCAGGATCAACGAACGAAACCGTAGGCCCAAGGCCACGCCGTAAGGTTGGTTGATCTCGCGGGCCTGGCTGATGGTGCGCTCGGCGATCTGCTGGCCTTTGCGCAGGTTGCCCATGACGTGGGCCAGCTCGACCAGGTTGACCCGCACCACCGCCAAAGGGCCCAACTTCCCGAGCTTCTCGAAGACCTGGGCGGACTGCTCCAGGTACTTGCGGGCCTCGGCGGCCTGCCCCCGGCAGAAGGCGACGAGGCCCAGGCCGTTGTAGCCGTGGCCCATGGCCTCGTCGTTGCGCACGGTGCCGCCGACGGTGAGGCACTCCAGCCAGAAGTTTCGCGCCCCGTCCATGTCGGCGCGGTACCAGCGCACGGTGCCCAGGCCATAGAGCGGATCGGCGCGCAGGCTGTGGTCGCCGAGGCGGTTGGCGAGCTGCAGGGCCTGGGAGAGCCGCTCTTCAGCCTCGTCGATGCGGTGCTCACGCAGCGAGTCGCGGCCGAGGTGGTTCAGGGTGCGGGCGCGCAGGCGGTCGTCGCCGATGGCGATGGCGAGGCTGTCCGCGAGGGTCCAGTCCTCGTGGGCCTCAGCCCAGCTCCCGAGATGAAACAAGGAGAGGCCCCGCTGAATGCGCAGCTCGGCGAGCTGGCGGTCGGCCTCCTCCAAGATCAACAGCTCTCGCGCGGCGGGCTCTAAGGCCAAAGCGCGGTTGAAGAAGGTGAGCGCTTCAGAGACGAAGCTGCGCTCTAAGAGCCGCACGCCGGCCTTGACGAGGTAGGGGTAAGCCTTCGCGGGCAGCTCGCCGCGCTCAAAGTGCCAGGCGAGGGTCTCGACGACGGAGGAGACGCGCTGGCGGTAGAGCCGCTCCAGGGCCCCGCCGAGGCGACGGTGCAGGGCCGCGCGGTCCCCGGCGGGCACGGAGTCCACGAGCACGTCGCGAATTCGGGCCTGGGAGAGCTCCAAGAGCTCCTCTTGGCCGACCTGCCGCACCCGCAGCACGCCGCGCTCGGTCAGCTCCTCCAAGGCGTCGTCCAGCGCGTGCTCGTCGCCGCCCGTGGCCTCTAAGATCACGTCGGGGGTGACCTCATGGGGGCACAAGGCGACGAGCGCCGCCACCCGCAAGACCTCGGGCTTGAGGCCGCGCAGGCGCTCTTTGAGGGCCTCGCGGATGCTGCCGGGCACAGGCAAGGGCGTGTGGGAGACGGCGCGCTCGTCGAGGCCCAGGCGCCAGCGCCCGCCCTCATCAAAGATCACGCCCTCTTCGGCCAAGCCCCGGATCATCTCGCTGATGAGGTGGGGGCTGCCCTCGCCCTCTTGGTGGAGGCGCTGGGCCAAGGCGATGAGCAGCGGCGCGTCGCCCAAGAGCTGCGCGAGGAGCTCCTCGACGGCGATGATCGAGATCGGGCCCAGCTCAACACGCTCGACCAGGGGCGCGGCGCCGTCGTTGAGCCAGGTCTCAAGGGGGTCTGCGGCGGTGGGCGGCTGCCGGGCGAAGCCGAACAAGAGCGGCTCGGCCTGGAGCTGCAGGTGGTTTCGCAGCAAAAACTCCAGCACCTTGAGCGTGCCGCGGTCGGCGTGGTGCAGGTCGTCGAGCAGCACCACCGTCGGCCCCAAGGACGACAGGAGCTCGCGGGTGGCGGCCATGACGGGGTAAGGCTCAAGGTCACCCTCGCCGAGCCGGAGCTGCTGCAGCGTAGGCGGCAGGATGTGCCCGGCGGCCTCCAAGGCCGAGAGCAAGGCGCGCAGGCCGCCATACGGCGCCATGTTCGCCGGGCAGATCGCGCCGACGACACGCAGGCCCTCGTCTCGCGCCATGACGACCAGCTCACGCAGGAGTCGAGACTTGCCGAGGCCCGAGGGCCCCTCAAGGAGCACCGCCGCGCCGCGTCCGCTCGTCGTGAGGCCCGAGACCAGGCCCCGAAGCCGCGCGAGCTCAGCGGTGCGCCCGGCGGTGCGGCTGGGGAACCCTTTGAGCGAGAGCCGACGAGGGCCCTTCGCCCGCAGCACGTCGAGCAGGTGCCGCGCCGAGCCATACCGCCGGTTGGGATCTTTCTCTAAGAGCCGCAGGCAGATGTCGTTGAGGTGGGCGGGGACGGTCGGCACGAGCTCTCGGGGCGGCTTTGGCGCCGTCGAGAGGTGCTTCTCCAAGAGCCCAGGCACCGTCGTCGCCTGAAAAGGGCGCCGCCCGGTCAGCATGTGGTAGAGCACGGCGCCCAGGGCGTAGAGATCCGCGCGGCCGTCCACACGCCCGCCGTTGATCTCGTGGCTGATCTGCTCCGGGGCGATGTACGCGACGGTGCCCACCATCTCGCCTACGGTCGTCAGCTCGGCGCCGGGCAGGTGCACCACGCCGAAGTCCATGAGCTTCGCCGCGCCGCCTTCAGTGATGCGGATGTTGCCCGGGGTGATGTCCCGGTGAACGAGGCCCCGCTCGTGGATGTAGGCCAAGGCCTCGGCGACGTCGGTGAGCACGGCCTCCGCGAGCACAAACCGCTCGGCGGGGGGGAGCTGCCGCCAGTCCTCGATGGCCTCGCGGAGGTCTTGGCCGGTGAGGCGCTCCATGACAAACCACGCGCGGCCGTCGTAGACCCCGGCGTCAAACACCTTCAGAACGTTCGGGTGGTCCAAGGAGGAGAGCGCCTTAAACTCGGCACGAAATCGCTCCTCGACCTCACGATCCTCAAGGTCCCCACGCAAGAGCTTGAGCGCGCGCAGCTCGCCCGTGTCCAGATGCTCCACCTCGATGACCGTCGCCATGCCGCCGCGCCCGAGCGCGCGCAGCGTGCGATAACGCCCCACGACGGCGCCGATGGGGATCTCTGCGCTCTCCGAGCTGAGGGTCAACGGCGATCCAGGAGGGAGGTCATTGAGGCGGACTCTTCGAGGTTTATCGTGTCGTCGTCGCCTTGGGCTTGGCGGAGCGCGTGAGAGTACGCCGCAAGCCCGCCCGAGAGATGTCACTTTACGATAAGCTCATAGCCTACCTTCACCGATCTGAGCAGGACAACGCAGTGCGGCGCCGCCATGAAAACACCATCGAAGCGTTCGCGGCCACGGATGTTGGCCCCGTAAGAGAGCAGAACGAGGACGCCTGGCTCACGGAGATCGACCACGGCGTCTTCGCCGTCGCCGACGGCATGGGCGGGCACGCGGCGGGCGAGGTGGCGTCGAGCATCGCCATCGCCACGGTGCGAGAGATCCTCCTCGGGGTCAAGGATCCCGACGAGACGGTCCTGGCCTCGGAGGTGGGCGACACCTCGGACGCCCTGCGTGAGCGCCTGCGCTACGCGATGAACCAATCCTCCGTGCGCATTCGCCAAGAGATCGAGCGGTCTCCCCGCTACGCCGGCATGGGCACCACCCTCGTCGTGCTCGCCGTAGACGGCGACCAGGCCCACCTCGCCCACGTCGGCGACAGCCGGGCCTACCTCTTCCGCAACGACCGCATCTTCCGCCTCACCCGGGATCACACGGTCGTGCAGCAAGAGGTGGACGCGGGGCGCCTCACGCCGGAGCTCGCGCGGATCGTGCCCCACAAGAACATCCTCACGAAGAGCGTCGGCTTTCATGGCCCGGTGGATCCCGACACCTCCACCCGCGCTGTGGAGCCCGGCGACGTGTTCGTGTTGTGTTCCGATGGCCTCACGGATCCTCTTGAGGACAAAGAGATCGAGGCCGTCTGCCGCGCCCACGCCGCCGAGGATCTCGCCCAGGCCCTCGTCGATGAGGCCCTGCGCCGCGGCGGAGACGACAACATCACCGTGGTCGTGGTCGCCGTCGCTGATGAAGCCCTCTGAGCCCCAAGGCGCGCCCTCGGCGCCGGGTGTGCTGACCGACCGACTCCGCCGCGCCCGCCGCGCCTTGGTGTGGGCGACGGTGTGGTGGGTCTTGCTGCTCATCGTGAGCGTGCTCCTCGACGCCCCGGTCGAGGGCGGCCCCGATCCTTGGCTGAGCCGGGCCACCTTGCTCGGCATGGCGGGCTTCTCCGCGGCCGGCGCGCTCACCCTAAGCCCCGGCAGCGTCGGCGGCTGGGCGACGGCCACGGCGGCGGCGGCGGCCACGGTGTTCGGCTGCCTCACCCTGCCCCTGGCGGTCGTGGCGCTGATGAACCTGCTGCACCCGGAGGTCATGGCGGCCTGTCTGGGCGGGGTCTGGGCGCGGCGGCTCGCCGAGCGCCAGCGGGACCAGGGCCGACGCTCGCCGGGCGTTTAGGTCGGGTGATCGGATCGGCGCCAGGGGGTGTCCGGTCATGGAGTGGAGGCGCTCGCGTCGGCGGTCTTGAGCCGTCGTCGTGAGCGGCATCCACGACGCTGGCCTCGCGCGCTGAAACACAGTTGTAAGAGTTTCAGGGCTCTTTCTTGTGAAGGTGGCGCTACGGTCTGCTGGACCCCGACGACCACCCCCCACAACGGAGCCAACCAATGCGCCTCGTCACTCTCGCGCTTCTCCCCCTGTTCTTCACCGCCTGCGCCCCCCAGGGCGTGGACTCGTATGAAGGGGAGGAGCCCGGCCAGAGCTTCGAATCCTCGGAAGAAGGGGAGCGTGAGAGCGGCTCGTCCGTCCTCCCCAGCGCCGAGCACCAGCCCTTCGTGTTTGAGGGCGTGACCTGGAACAGCCAGGAGGACTTCGTCAACAGCGGACGCCGCTGCGCGTTTGAGATGACCGACGAGGAGGCCGCGCTCATCGAGGAGGAGCTCAGCGCCCTCGAAGAGGCTGGCATGATCGCCCCGCCCGCCTCCGGCAGCACGATCAACGTGTACTTCCACGTCATCCACAGCGGCTCTACGGGCAAGCTCACCGCCACCCAGGTCGCTGACCAGATGAGCGTGCTCAGCGCGGCCTACGCCAGCACCGGCTTCACGTTCAACCTCGTCTCGACGGACTACACCGACAACGCCACGTGGTTCGCCATGGGCTACGGCAGCACCACCGAGCGCACCGTCAAGACCACGCTGCGCCAGGGTGGCAGCGCCGATCTCAACATCTACACCGCCAACCCCGGCGGCGGCCTGCTCGGCTGGGCGACCTTCCCCACCTCCTACAGCTCAAACCCCAAAGACGACGGCGTGGTGCTGCTGTACAGCTCCGTGCCCGGCGGCAGCGCGGCCCCGTACAACCTCGGCGACACCGCCACCCACGAGGTCGGTCACTGGATGGGCCTCTACCACACCTTCCAAGGCGGCTGCAAAGGCGCTGGCGACTCGGTCAGCGACACCGAGCCCGAGAAGTCCGCGAACTACGGCTGCCCCACGGGCCGCGACTCCTGCCGCGGCGGCGGCGTAGACCCCATCACCAACTTCATGGACTACACCGACGACTCGTGCATGAACACGTTCAGCGCGGGGCAGACCAGCCGGATGCAGACCGCCTGGTCTACCTACCGCTAAGCATACAGCGGTGGCCGTCCAAGTTGAGCTCATCTCGCTTGCTGGGCACCCTCTGGTCGGACCCATCTCACCTCAGCATGAGCCCCCATGCGTCGGCTCGACGAGCCCAACCAGAGGGCGCCCTTCGGCGCGATCTAAGCCCAACTTGGACGGCCACAGCTGTAGTCCGAGCACAAAAAACGCCCGCAGAGCCTTCACTCTGCGGGCGTTCTTGCCTTCGCGGCGACCGGCGCTGGCCTATTGGGCCTGGGCGCCCATCACCGTGGGGATGTCGGCCACCAGATCCCCGGTCTGGGCGCTGGACATCTTCACGAGCAGGCGGGTGTGGGTAGACTTGGCGTACCAAGACTCTTTTCCGTCCGCGCCCGTGCCTTTGATCAGCTCCAAGGTGACCTTCTGGCCCTTGGCGTCTTCTGTGGTGATCGTGGCCATCACCGTCGTGGTCGTCGGCGTGTCCTCCGGGGCCACAAACGAGGTGGACTTGAGCTTGAGCAGGGCCTCCACCCAGGTCTTCGCGGGCTCCAGGGAGCCCTCCTCACCGACCGCGCCCCAATAGGCGGCCTTCTCATCGACGCGGTTGCGGTGCTCGAAGCTGCGCTCCGCGCCCGTGGCGTCCTTCACCGTGACCTTCGCCAGGTCTTTCATCTCGACGCCGAGGAGCTCACGGTCGGGCAGGCGCGTCGTGCCGTGCTTGAGCGGCCGGATGAGGTCCTCTTTGACGAGGTAGATCGTGCCGGTCTCTTTCTCGCGCAGGTAACGGTCGCGGGTGCCGAAGGCCTCGCCGCCCACCTCAAACACGCGATCGGGCTTGCCGGCGCGCTGGATGGTGAGGGTGGCCTCGGGCTCGGCGAGGCCCAGGGGCGCGAGCTTCTCATCGGGCAGGTTCGACAATGAGCGCTTGGCGATCATCGGCGAGAGCGCGGTGAGCAGCTCATCCCCAGCCTTGCCCGCCTTGAACTCCTTGACCTCCTCATAGGTCTCGAAGCGGTCCTCCTCAGGCTTCGCCGGGTCTTCGGCGGGGGGCATCTCCGTGGTGGGCGTTGGCGTCTCGATGGGCGCGGGGAGCTCTTCGCTCTGGGGCTTGAGGCGGCGTTTTTGTTCGGTGGACTTCACGAGCAGGTAACGCCCAGCGCCGTCTTCGCTCACGGTGAGCCGCAGGTCGAGCTTCTCGCTGTCCCAGAGGATCGTCGTGATGTCTTCAGCCTTGGCGTCCAGCACCATCACCTCTTCCCCCGCGAGCGGGGTGTCGGGGTGGGTCCAGGTCCAGAAGGAGCCGACGAGGGACAACGACAGCAGCACGCCGTACAGGATGGCTTGTTTGCTCACGCGACACCTCCCTTCGCGCGGCGCATCCGCACGCGCAGCAACCCGAGCAGCACGACGATGGCGGGGACCGCGACGATGGTGCTGTAGAACCAGAGCGACTGGTCCTCTTGGGTGTGCTCGATCTTGACGTCCTCTTCGTTCTCGACGCTGCCGCCCAGGGCGGCCTCGCCGATCAGCCAGGCCACGCCGTCTACGACGAGCACCTGGTTGGCCTTGTTGGACAAGGTGAGATCCGCGAGCGCCGTGGCGTCGGCGACCACCAAAGCCCGGAACTCCGAGGCCTTGTCGTCCCCCTCGACGGGCTCCGCCGCCGTGGCCGCGCCGCTCACCGCCGCGGCGATGGAGCGAGAGGCCTTGGACTCCCCGGCGGTCTCGCTCAGCTCTAAGTCGCCGTCCAGGTCGGCCCAGGTCTCGTCCAGCGACCGCACGGTGACGGTGACCTTGCCTTTGCCGCCGGGCACCTCGTCCAGCGCGCCGACCCCCGACAGAAACAGCGGGAGGTTCTTGGCGTAGCGGGAGAGGTTCGTGGAGCTGTCGTGAGAGGAGTAGCGGTTGGAGACGAGGTTGATGCGGTCGAGCTTGTCGCCGCTGCGGCGCAGCACCACCTGCTCCGTGGCCAGGCGGCCCTCGGCGCGCTTGAGGCCGAGCGGCGCCAGCAGCTCGTTCAGGGGCTCGCCGTCGGGCTCAAGGGCGATGAAGAGCGCGCCGCCGCGGTCCATGAAGCTGTTGAGCGAGGCGATCTCCTCGGGCAAAAACGGCTCCTTGGGGCCGACGATGAACACCACGCCCGCGTCCTCGGGCACCTCTACGGCGAGCCCTTCGGCGAGGCCGAGCTCTTTGGGCGTGAGGTTCATCAAGCCCAGCAGCTCACGCAGGCCCGAGAGCTTGTCGTCGGGCAGATCGCCGCCCTTCCAGCTCAGCTCGTCGTGGCCGACGGTGAAGTACACGTTGCGTTTGGCCTTCACGATCTCCAGGAGCTTCTTGCGGAACTCCTCGTCGAGCTTGCGCAGGTTGCGTTTGGCCGCGTCCATGTCCGCGCCGAGCTTCCAGGACTTCGTCGTCTCGCCCTCTTGGCCGTCCTTGAGGGTGATGGCGATGTTGCCGTTGTCGCGCACCTTGAGGCGCTTGGCGAGCTCGGGCTCGGCGGCGTGGTCCACCAGCTCCACGGTGAGGTTGCCCCCGGCGATGGACTGGAAGTAGGGCATCACCTCGGCGGCCACTTCAGAGGCCGTGGGCAAAAACACCCGCACAACGACGGGCTCGGAGAGGCTCTCGACGATGGCGCGGGTGGAGTCGCCCGGAGACGTCGTCTTGAAGTAGGCGAAGTCCCAGCGTTTGTTGTGTTGCGTCGCGAGGTAGTTCAGCGGGAACACCAAGGCGAGGCCCAAGGCGGCGATGAGGCCGTTGTCGATGGCCTGGCGAATACGCACGGGCTGCACGAGCTTGGGGGTGTCTTGGATCGCCAAGTCCACCAGGATCAAGGGCCCCGTCGCGGCGAGCCAGAGGATCGGCCAGACCGCAGAGAACGACACGGTGAAACGTTTGAGGCCCTCCTCGTCGAGGCCCAGGCCGCTGGCGAAGGTCTCCGTCGAGAGCGCATAGACCACCACCGAGGCGACGCCCGCCAGGGTGAGGCCCAAGGCCTTGCGGTGGGCGTGGCGCTGGCTGTCGTTCACCGAGGCGCCGATCATGCGGGCGCGCAGCGCGGTGGCGGAGAAGATGAGCAGGGCGCCGACGGCCGTGGCGCCGTTGCCGACGGTGCCTTCGCCCCCGGCGAGGCGCTGGCCGACGAGGAGCGCGGCCATGCCCAAGAGGTAAGTCCAGACTGCGGGGCTCATCGCCACCTCCTCGCGGAGAGCACGCGGGTTGACATCAGGAGGAAGACGAAGGTGATCGAGAGGTAAAACACCACGTCCTCGGTGTTGATCCGCCCGCGCTGGAAGGGCTGGAAGTGCCGCTCAAACAGGCTCATGTACGAGAACATCTCGGCGAGCGGCGGGTCGGTCACCTTGGCGAGCAGCCACGAGATGAGCGCGAGCACGACGATGACGCCGGAGATGACGGCCGCGACGAGCTGGCTCTTGGCGACGGCCGAGCCGAAGGTGCCGATGGCGGTGGTCGCCGAGGCCACGAGCATCAGCCCGAGGTAGCCCGAGGCGATGTGGGCCACAGAGACCTTGCCGTTCACGAAGATCAAGGCCGGCATGTAGAGGGAGATGAAGGTCACCCCGCCCAGAAACACCAGGGCCGAGAGGAACTTACCGCCGACGATCTGCCAGTCAGAGAGCGGCGAGGAGTCCACGAGCACGATGGTGCCCGTCTGCCGCTCCTCCGCCAGAAGCCGCATGGTGAGCAAGACCGCGGTGATGACCGTCGTGCCGAAGGAGAAGTAGAAGAAGTCCTCCAGCACGTCGGAGCTGTACCGCGCGGTCTTGCCCAACGCGAAGGCGTTGAACAAGAGGCCGTCGATCACGAGCATGATCGCGGCGACGAGGTAACCCCAGAGGGAGTTGAGATACGCGCCCAGCTCTCGGCGGGCGACCAGCAGCAGGCCGCTCATGCGCGCGCCTCCTTGGTGAGATTGAGGAAGATCTCCTCCAGCTCGCCGCTCGCCGCGTCGAGGCGACGGAGCCCGAGCCCAGCCTTGATGAGCGCCGCCGCCAGCTCTTCGCGGCGGTCGCCGTCGAGGGTGGCGTTGAAGCTCACGACGTCGCCGTGCTGCGCGTGAACATCCACCTGGGTGACCCAAGTGAGCGCGCCGAGGGCCGCCTTGACGGCGTCCGCGCTGCCCCGCACCGAGACCTGCACCCGGTTGGAGCTGGTCATGTGCGACGCGAGCTCCTCTTCAGTGCCCTCAGCGACGAGGCGCCCACCAGCGAGCACGAGGATGCGGTCGCAGGTCTGGGAGATCTCAGGGAGGATGTGGGAGGAGACGAGCACGGTGCTGTCGCGCTTGAGGCCGACGATCAGATCGCGCATCTCGCGGATCTGGCGAGGATCCAGGCCCGAGATCGGCTCATCGAGGATGACGAGCTGGGGCTTGTGGATGATCGCCTGGGCGATGCCGACGCGCTTGCGGTACCCCAAGGACAGCTCGGAGATCACGCGGTCGGCGACATCGGCGATGTTGCACTGCTTGAGCACACCCGGCAGGCGCGCGAGGACTTCAGCCTTGGGCATCCCCTTGAGCTGCCCGACATACTGGATGAAGTCGGACACCCGCATGTCGCGGTAAAGAGGCGGCTCTTCAGGCAGAAACCCGATGCGCGCGCGGATGCTGTCGGGCGCCTCAAGCAGGTCAACCCCGCCGATGCGCACGCTGCCCGCGCTGGGCAACAGAAGCCCCGCGAGGATCTTGAGCGTGGTCGATTTTCCAGCGCCGTTGAGGCCTAGAAACCCGACCACCTCGTTGGAAGAGATGGTGAAGGAGAGGTCGACCGCCGCGGGGTGGTCGCCGTAGTATCGTGTAAGACCCCTTACCTCGATCATTCGAACAGGCTCCAGGGACAGGGATGGAGGGCGATGGCTTCTATTCACCCGCCCCCGGGCGTCAAGGCGCCGCGCCGATTGGGATGGTGGTAGAATCGCCCCAAGACAGGAGGTCCCGATGCCGTTTTGGCTCTTGGCGCTGGCGTGTGGCGGAGAAGTAGACCCCCAAGCCGAGGCCACGAGCGCCGCGTCGGAGACCGTCGCGCCGAGCGCCGCTGAAGAGGAGGATCGCGCTCGCGCCGAGGCCATGGACCGCCGCCTCTCGGATCTGGAGCAGCGCCTCGCCCGGGTGGAGCTGCTCGTCGCCGAGCTTCACGACGGCGGGATCGCCGACGCCAAGGACGTTCGTTACGACCCGAGCCGCACGACGCTCTCCGCCCGCAGCGTTCAAGAGGCCGTCACCGAGCTTCATGTCGCCGTGGCCGCGATGAAGCGGGAGTCGAGCGCGGGCATGGGCAGCCCCGGCGGCGGGCTGTTTGAGATCCCGGAGGGCCCCAACAAGGGTCAAGGCCCGCCCGGTCAGGGGCCGAAGCCCGGCCAAGGCCCTGGGGGGCCTCCGCCCGGCGGGCAAGGAGGCGCCGGGGGGCCGCCGCTTGGAGGCGCCAACGCCTCACCTCAAGGCCAGAGGCGATAGTGGGTGGGCAGCGCGCGGCCCGCTTGGTATAGCTGCTCGTTCGGAAGGAGTCTCCAGCCCATGATCGCGCCGCTCTTGTTGTGGGTGACGCTCTCGGTCGAGGTGGCCCGGGCTGCAGACTGCGCAGCGCCGGTCACCACCATCGATCTCCAGCGCGCCCTTGAGGACGCTGAGGCCGCCTATGTGGCGCTGGACGACGTCGCGCTCTCCGTGGCGGGGCAGACGGTGCAGAACGGCATCCCCTGCCTGAACGAGCCCATCTCCCGCACCTTGGCGGCGAGCATTCACCGCTTCGTGGGCCTCCAGAGCTTCTTAGATCGTGAGCTTGACGGCGCGGCCTTGGCCTACGCCGCCGCCCGCGCCATCGAGCCCGCCTATGTGCTGCCGCTGACGCTCGTCCCCCAGGGGCACCCGCTCCGCGACGTCTACGCCAGCGTCGATCTCGGCCGCGACGAGCGCGTGACCGTGCCCGAGGCCAAAGGTCGGCTCACCTTCGATGGCCGCGAAGGCGACGAGCGCCCGTCCACCTGGCCCACGATCGTGCAGGTCTTTGATCAAGAGGGCCGCGTGCTCTCCACGACCTACCTGCTCCCCGGCGCGCCGATGCCGGACTACGCCCAGGTCGAGGGCCGCCTGAGCCCGGACACCTTCGAGCTCAAGTTTCAGACCCCGCCCAACCGCACCTTGCTCTTGAGCGCGGGCGGCGCCGCCGTCGCGGCGGGCGGGCTCTACGCCTTGGCCGCCGTGAGCGCCAATCGTTACCACGAGGTTGATCCCCCAGACGCCAACCTCGACGCCCTTCGCGCCACCACGAACGGCCTCACCGTGGCCACTTGGGGGGTCGGTGCCGCCGCGGCCACCCTCGGGGTGGGCGCATTCTTCGTCGGGCAGTGGTAGGCTCAGCCGGACTATGTCGTTTCCTCAGAGCATCGCAGACGGTCGTTACACCCTGGTGGAGCCACTGGGTGTAGGCGGCATGGCCACGGTGTTCAAGGCCTTCGACCAGCGCCTCCAGGTTTGGCGCGCGGTGAAGGTGCTCGCGCCGCAGTACAGCAACCGCCCCTCCTTGCGGGACCGTTTTGAGGCCGAGGCGCGCACGATGGCGTCTCTGGAGCACCGGCACATCGTGCGGGTCTATGACGTCGGTCGCGCCGGGGGCTCGCCCTACATCGTCATGGAGCTCGTCGACGGCGGCACCTTGGTGGACTGGGTCAAGCAGCACGGCCCCATGCCGCCGCGCCTCGCCGTAGACGCGATGATCCAGACCTGCGAGGGCGTCTCCGCCGCCCACGCCCGGCGCATCGTTCACCGCGACATCAAGCCCCACAACGTGCTCATCACCGCCGAAGGCCTCTGCCGCGTCACCGACTTCGGCATCGCCCGGGTTGAGGACGACAACGAGCACCTCACCCGCACCGGCGCGGTGTTCGGCACCTGGGCGTATATGGCCCCAGAGCAGCGCGCCGACGCCAAGAAGGTCGACGCCCGCGCCGACGTGTACTCCTTGGGCGCGACGCTCTATTACCTGGTCACCGGCCGCACGCCGATGGACCTCTTCGCCGCCGAGAAAGATCCGGCGGTGATGGAGGGCATCCACGAGTGCCTCATGCCGGTGCTCGTCAAGTCGACGCAGTACAGCCGGAACGACCGCTACGAGACGGTTCAGCACTTCATCAGCGCCCTGGTGGAGCTGCGGGAGACGACGCCCGTAGACCCGCCGGACACGCCGTCTTTGGGTCGGCCGAACCTCGTGGCCAAGCCGCCCCCAGCGCGGCCCACGGGCGTCGGCGGCGGCGGCGTGGCGAACCCGCGCTTCTCCGAGACGATGGTGCCCGACGGCGAGCTGGCCGCGGCGTTCTCCGATGTGTCGGACGCGCCGCCTCAGATGGGCGCAGGCGGCTCCGCGCCGTCCTTCGACCCCACCCTAGAGAACCCCGACGAGACGAACCCCAACAGCCGCGCCTTCGTCGGCCTCGTCTCTCCCAACAACCCCTCCGACCTGCCCGACGACGCGCCGCCCCTGCGGTTCTTGCCGCCCACAGCCGACGACGAGGCCCCGACGCGGCGCCGTTGGCCCCTCGTGGCCCTGCTGGTGTTGTTGTTGGTGGTCGTGCTCTTCTTCTTGAGGCCGGTCCTCTTCGGCGACCCCAGCCCGGTGGGCCCCGCCGTTGAGCCTGGGCAGCCCGTCGAGGTCACCCCGCCGCCGGTGGAGCCGCCTCCTGTCGATCCGCCCGTTGGGCCCGGCGTCGGCGAGACGCCGCCCACCCCAGAAGGCGGCGTCACGAGCCCGCCCCCAGGCGTAGAAGGCGCGACGCCCAACCCCCCCGTCGAGGTCACCCCGCCGCCCGTTGAGGTCCAGGCTCCCAGAAAGAAGACCGGCCGGGTGATCGTCGAGGGCGACGCCTCCTCTGTGCGCTTCTTGGGCGGCGGCAAGGCCTTCCCGCCCGGCGACCTGCCCCCAGGGGAGTACTCCATCGAGGCCACCTGGGGCAGCCAGAGCTACCCCGCGGGCTCGGTCACTGTGCGCCTGGGCGCGACGGTGCGGGTGCGCTGCAAAGAGCGGCAGTACCTCTGCAGCGCTTCG
This sequence comes from Myxococcota bacterium, assembly GCA_023150775.1. Taxonomy (GTDB): domain Bacteria; phylum Myxococcota_A; class UBA796; order UBA796; family CAJQPC01; genus JADKFE01. The sequence goes on from JAKLKE010000085.1 coordinate 16,822, forward strand.
TGAGGCGTCTCCGCGCGCCTCGGCTATAGTGCGTAAGATCCGTGCTCTTGGGGTCTCCAGGTGACTACTCTGCCCGCTCTGCTTCGCCGCTCCGCGCTCTTCACCTTGGCTGGGGTCTCGGGCTGCGTCTGGATCTCGAAGGACGAGCACCTCGACCGCATCGACTGGGATGACGACGGGGCCGTGGTCTTCGGCTACGAGGGCGGCACCGACTGCGACGACCGTGACCCCACGGTCACCACCCGCACGTTCTACCGCGACGACGACGGCGACGGCGAGGGCGACCCAGAGGCCCCCCTGACCGAGGGCTGTGAGCCCCCCGAAGGGTACGTCGCCACCGCTCTGGACTGCGACGACGACAACGACGCGGTAAACCCCGACCAACAAGAGATCTGCGGCGACGGCCTCGACAACGACTGCGACGGCCTGCCGTGTCTGCCCCTTGGTGAGCTGGCCTCGGGCTCCTTGGCGGCGATCTCTGGGGTGAACAACAAAGATCAGCTCGGCGCGGCCTTCGATCTCTCCGCCGACTTCAACAGCGACGGCGTGGCGGACCTGCTCGTCGGCGCCCCGAACGCGGCGCCCGGCGGCGCGGTGTATGGGCTCTACGGCCCCTTGGAGTCGGGCAGAGGCGCGGCCGACGCCGACTTCACCATCGCCCACGGCGGCGTCGAGGTTCAGTTTGGCGCCGCGGTGGCCTGGCTCCCCGGAAGCGCCGGCAACCGCCTCGCCGTGGGGGTCCCGGGCTTTATTGAGGGCTACGGGGCGGTGCAGATCTTCGATCCGGCGGTGGGGCTGAGCGTCTCCTCGGC
>JAKLKE010000086.1 GCA_023150775.1 Myxococcota bacterium
TTGTTGGGGAGCTGTTTGGTGAAGTCGTAGGTCTGTACCGAGCGCACGGCGAGGCCGCCGTCAAATTCGATGGTCGAGGCGAGGAGCTTATCGACGGCGCCGCCGGGGGCGATGAGCGTAGAGACGGCGGCCTGGTTGATCGGCAGGGTGCCGAGGAGGTGGGGGCTCAGCAGCACGTTTAAGGGGTGCTGGGGCGGCAAGGTGCGCGGCGTCGCGATGGCGAAGGGCTGCAGGACGAGGTGGGTGTGGCCGAGGTGCGCCACGAGCTCGTGCATGTTGCCATCGGCGACCTGCACACAGAGCTTGGCCACACGCCAGGCGCCGCCGTCTCGGGGGGTGAAGATCGGCGTGCTGTGGCCCGGCGTTTGACCACACTGGATGGCCACGGCGCGCAGGGCGCGGTCAGGGGCGCCGACGGGCGGTACACCAAACAGCGCCAAGGGCGCGGCGCTGAACTTCTGCACCGGGGTGCTGCCGTTGGGGGCGCCGTCGAGGTCTTTGTAGTCGGTGAGGTAGGCCCGGCCCTCGGCGATGGCGGCGTCGAAGGAGTCGTCGTCGCCGAACACGGCCTTCCACATGGCGTCGGTCACCGGGAAGCGAGCGTCGGGGGCGGTGAGGCGCTGAATCATCAGGGGGTTGGGGCCGGCCACACGCATCCGGGCGAGCTGCATGTCGTCGTCCCAGCCCGCGGAGAGCGGCGGCAGCGCGAGCAGGCGGAAGAGATCGTCAAACGCCTGCATACTGGAGGCGACCCCATACAGACCGAGGTAACGAAGGAGCAGGCGGAAGGCCTCACTCAGCACGGTCTTGATGAGCTCCTCAAGCTCACGCAGGGCGGCCTCGACCATCGACTCGACGGTCTTTAGCGGGTGCAGCACCTTCTGGACGACCCCCTCGACGACGTCCTCGACCCGATCCACGAGGCCACGGAGGCCGTGGTGTTCACTCGCGGCCTCCTCCGGGGCGGGCGCCTGGGGCGAAGGGGGCGAAGAGAGCTCGGCGTGGTGGGCGGAGAGGGCCTTGTGGTGGGCGACCAAGGCGGCGAAGGCACGCTCGGCGCCGCGAACCTCGGCGTCCGTCATGCCGTGCTCGGCGCCGGACTCGGTGGCCTTCCCGTTCGCGAAGAGGCGAGAGCCCTCGGCGAGCACGTTCGCGAGGAGCGGCGTCACCGCGGCGATGACGCCCACCACCCACACCGGCCGGAAGTTGGCCTCTTTGGGCACGCTCACCACGGTCGGCAGCGGCGCGATGCGGCTGTCGTGGTCGTAGACGTACTGCTGCTGGGCCTGGGCGAGCTCTTTTTTGCGCTCCTGCTGTTGGGCGCCGTTGTCGTGCTGCGGGAGGCTCGGGATGGTGGACATATGGGCTCCTGGTGGACCGACGACGTGAGGACGACTCGGTCAGGACTCTATCAGAATGAGCGGTCAACCCGTCATTTCGAGACGTTTCATCGGGCTTCAAGGGGCTTCAACGGTGAGGCGGCGAACGCACGGGGCGCCCCTCAAAAAAATCGGTCAGGGCGTTGGGATCGCCTCGGTGGGGGCCTTCGTGCCTGAGATTCACGGCCCGCACATGAGGACGGACATTTTATGGCCTGATCTTCGGATACACCCCCCTTGTGCTGGCGCCTGCGCAGAGCGACCGCCCGCCGAACACCCAAAGGAGCCCCGATGAAGAAGATGTACACCCTGCTCACCCCCCAAGGCCCTGTGCCCTCGGAGACGCCGGGGGCGCTTGGAGGCCACAAAGGCGGCAAAATCTACGGGCGTATGGACTGCGCCGCCGCCCTTCGCGCCCTGGGTAAGAACGGCGGCCTCACCTACAAGAAGAACCGCGTCTTCTTTAAGGACGAAGCCACCGCCATCGCCTGCGGCTTTCGACCCTGCGGGACGTGCATGAAGGTGGAGTACGCGGCCTGGAAGGCCAAGCAGCCCACATGAGGCGGCGCCCGCCTTGTCGTCAATTTCCTCGGCGGCGGGCGGTGACCCGGCGGCCTCCGCGCTATGGTGGAGCGCATGATCACCCCGCTTCTGACCCTGCTCCTCGGCTGCGCTGAGGAGGCCCCCGTGTACGGCGTGTCGTTCGGCGGCGAGCGCCTGCCCGTCGTCGACATGCACCTCCACCAAGGCGAGTGGAACCTCATCCCCGAGTCCACACGCCGCTTCTTGGCCAGCCGTTTCCCGGCGCCGCTCGGCCTCATCGCCGAGTCTACGGCTGAAGGTTCGCTGAACGCCGAGGGCGTGCTGGAGCAGCTTGACGAGGCTGGGGTGATTCAGGGCGCCTTGTTCGCGGTCTACGCGCCGCGCACCGTCGGCGTGGCCACGAACGAGTACGTCGCCGAGCAGGTGCTCGTGGATCCCGAGCGTCTGTTTGGCCTGGGCTCCCTGCGGCTCGACGACTGGAACAACAACGCCGAGGCCCAGCTCGCGGACCTGGCGGCGACCTTAGAGAAGCCGGGCTTCATCGGCATCAAGCTCGCCCACGCCCACCAGCATGTGCGCCTGGACGACCCCCGCTTCGACGCCTTGTGGTCCCTCGCCGCCGCCACGGGCAAGCCGGTGTACCTGCACACGGGCTCAAGCCCCTTCCCCAACACCGCCCAAGACGCGGCCTACACCGATCCGGCCTATTTTGAGCCGATCATCGCCGCGTATCCCGACGCGCAGTTCATCTTGGGCCACCTCGGCTACGACTTCATCAACAAAGAGGTCGGGGCCTTAGACACCTGCGTCGAGCTGGCCGCGCGGTATGAGAACGTCTGGTTAGAGCCCAGCGCCTTGGGCAGCGCCGGGTCCGACCCAACGGGCGCGAACCTGCTCACGGCCTACTCCGCCATGAAGGGCGCGGGCGTGCTCGACCGTGTGGTGTATGGCAGCGATGGCCCACAGAGCCCCGGCTTCGTCGCCGAGTACCTTGAGCGGTCCCTCGCCGCCATGGAGGGCGCCGGGTACACCGCAGAGGAGGCCCGCGCCGTGCTCTCCCTCAACTTCGCCGCCGTGTTCGGCGTGGAGCCAGCCCCCCTGTGAGCCCGCTCTCTCTGCTCCTCGTCGTCGCCGTCTCGGCCCCCGCCCTCGCGGAGCGCCCGCCGCCAAACCCCGATCCCCGGCCCATGGGCCCGCCAGATCCCCACCTCGACGCCTTGGCCGGGGCCTCAGAGGTGGGCGACTGGGCCGTCTCGCTGGAGACCGGCTTCCCGTTCTTCGGCGCCCGGGGCCAGGTGGCCTTGCCGTGGATGGGGCTCAACGCCGTAGGCTCGGTCAACTCGGCCTTGTTCACCGACACCTGGGCCTTGGGCGGCGTCTCCAGACGTTGGGTGGACACACACCGGGTCGTGCTCAGCGGTGAGATCCTCGTGGGCGGCACGATCCGCAGCGGCGACCTCAGCCGCCGTGGCCCGGCCTCCCAGACGACGCTGCGCCTCGCCCGTGGCCACGGTCGGATCGTCCCCGCGCTCACGCTCAGCTCTCGGCATGTGCTGCTCACCGACGTTCAAGAGATACAGACGGCAGAGGGTGATATCGTCGAGCGCAGCCGGTCCATCGCCTGGAGCCCCGTGGCCTCGTTTGATGTCGGCGTCGGGGTGTGCCCGGGCTTCGCCGTCTCCGCCGGGCTGGACGTGCCCTGGTTTGATCCGCCGGGCTTCTCGTTGCCGGGCGCCCACATCAACCTCATCGTCGGGGGCTGGAAGTGAGCCGTTTACCCCTGCTGCTGCTCAGCCTCTCCCCGCTCCTCGGCTGCGTGAACAGTCGCACCCAGTGGGTGGAGGTCACCGTCACCACGGAGCTGATCGCGCCGGAGGGCCTGTCCGCGCCGGTTTATGGCGAGTGGAACCACACCTGGTCGGGCGAAGGGGAGCTGCGGGTGCCTCTGCTGCCGTTTGAGGACTTCGCCGCGGACGGCCCGGGTGTCGTCTCGACGACTCTGCTCGTGCCTCTGGATGGGGTGGAGGGCCTCACGCTGTATGCCTGGATGGACCTCGACGGCGACGGGCTGCACTGCGCCCCCGGGGTGACGGACGAGCCTGCCGGGTTGGGCGAGGCGCTGCCGTTCCCGGCGACGGAGGCCGACGTCACGCTCAGCTTGGAGGCCCCGTGTTTAGGCGCTGAGGCGCTGTGGGACGGGGGCTGAGGTCACTCGCAGATAAACCAAGTGAAACAGTCGGGCTCGACCAGCGGGTCCATCTCGGGCGAGCAGTAGTCGCCATTGAACGTCGGTGTGCCGATGTTGGTGTACCCGTTGGCCGTGGATCCACGCTCGCACTCTTTGATCGCGACTTCCAAGGCCGCGTCGCAGGACCACAGGGCCTCCGCCGGCTCGGCATAGTACATAGCGTAATTGGGCTGAAGGCCAATAGGCGGGGCCCTGCGTGTCCAACCACAGAACACACGCACCGTCGTGGGATCATCGGGTTCACAGAGCTCATACGAGAGCTCCGCGATCTCCACACAGTTGAACGCAGCCGCCTCGGCGTTCCTGGCACGTTTGACCGTGTCACAACCGCCGAGTAGCCACACAGCGAGGAGCACGACCGAGGCTGGGCCGCGCATCCTCCCGCCCTCCTACAACGCCAAGGCGCGCACGTTGGCGTTCTCAACCTTGGCGATGCGGGGCCGGGCCTCATCCGCCAGGGGCCCGGCGAGGGCGGCCTGGGCGAGCTCCATCGCCAGAGGCTCGGGGAGCTGATCGAGCTCGGCGAGCAGCATCAGCGCGAGGCCCTTCGCCGATGGATCACCCATCCAGGCGATCAGCTCGGCCTTGGCGGCCTCACCGTGGCCCAAGGCCAGACAGCGCGCGGCCCGGGTAGACGCCCAAGGCGGCTGATCGGCGTGGTTGGCCACGAAGATCAGGTCAGCGACGGGCTCGGGGGTGAGCGCGGAGACGTCGGCGCAGTCGGGCTCGGGATCCCGCACAGAGAGCGCCTTGTGAACGGCGGCTTGGCTCTCGGTGGGGTTGATCGTCGGGCCGGGCTGCCCCTCGACGGGCAGGGTGGGCGCGCCATCAGGGGTGGCCGGGGCGTCTACGGGCTCGGACTTGCGGCCGCCGCAGGCGAAGGAGAGCAGCAGAAGAGACAGAGTGAGCATGTCGGGAAGCCTCATCTCGTAGCGCCTCAGAGGGCGCCAGTGTAAAGGTTCATGACCGCGCGCTGATCGACGGTCAGGTTGCCCTGGGGCTCACAGTCGGTGAAGGAGCACAGAGGGTAAGGGAACATCAGGTTCTCGCCGAGCTGAGACTCACACTTGCTGTAGCTCGTGCACTCTACGGTGTCGTCCAGCGCGTCGTAGTAGTCATACGACGCCTCGACGGGGTGGAACAGACCGAGGTAATGCCCGACCTCGTGCGCCATCGTCTCGCCGAGCAGCAGCACCTCAAACTCTTCAAACTCACCGTCACGACCGGCGTTGGTGAGCCAAGAGACGTACACCGCCGCGTTCGCCGTGGAGACGAGGGTGCCGGGGAGGCCGCCGGACTGGCCGTAGAGCCCACGCACGTCGTTGATCGTCTCGCCGATCACGAGGGTGACGTCATCATCGGCGCCGCCGTAGTCCACGGCGTCGTTGGGGAACGGCGCGACGCTGTCCACGTTCAGCTCGGGGTCAAGATCGGAGCTGACCTCGGTGAACTCGACGGTGAGGCCCGCGGCGGCCCAGATCTCCGACCAACGCACCAAGGCGCCAGCGACGGCCTCTTGCAGATCGTTGCGGGTGTCGAGGCCTTCAGCCCACACCAGGCGCACCTTGACCACGCCCGACTCGAGATCGTGGTCGGTCTTGGTCTGCACGGTGTAGTCAACAAACACGTCCTCGACGTAACGGTAGTCCTCGTCCACCGTCGTGAATCGCGCCGTCCAGGTGCCCGCGCTCAAGGAGCGGTCCTCTGAGCGCACGGGCCAGTTCACGACGCTGTCGTAGCCGTAGATGTAGAAGGCGCTGGTGAGCGACTGTGTGCTCTTGGAGTTCAGCCAGTCTTTCCAGTTGACGACCTCATCTCCGTTCTCGTCGAGGATCGCCTCCAAGGAGATGTAAGTGTCGTCGGTCTTGGCGGTGACCATGAAGCTGACCTCATCGCCGGTCAGCTCGATCGGCACCAAGACACGACCGCTCTGGTTGGAGAGGATCGAGCCACGCAGGGTGGTCAGCGGTCCTTCGGTCACGACCGAGTCTTTGGAGGGCCTGCCGTCCTTATCACCGACGCCTGTGCAGGCGGTGAGGGCGGCGAGGACGGGGAGCGCGAACAACGCGCGGTGCATGGGGGCTCCGGGGGGCGCTCTGTGCGCACTCACTGGGTGGACTCGTCGTCTCCGATCTCTTCGCCGCCCCGAGACGGGCGGAACTCGACGCTGACGTGCTGGAGGGCCGCGTGGACCTCCGACTCGGTGTGGTCGAGCATCTGGCGGATGAGCGCCTCGTTCGTGGCGCGCACGTCACGCACGAGCTGCCGCGCGATCATGTACTGGAAGGTGTAGGCCGCGGGCGCTTGGGAGTTGTAGAGCTGCTCAAAGCGGCGGCGCGGCAGGCTGGCGACGACCACCTCCCCCAAGGCCGTGCAGCTCGCGCTGCGGGGGCCCTCGTCGATGAGCGCGAGCAGGCCGAAGAGATCCCCCGAGGCCATCCGCGCGAGCAAGGTCGCGCTGCCGTCTTTGGCTCGGCGGGTGGCGATGACCTCCCCCTCGATGATGAGGAACAACGAGTCGCCGGGCTCTCCTTCACGGATGAAGACGTGGCCGTCGCGGTACACCCGCACGGTCATCGCCGCCTCGACGCCTTCGAGCTCGTTGGCGCTGAGGTTCTTGAACTCTGGGGCGTTGCCCAGGGTGTGCAAAAGGCTCATGGGCGGCTCGGGGTCATAGGATCCCCTGGGCGTCATCGGCCTCGGGGCGTGTGAGCTGCAGCGTCGTCGAGTCGAGGCGCCGGATCACCCGGGCGTTCGAGCTGCGCAGGCGCTCGACGAGGGTGAGCATGAGCGTGTGCAACATGCCGCTGGCGACGTGGGGGTGCTCCAGCCGCAAGGCGGAGAACGCGTCGTGGCTCAGCACCAAGAGCGTGCTGTCTTTCACGGTGCGAATGCGCGCGGCGGCGGTGCCTGGGCTGATGAGCGCCAGCTCGCCGACCCAGCTCCCGGGCTTCACCTGGCCCAAGATGAGGCGCTGTCCAGACTCCGTGAGGTCGGTCTCCAGCTCACCCGAGGCCAGAAGATAGAGCGACGTGCTGAGATCGCCTCGCTCGATGAGCACCTCTCCGGCGGGGAGGCGCAACGGGTTGAGCAGGCGCAGCAGCTTGTTCGCGTCCTCCTCTTGACCAGAGGGGAACAACCGGGGGAATCGTCGGAGGAGCTGGGCGGGGGAGAGGCTCACGCTTGGGGACTCCAGGGCGCGCTTATCATTATCGCCCAAAGAGGGCGCTGGCGGGGCGAGTCGCGAGCTCAAGCTGGATCCCCGTCATCAAACCGACATGTACTGTGCCGACAGAGCCGTCGGGCTCGACGACGACGGTGGTGGGGATGGTGTTGACCCCATAGGCGCGCTGGGTGGCGGAGTCGGCGCGCAGCACGGGGTAGGTGATCCCGAGCTGGGTCGCGGCGGCGCGGAGCTCATCCTCGGTGCCGTCGGTGGCGATGCCCAGCACGACGATGTCGGGGTTCTCCGTCGCGAACTTGGAGAACCAGGGGATCTCGGTTCGGCAGGGGCCGCACCAGGTCGCCCAGAAGTTGAGCACCACCGTCTTTCCGCGCAGAGACGAGAGGCTCACGGGCTCACCGCTCAGGGTCTTGAGCGCGAAGTCCGGCGCCTCATCGGGCAGGCTCGGCGCGCGCAGCCAGCCGACGCCGAGGTAGATGAGCACGGCGAAGGCGAGGGAGACACCCCAGTCGCGGAGCAGGCGGAGCATGGCGGGGCCTCCTTAGGCGCCGAGGGACGTCCGCAACGTAAGCGCGCCGGGGCGGGGTGTCATTCCCTGGTCGCCGAAGGGGCTCACCAGGCCGGGACGCGGGCGCCGTCGGGCCGGACGATGTCGTAGTGGCCCGCGCGGTAGTGGCTCGGGGCCCGGGCGGCGAGCTCACCGACGTGCTCGATCAGCTCGTCTAAGGTGGAGAGCGCGTACTGGAGCACCAGCTCATCGGGGATGTTGCCGCCGATGTCGGTGCGCACCTGGTAGACGACGATGACGCCGCCCGCGGCGGGCACAAGCGTCCAGCCGCCCTCGTTCACCGGGGTCCACAGGGCCTCGGCGGGGTTTGGCGCGTCGGGGGCGCCGAGGAAGGTCGCGGGGAGCTCGTTGAGCGCGCCTTGGCCGGCGGGATCGATGGCCCACACCCGCTCCCAGGCCTTGCCCGCCGTCGCCGCGTGGAGGGACTGGGTGTTCTGCACCCGAATCGCCCAGTGGCGATCATCAAAGGGCGCGGGCAGGTCGAGGTGCTGGTAGAGGCGCTTGGAGTGGGGCGTGGTGCCCGGCAGCCAGGTCTCGCTCAGGCCCTCGACCAGATCGTCGTGAACGTCGTCGAGGATGCCCACCCACACGGCGTCGATGCCGTAGGGCAGAAAGCCGACCCCCAGCGCGGCGTCGATGGCCCCGGCGCTGGGCAGGCGACGTTTGAGGATGTCGCCCTCGGCGATCTTCGTCCAGTCGGCCTCGGAGAAGCTGGGCACGGCGAGCTGGCCCTTGGCGCGAAGGCTCGGCTCAACCTCGGCCCAGGCGGCGCGTAAGGCGGCGGGATCCGGCGAGGCGGCGGCGGCGTCCGGGAGGAGCGCCGAGAGGAGCGGGAGGATGACGGGGGTCAGCATCCTCCCAGGGTAGCGTAAACGCCGCCGCTTCGTCGGTCAGCTTTCGCGGTCAGTTTGGTCGATCAGCGGCTCAGGGCGAGGCCGACCAAGGCCAAGATCGGCGCGACGGCGGCGGGATCGGGGCCCTCCGCCGTGGCGCAGTCGCAGCCTCCGCCACCTTTGGCGATGCCGCTGTCGATCAAGCCAGAGTCGTCGCCGTCGTCGAGGTCGTCGGCCGGGTCGAGGGGATCGGTGCCGTTCTGCACCTCTTCGCCGTCGCTCACGCCGCCGTCGTCGGTGTCAGCGTCGAGGGGATCGGTCCCAGCGCTCACCTCGTCGCCGTCGTTGAGGCCGTCGGCGTCGCTGTCGGGGTTGAGCGGATCCGTCCCGGCGCTCACCTCGTCGCCGTCGTTGAGGCCGTCGGCGTCGCTGTCGGGGTTCAGGGGGTCGGTGCCCAGGTCGTAGGCCTCGTCACCATCGGAGGCGCCGTCGTCGTCGCTGTCGGGATCGTTGGGGTCGGTGCCCAGGTCCGTCGTCTCGGCGTAGTCCGTGGCGCCGTCGCCGTCGGTGTCGGCGAGGTCGTCGGCGGTGTTGAGCGGGTCGGTGTTGTCGATGTTCACCTCGTCGCCGTCGCTGCGCCCGCCGTCGTCGGTGTCGGCGTCCAGGGGGTCGGTGCCCCGGCCCAGCTCATCGCCGTCGCTCAGGCCGTCGTCGTCGCTGTCGGCGTCCACGGGGTCGGAGCCGTGGGTGTTCACCTCATCGCCGTCGCTCAGGCCGTCGTCGTCGGTGTCGGTGTCGAGGGGATCGGTCCCGGCGGTGAGCTCGTCGCCGTCGTTGAGGGCGTCGTCGTCGGTGTCGGCGTCCAGCGGGTCGGTGCCGTGGGTGTTCACCTCGTCGCCGTCGCCCAGGCCGTCAAAGTCGCTGTCGGCGTTGAGCGGGTCGGTGGAGTAGACCACCTCGTCGCCGTCGCTCAGGCCGTCGTCGTCGGTGTCATCGTCCAGCGGATCCGTGCCGATCGTGAGCTCTTCCCCGTCATCGAGGCCGTCTCCATCGGTGTCGGCGGCGGTGGGGTCGGTGCCGCTCTTGTTGACCTCGTCGCCGTCGAGGAGGCCGTCGTCGTCGGTGTCGGCGTCCAAGGGGTCCGTGCCGCCGCGCACCTCCTCGCCATCGGTGAGGCCGTCGTTGTCGGTGTCGCTGTCTAAGGGGTCGGTGCCGCCGTCTACCTCGTCGCGGTCCAGGAGACCGTCGCCGTCGGTGTCATCCTCCAAGGGGTCGGTGCCCGCGCCCACCTCGTCGTTGTCGCCTAGGCCGTCGTCGTCGGTGTCGCCGTCGTTGGGGTCGGTGCCGGTGACGATCACCTCTTCAGCGTCGGTGAGGCCGTCGCCGTCGGCGTCGCCCTCGGCGTCGTTGGGGTCGGTGCCTAAGCCGTCCTCGACGCCGTCATCGAGGCCGTCGCCGTCGGTGTCGGCGTCTAACGGGTCGGTGCCGTCGCCGAGCTCATCGCAGTCGCCGAGGCCGTCGCCGTCGCTGTCAGAGAGCAGGGGGTCGGTGCCATAGGTGAGCACCTCCTCACCATCATCGCAGCCGTCGCTGTCGGTGTCGGCGGAGGCTGGGTCGGTGCCGGTGATGATCACCTCCTCCCCGTCCTCCAAGGCGTCGTCGTCGGTGTCGAGGTCGTTGGGGTCGGACTCCCCGGCGTCGAGGCGGCCGTTCTGGTCGGCGTCCTCTTCGCCGTCGTCTAAGCCGTCGCCGTCGGTGTCGGCGACATCCGGGTCGGTCTGGGTGCTCGGGTCGGCGTCGTTGTAGGCGGACATGCCGCTGGCGCCGAGCTCCACCGAGTCGAGGATCCCGTCGCCGTCGTCGTCGCTCTCGTCGAGGTCGAGGGGGTAAAACTCGACGCCGAGGGGCGCGTTGAGGGTCAGCGTAGACCGCGCGGCGGTGTCGAGGTTGTAGAAGTGGACCTTGTCGCCGGTGTAGTCGGTCTCGACGAGGTAGCGCAGGGCCGAGGGCAGGTCGTTGACGTAGTGCATCCCGTTGTTGCTGCCCGTCCACGTGGACGCGCGGGTGGTGATGCTGCCCAAGGAGCTCGGGGTGGCGCGGGTGCTGACGTCATACTGCACGACGCCGTTCTTGAGGCCGCCGCCCTGGACGTAGAGGCGATCGTTCCAGTAGTCCAGGGTGATCGACTCCTGCGAGTTCGTCGCCACGCCGGTAGAGACCGGCGTCGGCCAGCTCCAGGCGCGGAACGAGAGCCCGCTGAGGTCGTAGAGGCGGATCGTGCGGTCACCGCCCTCGTTGGGCACGGAGTACAAGAGGTTCAGGATCGGATCGCGGGCGAGCTGGTTCTGATCCGTGCCTTCGTAGCCGCTGATCGCCGTGCCGTTGGCGATCACCTTGCCGTAGGTGGAGCCATAGTCGATGGACCAGGCGCGGATCGTGCTGTCCCCTTCGTGGGAGATGAGCACCCGGCGGAAGGGGTCGATCTCCAAGCAGCCGCCGTTGCCCGCCGTCGAGGTGAGGTCCAAGGTGGAGAGCCGGGTGAGGTCTACCGCCGAGAACGCGTAGATCTTGGAGCTGTTCGTCGAGCGGCCATAGAGCACGCTGTTGATCGGGTCGAGGGCGAGGCAGCCCAAGGCGCCGCCGATGCTGCCCGCGGCGGCCTCAGCGATGATCGTCGTCGGGGCGCTGGCGGCGACGGCGGCGGTGCCGTCTACGTTGTCAAAGGCGTAGTCATAAGACGCGATGTAGATTGAGGTGTCGGGATCAATCGCCAACGCGACGGACGGAACGAGCAGGGCGAGGAGCAACATCTTGGCTCTCCATGGAGTTCATTTCGGGAGTGCCGTCATCTTAGCGGTTTCGATCTGGGCCCGCAGCGGTGTCTGACCGGGCGAGCCCACAACTTCGCCGAACGCCGACCCGTCCGCCGCCCGCTCTGGAGCCAAAAAAATCATGCGTCACCCTGCCCTTCTGCCCGCCCTCTTCACCCTGTCCACCCTCGGCTGCGACGGCAAAGAGGCCCCCACCGACACCTCCACGGCGGCGACGGTCACCTACTACCAAGACATGGAGCCCGTGATCGTCGAGAAGTGTGGATCTTGCCACGCCCCCGGCGGCGTGGGGCCCGGCGACTGGACCGACCCCGAGACCGCCAAGACCAACGCCTTCGTGATGAACGTCTATGTGCAGGCCGGGAAGATGCCTTACCCCGCCGCCGACCCGAGCTGCCGCGACTACGAAGGCAGCCACCGCCTGCACCTCACCGACGCCGAGAAGGCCTTGTTTCAGGCCTGGGTAGATGCTGACGCGCCGCTCGGCGACGAGGCGGATCGCACCCCCGGCCTGAGCGTGCCCGATCTGAGCCTCGACGACACCGACATCACGCTCACGCCCTTCGAGTCCCACGAGGTCAGCGTCGGCGCCGACCGCAACGAGTATTGGTGTGTTGTGCTCGACAACCCCCTCACCGAGACCCGCTACGTCACCGGCGTAGACGTCGACATCGACAACCGCCAGGCCGTGCACCACCTGCTCCTGGCCATCGACTACGGCGGCGACGCGGGCATCGAGTACGGCACCGACGGCAAGCAGCGGTCCTTCCCCTGCCCCGACCCCATCGTCGAGTCCGACTGGATGCTCCTGCACGCCTGGGCGCCGGGCATGGAGGCCGTCGAGTTCCCCGAGGGTGTCGGCCTCAAGGTAGAGCCCGGCCAGCAGCTCGTGCTCCAGTACCACTACTACGACGACGATCCCTCCACGCCGACGGGCAGCGATCAGTCGGGCTACCGCCTGCGCACCACGGACAGCGTCGAGATCGAGGCCCAGATGAGCGCCGTGGGCCCCACCAACTTCAACATCACCGCCGGGGAGAACGCCTACAGCGCCGCGGACAAGATGCGCAACGAGTGGGCCGACATCACCGTCTACGGCGTCTTCCCGCACATGCACCTCCTCGGCAAGTCGATGCAGAGCTGGATCGGCAAGAGCGGCGAAGAGGACGTCTGCCTCATCGGCGGCGGCTACGACTTCGGCGCCCAGATGACCTACATGTTTAAGGAGCCCGCCATCTGGCCGAAGGGCTACAACCTCAACGTCGAGTGCACCTGGGACAACTCCGCCGAGAGCCCCTACCAGTACAACGATCCCCCCCAGAACGTGACCTTCGGCGAAGGCAGCGACGAAGAGATGTGCTTCGCCCTGTTCTATTACGCCTTCGCGGGCTGACGAACGGCCACAGCGCTGCTCTGGGTTGGCCGATCCGTCAAGGGCCAGAACTTGTCCGCGCGGGGGGCGATCTCTGACTGGACACCCGTTCAGGTACTGTTAAACTGATGGTGTGAAGAGGCCGCGCCCAAGACGGTACGCCCCCTTCGCCGGTCCATGAAGGAGGCCCCCGCAGGACGCGAGGGCTTTACAGGAAGGACCGCCCCTCACCCCCGCCGCTGCTCAGGATGACGCGGTGGGGGCGCAGGGACGCCCGGCAGGACGCCAGGCACATCAAGATGAGCCCGACGCCGGACGCGGCGGGCACCAGGATGGCGAGGCGCCTTCAGGAAGAGGCGCGTGGGCTCGGGATGAGCCTCAGGATGACTCGCGCCCACCACGGCCAGGAGGCCAAGGTGGGTGACCAAGACGGTACAGGGTAGACAGCGCGCGGGGAGCCGATCCTCTCGGGGGTCGGCTCCCGACCCGTTCTGGCGCCGCGCTGCACGTTAGACCAATCGGTCTACTCGGGCATCTCGCCCTCTTCGACGACCGGCGGCTCAACATTCCAGGGCAACCACACGGGCAGGAGCTGCTGGAGCGCCGTCGGCAACGACTCGGGGACCTCCCCCGGCGGCGACCAGGTGGCCAAGGTGGGATCCACCGGCTCGTAGGGGATCGGCCCCTCGAAGGCCCGGCGGCTCCAGTCTTTGGGGGTGGGGCTGCGGCCGCCCACGGACACGCTCACGCCGAGCTGGGGCATGTAGACCTCCGGGGCCAGCCGCGCGAGGCCTGAGGTCAAGCCGACGCTCACCTCGGAGCGGTCGAGCACCATCGCCGCGCCGAGGCTCGCCTCGACCCACCACCACGGCGGCGTGCCTTCTGGGTCACCCCCCGAGATGGGCACGATGCTGGAGCGGCTCAGGCGGAGCTGGGCGGGCACCATGACCATCTTGTCGGGGAACAGCACCGCCGCGACGCCGACATGAGGCGCCAAGGTGGCGTAGCTGTAGGTCTTCGGCTCCTTGACGGTGACCGACTGGCCGTCGTCGTAGACCACCAAGGCGCCGTCGTCAAAGACCTCGTGCTGCTCGGTGTAGCCCGACTGGCTGTACGTCGCGCCCAAGCCGCCCGTGGCCCGAAAGAGCGCCCAGCCGCTGTCTTGGAAGGTCCAGGCCAAGCTCGCCCCGCCCAAGGGGCCCTCCTGCTGGCTGCCACCGGAGATGCGTAAGTCCAAGTCGGGGGTGAGGCCGACCCCGGCGTAGGCGCCCAGGGGGTTCGTCAAGCCGAGGCTTGAGTACTGAACCTGGGGGGTGGCCTTCACGCCGGTGATCCCCACGCCGACCTGCCCCACGTCCAGGGGCGTGACGAGCTGGGGGCCCGCGACGGGGGGCGGATGGGCGAAGTAGATCGGCCCACACGCGGTCGTGAGGCCGAGGCACACGACCAGAGCCAAGCGCGCCACGCTCGTGAAAGAACTCAACATGGTCACTCCAAGCGCCCTGCCCGGACACTCCTTTGAGCTTAGCATGAGGATCCCGCGTGGCGGCGGATCAGCCGCAGGTGGCCGTGATGATCGCCTCGTCTACGCCGAAACGAAGCAAAAACTCCCGGCGCTCCCGGCGCATCCGCGCCACCCAGGCGTCGTGATCCCCAGCGCGGCCCTGGGCGGCGAAGAGGCGACGGGGCTGGAGGATCTCCGCGGGCACCAAGGCCAACAAGGCGGCGTTCTCGGGAGCGTCCACATCGACGACCTCGTAGCCGAAGTCGGGATCCTTCACCCACTTGACCTGGCCGCCCAACATCGCCTCCAGCATGGCGCTGGAGTGGTGGATCTTCACCTTGAGGCCTACACCCTGCTTCACCGAGCGGCCGTCACCGCCGACGAAGCCGGTGTTCATCATCCACAGATCGACGCCGGGCATGGTCTCGGCCAAGGCCGAGAAGCGCCGCGCCTGGAGCCCGTGGGCCAAGGGGAAGAACGGCTGGGTGAACGGTGAGCGGGTCTTGCCGGTCTCTTTGCCCGCGGCGGAGGTCTTCGTCGTCTCGCCGAGCATAAAGAAGCCGGCGGCCTGCTCCGGCGAGGTGAAACGCACGAGGCCCGGGGTGGCGGCGTCGGCGCCCTCGTCGCGGTTGAGGATGCCCATGCTGCGCACCGGGGGCAGGCGGGTGAGGTCGGCGGCGTCATCCACGGCGGCGAAGGGGATGATCGAGCGGCCGTTCTCGGTCCACTTCACGAAGTCCCAGCCGTCGTGGGGCGTGCCGCGCTCGTCCAACAGCTCGTCGAGGGGGTGCGCCCCGGAGGCGTAGGCCGCGACCTTCTCCGGGTCAGCGCCGGTGCCGATGAGCACGTCGGCGAGGCGGGCCACATCTTGGGGGCTCAGCGTGCCCTTGGAGAAGTCGGCGACGCCGTGCTCGTCGAGGTAGACGTTCTCCGTCCAGGCCCGGGGGTCTAAGGTGCCGCGCCAGATCACGGGCTCGGTCTCTTCAGAGAGGCCAAAGGTCTTGGCGAAGCAGCCGTTCTCGGTGACGGAGAGCTCACCGGCGGGCCACAGCGCGACCATGTCGTCCTGAACGGGCTGGGTGAGGCTGCCTTGTTTGGAGAAGGTCGTCGTCGTCTTGCCCGTGCCGGAGAGGCCCATGATCGTCATGGTGACGTCGCGGTCGCCGACGTGCACGAGCTTCGCGCCGGCGTGCAGCACGAGGCCACCCTTGGCGTAGACCTGGGCGCAGAGCATCCGCAAGGCGCCCTTCTTGGACTCGCCGAAGTAGTCGGGGCCCAGGATGTAGGTGGTCATCTCGTCGAGATCGACGATGATCGCCTGCTCACCGGGCATTCCCTCGGCGGGGCAGTCCGGGGTGTAGATCACCCGAAAGTCGGGGGTGAAGGCCTCGCCGGGCTGTTCGGCGGGGAAGGCCAACACCTGCTGCATCGCGGCGATGTTCGCGGCCTCGACGCTGTAGAGCCACTGCACCGACGCCGCCCGCGGCCCGATGCCCAGGCGACCTTGCACCTCGATCACCTGCCCCCGGGACTCCAAGAACGCCGCTTGCCGCGCGATGAGCGCCTGGGCCCGGGCGGGGTCGATGAGCTGGGCCGAGAGCCGCGCGGCGTCCTCTGGCGTGCCGATGACGTAGGTGTATTTGGCGACGCGGGACTTGTTCCGGCTCACCTTGTTCAGCGTGCCCGTGGACGAGCGCGCCACGGCGGGAGTGTGCGTCAGCGCCAAGGCGCGCAGGGCCTCTTGATCGGGGTTGCGCAGGACCGAGAGAGACGACGGCAGGGGGCGATGGGACATGGTGGCTCCTTCAAGCTCGCCATAGCGCAGGATGCTGGCGTATACCAGCGGCCTGACCGCCGCGAGGCTGATCCAGATCGCTCCTTGGCGGCGCCCCGGCCAGACGGGGGCCGCTTGACGGCTCTCAGCGCCTGCGGTAGCGTGGTCATCGATGGGCCGCCGACCAGAGATCAGGTCGGGCCCAAACAAGAAGGTGCGCGCGGGCCGATGCAGGAGGTTCTTTACAGCCCTGGGCATCAAGCGACATGGCACCACTACCTCCACGGCGATCAGTCCGATGAGGCGGTGGGCTGGCTGTGCCGACCAGAGAGGAGGCCGATCCTCGTCAACTCCGAGCACCTGCGCCACTTGCAGGAGCTCCTGGAGGTCTATGCGGGGGTCACGATCTCCGATCGACCCGCGCTGAGCGTCGCCAACCTCAGCCAGTCCGACCCCAACCTCCAGGCCGGTCAAGGCGCGCTGTGTGTGGCGATTCACCTGCGTGTGCCCGCTGAAGAGGGCACCCCGCCCCGGGTCGGCCACGGCCTGCTCACGGTGAAGCGGCAGCTCCAGCCCGCCGCCTTGGGCGACACCCTACGCACCTTGTCCAAGCTCGCCGGGGCCTTCGCGCCCTCGGGTGAGCGCGGCTTGGAGGACGCTTACCTGCGGTTTCTGGTCGCCGAGGCCCCGAGCGAGGCCCGCGCCGCCTGGCTCGACTACCTCAGCGGCTTCGACGCGGCCTTGCCCGTCGCGCCGATCAGCGACCCCGAGCACGAGTGGATCCCCCAGAGCGACGCCCGGATGCCCGAGCGTATCGCCGTCTTGGGCCGGGGCCCCGACGACCATGGCCGCATCCTCGAGGTGATGGCCGGGCTCGCCTCGGTGCTCTACCAGTCGAGCGTGCGCTGGGGCGAGCTGACCACCTCCCGCCGCGTGCCCGCCGACCGCGAGGGCCTCGTCGTCCAGCTCCTCGCCGAGGGTGAGCCCGCCGCCTTGGTGGAGCGCGCCGTGCCCCTGGCTGAGCTTGAGGGTGAGGTTGAGGACTGGATCACCAAGCTCTTGCCCTTACGCCGCGCGCGCATCGAGAGCGCGAGCCCGTTCACCGATCAGAGCTGGTCCACGAGCCGCCGCCGCGAGGTCGTGAACGTCCCCGAGATCAACCGCCCCAAGCCCCAGCGTGAGCGCCTGGAGCTCCCCCGGGAGCGTGTTGAGCTGCCCGCGACGCCCACCCCCGAGCCCCGGCAGCGCCCCCGCAGCGCCGTAGACGTCGTCGAGCTGCCCCTGCGCGCCCCAGATCCTCCCCGGCCCGTGGCCCCGCCGCCCCCGCCGCCCCAGGTGCAGCGCGCG
>JAKLKE010000087.1 GCA_023150775.1 Myxococcota bacterium
CCCGGCGGGGGAGTGGACGCTCTCCAAGTCCGACGGCCTGCGTGTGGGCCAGCAGCTCCTCCTGCCCAAGCGGGTGAAGGAGGGCGAGGCCCAAGACGGCGTCACCGTGCTCAGCGTCGGCGCGCGTGAGGTCTGGTACGGCAGCTTCCCCGCCGTGGCCACGGTGGAGGTGGCGTCGGGCGACTGGGCGGGCGAGCACGCCTTCGCCGCCGGGGTCGGGCCGATCCTGCTCACCATCGACGGTGTGCGCTGGGAGCTCGCGGGCTACGAGGGGCTCTGAGCCTTCGTCCTTCTGTTCAACCCCCCTCGTGCGATCGGAGCCCCATGCCCCCCTTAGACGAGCGCGCGCTCATCCAGCAGCTCAAACAGATCGACACCCAGCACACCGGCGCCGCCATGACCGCCGCCCGCGCCGCCGCAGGGCACCCGAACGAGTACAAGTTCTCCTTGCCCGACACCGTAGGTCGGAGGGTTTTCTTGGCCTTGCTGCGGCGCCACGGGCTCAAGCCCTACCGGCGTCCCCGCCAGCGGCACACCACGGTGATGGTCATGGCGCCCCCGGGGCTGGTGGAGCAGACGCTCTGGCCCGCGTACCTCGCGCTCGGCGACGCGCTCCACGACTATCTCGGCCAGGTGGCCTTCCGCGTCATCGGTGAGGCACTGCACGGCGATCAGTCCGACGCCGCCGAGGCCCCTGAGCCCACCTCCACCTAACGAGAGCCCCCATGCGCGCCGTCGTCACCGGGGCCAGCGGCCTCTTGGGCGCCAACCTCGCCCTGACCCTCCGCGAGGCCGGCCACGAGGTGATCTGCACCCGCCGGGCCGGCAGCAAGGTGGCCCACCTGGACCACGCCAAGCTCACCTGGGCCGAGGCCGATCTCGCCGATGAGGCCGCCCTGCGCCGGGCGTTTGACGGCGCGGACTGGGTGTTTCACAACGCCGCGGCGGTGACCGTGCGCCAGAGGGTGACGCCGTCCATCTACGACACCAACGTGTTGGGCGCCGAGCGGGCCCTGCGCGCCTGCCAGGCCGCCGGCGCGCGGATGATCTTCACCTCCAGCACAGTCACCATCGGCCTCGCCACGGGCCCCGAGCCCGCCGATGAGACGAGCACCTGGAACCTCCCCGAGCGCGGCTTAGGCGACGCTTACGCCGTGACCAAACGCCAAGGCGAAGAGCGCGCCCTGGCCGCCGCCGCCGAGGGCGCGGACGTCGTCGTGGTGAACCCCGGCTACATGTTCGGCCCCTACGACGCCCGCCCGTCGAGCGGCCGGGTGCTCATTGAGCTGCATCGCGGCGCCATCCCCGCGCTCACCCCGGGCACAAACTCCTTCGTGGACGTGCGGGACGTGGCCCGGGGCATGATCCTGGCCGCCGAGCGTGGCGAGCGCGGTGAGCGTTACATCCTCGCCGGGCACAACCTATCCTACACAGAGGCCTTCCCGATGTTCGCGGCGTGGCTGGGCGTGAAGGCGCCCCGGTTTAAGCTGCCCTACGCCCTCTGCGCGCCGCTCGGCTGGGCAGGCGACTGGATGGAGCGCCTGCGGGACGCCGAGCCCCTGATCAACTCCTCTACCGTCGGCTACGGCTTCTGCCCCGACTTCCGCTTCTCGTCGAAGAAGGCCGAGGCGGCGCTGGGCTACCAGATCGGGCCCCTGGAGCCGGCGGTGCTAGAGACGATGGCGTGGTTTCGTGGGGTGGGGATGCTGTGAGGGGAGGGGGCTCGGCCACTCCTCAGCGCCAAACTCCCGACACCACAGGTCTCCCGGGCAAGAACAGCATAAAGAGCGGGGACTCCTCCTCTTCCTCGCCCGCGCCATCGCGCTCGTGCTCGTCCTCGTACTCCGGCAGCGGGTTCAGCGTGATACGGGCGTCCCCTTCGCCGCTAAAATACAGACACGCCGGATGTTCAGAGAGGCCCGTGATCGTCCGGCCAATAAACCTCTGAAGGGCCCCATCCTTCTTCTCAGGCGCGCTGCACCAGCCCACACGGCGCCCGTCCACCTTCAGATTCCACGCCGCCATATAGATCCACAGGTGAACCTCGCCGACCTCATAGGTCCGCAATCGCCCGACGCGCGTCGTGCGGGCGCCGAAGTCAAACGTGAGGAAGCTGCCATAGCCCCGCTCAGCCGCCCAGCAGGGCGCGGCGCTCAGCGCTCGCAGCACGTCGGGCAGGTCGGGGGTGAGGTTGATGAGCTTCATGGGGTCGGTCCCACACACGCAGCAGAACAGTGTCGCAGGTTGCCCCCCCTGACGCAAGCGCCGCCCCACCACCGACCGCTCCACCCCCCACAGCCCTGGAATAAGTCTCCGTCGCCGAATCAGGCCGGATCATGGCGTCGTCAACCTTCGCGAACCCCATGATCCGACCGGATCCCGCGCTCGTCAGAGGTCGACGAGGCCATGATCCGATCGGATCAGGCCCTCGTCAGAGGTCAACGAGGCCATGATCCGATCGGATCAGGCCCTCGTCAGAGGTCGACGAGGCCATGATCCGATCGGATCACGGCCTTGACCGAACCTGTCAGGCGGGGTTGCAGGCCTGATCCGGCGTCCGCGGCGTTCTTGGTGCGCTGGGGTGGGCGTCACGCCCAGCGGCGAGGCGGGGCGTGGTGGCGCTTGGTGTTTTGGCTCTCGGTGGTGGGGTGGGCGTCTCGCCTCTGCGCGGCGGGGGTTAGGTCGCGCAAAGGCGCAAAGCCGCAAAGGCAGGAGAGCTCTGCGGCTCTGCGGCTCTGCGCGCCACAGACGAGTCGCGGCGATGGTCCGGGGTGGGCGGGGCGTAGTGGCGCTCCGGATTTGGGCTCCCGGTGGGGGCTCGCGGCGTTGAGCGGTGTGCCGAGAACAACGCGCCTGGGTTGGCCCCTGATCACGCGTGGCTCGGGGTCGCCCTCGTGGGACCGCTCGCCCCGCCCCGTCCAGGGGCGGGGGTCGCTGCGCATCCGGCGACCTCTCGCGCATCACGCGCTACGGCCGCCTCCTGAGCTCCCACGACGACGACCCGCTCCCCCCGCGTGCGGGGCCGACCCCGGCGCTGGTCGTGGGGATTCGGGCTCCAGGCGCGGGAGCAGGGCGCGGGGGAGCGGCAGCGTGGGGTGGCGCTCTGGATTCGGGCTCCCGTCGTTGGCGGGGGCGCCTCGGCTGGCGCGGCGCAGAGTCGGCCTTGGCGCCGACGTTCTTTTTGGGGTGGTTTGGCGATCCCGGCTTGTGCCGCCCCTGCGCGATGCGGTAGCCTCCCCTCATCCCTGCTTCAACCTTGGCCCCCAGGACGGGCGACGACGCCGAGCCCCGCATGTCCCGCCTGCTCCTCTCCGCGCTGCTCTTCACCTCCTGCGCCGCCGAGGTGGCGCCCCGCGCCGACGCAAAACTTGAAGGCGAGCCACTCACGGAACAACTGGTGCTCGAACTACTTCTGTGACTAATCCTCTCCCCGCACAGACCAGCGCGCCCGACCCTGGGCTGCGCGGCCTCATGTCCCTCGGCGCCGGGCTCGTGTTGGGGCGCGCGCCGACCTCGGACGGGCGCGTGACGCACTGGCTTGTCGACGGGGACGAGGTCTGTGTCTTGGACACTCTGCCCACCCGGCCGCTGGAGCGGGCGCACAGCGTCGAGCCCGTGGTGGACCTCCCCCGGGGGCGGGCGCTGTTCCCGGTCGGCGACACGATGTTCGCCCTCGACCTGTCCACGCGGCGCCTCAGCGTGGCCTGGGCGCTGCCCACGGACGACGGGCTCTGGAGCGCGCGGTGCGCTGGGCCGCTGCTCTTGGCGCGTGGTCGACGCCTGTGGGCCTGGGATCTGGCGAGCGGCGCGCTCGTGTGGAGCGGCCCTGAAGAGCGGCGCCAGGACTTTGTTCGCGCCTCGGACGGCACACTCTTGGGCGTGACGCTCGCCGAGGAGCCCGCGCAGGCCCGGTTGATCGTGGAGGATCTACAGCGGGGGTCGGTCCGCGCGGAGCTCACCCTCGGCGTCGAGGCGGGCGGGTCGGTGGGCTCGGTCGCCTTTGTGCGTGGGGGCGAGGCGCTCTTGTGCGCGCGTCGTGGCGGCGGGGGCGGCGCGCTGTTTGACGAGGCGCTCTGGGTGGAGGCTGGGCGCGAGCGCTCGCTGGGCGTCTGGAGCGCCAGCCTCTCGCCGACGCCTTATGGGCTCGCGGCCTGCGCGCCCCTGGATGAGGACTGGGCCTTCGTCGCCGGACGAGACGCGGGCGGGCAGCGGTACTCGACGCTGATTCACCTTCCCACCGCGTCCCATCACCCGGTGCCTCACCGCGCGCAGCTCGCCCCGGGCGGCTGGGCGCTCGGCGTCGACGGCGCGCTGTCCAACGCGCAGAGCGGGGCTCGGTGGCAGCTCACCCCGACCCCTGCGCGGGCCTTGTGCCTCGCCTACGACGGGCGCTCGGCTTCAGCCCTCGTCGCCGGAAGGGTGCTCGGCTGGGCGTGGTGAGGGGGAGGGGGCGAGGCGCAGACCCGGCTATGGCCCTCAGCGCCTCACCCCCCCTTCGCCGCCGAGCTGAGCTTCATCCCCAAGATGCCCACCAAGATCAGCACAAAAAACACCCACTGCGCCGGGGTGAAGCGCTCACCATAAAACGTCGCCGAGACGAGCACCGTGCCCAGCACACCCACGCCCACCCACACGGCGTAGGCGAGGCCGATGGGCAGCTCCCGCACGGCGAGGCCGAGGAGCGCGACGCTGGCGATGGACGCCACGATGGTGAGCGCCAGAAACGGCGGCTCGTCCGCACGTTTGAGCGCTGAGGCCCAGACGACCTCCAGGAGACCCGCGAAGAACAACATCACCCAGGACACACGACACCTCTGCGTCGTCGTCGATGACCGGGTACGGCGCGTCTCGTCCGGGCGGCGTCAGGCCGCGCCAAGGCTCTATCCCTTCGCAGGCACCCCGTCGATCGCCACGGCCCCCGCCGCCGTCAAGGCCGCCAGGGTGGCGTCGAGCTCCTCGTGGATGAGCAGGAGCAAGAGGTCGCCGGGCTTCGCCCAAGCCAAAGCCTGCGCCACGGCCTCAGGCTCGTTGGCGGCTTGGCCCAGCGCCGTCTCGGGCAGGCCGTGGGCGCGGAGGATCGCCGAGAACACGGCGGTCATCTCCCCCGGCGCGCGGCCCAGGAGGTGCCGGGGCAGCTCCTTCACGATCACGCGGTCGGGGGCGGCGGCGAGGGCCTCCTGGCTGAGCGCGGTGAGCTGCGCCTGGCTGCGGTCGCCGGACTGGCCCAAGAGCACGAGGCGGCGCTTGGCGGGCCAGGCCCGGGCGACGGAGGCCAAGCGGCGCATCCCGTCGGGGTTGTGGCAGAAGTCGACGATGGCCCAGGCCCCGCCCACGCTGAACAGGTTCAGTCGGCCTCGGCTCTCGGCGACGCTGGGGCGCAGGCCCCGTAGCCCCGCCGCGATGGCGGCCCGGGGCAGGCCCACGGCGGCCGCCAAGGCGGCGGCGCCCAAGGCGTTCTCGACGTTGTGGCTGGCGAGGCCGCCGAGCGTGATCGGCAGCTCATCCAGAGGCGCGAGGGGCGCGTCGCCGAGCCAGAGCTGGCCGTTGTGTACCCAGGCGGCGGAGGTTGCGTCCACAGACGAGGAGAAGCGCAGCGAGCGCACCCCGGCGGGCAGGCGCGCGGCGACGGCGGCCTGGCACAGGGGGCAGCCGCCGTTGACGACGACAGCGCCGCCGGGGCGCACGCCCTCAACGACGGTGGCCTTGGCCCAGGCCATGTCTTCGAGGGTGAACAGGCCCCAGTCGCCGAGGTGGTCGTCGCTCACGTTGGTGAGCAGCGCGCCATCCGCGCCGTGAAGCGCGAGGCCCCGGCGCATGAGGCCCCCACGGGCGGTCTCTAAGACGGCGAAGGTCACGTCAGGGTGGCGGAGCAGGGTGCGCGCCGCGCCGGGGCCGGTCCAGTCGCCGCGCTCAATCCACTCCCCACGCACCACGACGCCGTCGCTCGACGTGTTCCCGGCGACGAGGCCGGCCTCGGCGGCGATGCGGGCCAGGGCCCGGGCGCTCGTGGTCTTGCCGTTGGTGCCGGTCACGAACACGAAGGGGATACGCCCCAATCCCAGGCCGGGGAGGGCGTCGGGGGAGGGCAGGGCGTCCAGAGCCCAGGTGCGGCCACGGGCGCCTAAGCCTAGGGTGAGGCCCTCATCGTCAAAGAAGGCGGGGAGGTTGAGGGCCTCGGCGGCGGCCAGGAGGGTGAGCAAGGCCGGGGAGCGCGCGGCCTCGGCCTGGGCGGCGAGGGCGCCAAGCGCGGCCTCGTCTTCATCCCCCAGGGCCCACTCCAGGGCCAAGACGGCCTGCTCTAGCACGTCTGAGGGGGCCTCAAACGCCACAGACGCCCCGCCGGGCCAAGGGCGCAGGGTGATCGTGCCCTCGCCGCCGACGGCGCGCTGGGCCTCGGCGAGCCGCGGCTCTAGGGCGCTGAGCGTGTCGGAGACGTCATCCCCCCACAGCTCCGCCGCCGCGCCCGTCCCGGGGAGGAGCGGGTGGCGGCCGGTGATCCGACGGACCTCTCTCACGCGCACGTCTGACATCTCAGTCCGCCTCCTCGTTGGCCCCCGCGAGGCGAACGCCGCGCTCATCCCGCACGAGGTTCAGCGAGGCCAGAGACGGCGCCGGGGCGGCGGGCGGCGCGCTCACCACCGGCGCGGCCGGGCGCGGGGCCTCCTCTTCAGGGCGGCGGCCCCCGGCGTAGATCACCTGCTTCCACGAGCGCGTGACCTGGTCCACGAACAGGAGCAGGAGGTCGCCGGGGCCGCAGATCTTCACGCCGTGGTCGATGGCGTCGGGCTCGCGGATGATGAGCTCGATGCGATCTGGGGACACCCCCTCGGCGATGAGCGTGTCGCGCAGGAGCCGGGGCACCTCCTCCTCACCGCGACCGCGGGGGTTGTCGTCGCGGCGGCAGATGAAGTGGTCGAAGCTCCGCGCCGCGCGGCGGGCGATGGCCTCGATGTCTTCGTCGCGGCGGTCGCCGGGCACGGCCAGCACCACCACCCGTTTGCCGCCCGCCTTCACCGCGCCCCCGGCGGCGAGGCCGTCCACGAGGGTACACATGGCGTCTACGGCGGCGGGATTGTGCCCGTAGTCGAGGATGACCTTAAAGCCGAGGTTGTCGAAGACGTTCATCCGGCCGGGGGTCTGGAAGAAGGTGCTGTCGAAGGTGCGCAGGCCGTGGCGGATGTCGTCGAGCTTCACGCCCATGGCGTAGGCCATCCCGGCGGCGAACATGGCGTTCTGCACGTTGTGCAGGGCCCGGCCCTCGACGGTGGCGGGGATGAGGTGGGTCCACAAGAGCGGCATGTGCGCGCCCTTGTCGAAGAGCGTGATCATCTGGCCGTTCACGCCCGCCTCCAGGGCCACGGCGCGGCCTCCGGCGCGGATGTGCTCACGCACGAGGGCGTTGTCGGCGTTCATCGTGACGTAGCAGAGGTGTTTGGCCTGGGTGTGCTCGGCCATACGCAGGCAGAGCGGGTCGTCGCCGTTGAGCACGGCGGTGTCCCGGGCCACCTCGATGGGGATCCGTTTGACCTGGGCGAGCTGCTCGATGGTGTGAACGCCGCCCAAGCCCAGGTGATCCCCGGTGACGTTGAGGCAGCAGGCCACATCAGGCTGCTTGTAGCCGAGGCCCGAGCGTAAGAGCCCGCCCCGGGCGGTCTCCAGAACGGCGACGGAGACGGTGGGGTCACGAAGCACCATGCCCGCGGCCTGGGGCCCGGTCATGTCGCCCTCGACCGTGCGGCGGCCGTCGATGTACACGCCGTCGGTGGTGGTCATGCCCACGGTGGCCCCGGCGAGCTTGTGGATGTGGGCCAACATGCGTGTGGTGGTGGTCTTGCCGTTGGTGCCGGTGATCGCCGCGATGGGGATGCGGCTCGGCGCGCCTTGGGGGAAGAGCATGTCGAGCACCGAGCCCGCCACGTCCCGGGGGGTGCCTTCGCTGGGGGCGACGTGCATCCGGAAGCCCGGCGCCGCGTTCACCTCGCAGATGCCGCCGCCGATCTCTTTGTAGGAGCGGGTGATGTCCGTGGTCAAGAAGTCCACGCCGCACACGTCGAGGCCGATGGCGGCGCTGGCGCGGGCGGCCATCTCTTTGTTGTCGGGGTGGCAGGTGTCGGTGAGGTCGATGGACGTGCCGCCCGTGGAGAGGTTGCCCGTGCTGCGCAAGAAGAAGACCTCGCCCGCGGGCAAGACCGTCTCGGCGCTGCACCCGGCCTGCTCCAAGAGCCGCTCGGCCTGGTGATCGAGCTCCAAGCGGGTGAGCACCTTCTCGTGGCCGATGCCCCGGCGGGGGTCTTGGTTCACGATGTCTACGAGCTGCGCCACGGTGTGATGGCCGTCGCCGACGACGTGGCCGGGCATCCGTTTGGCGACGGCGACCACCTCGCCGTTCACGACGAGGATGCGGTGGTCGAGGCCCTTGATGTAGGTCTCGACGAGCACGCAGCGGCTGTGCTGCCGGGCCTGCTCATAGGCCACGGCGACCTGCTCCTCCGTCTCAAGGCCGATGGACACGCCGCGGCCGTGGTTGGCGTCCAGGGGCTTCACCACGACGGGGAAGCCCAGGCGACGGGCGGCGCGGGTGGCCTCCTCGGCGCTGTAGGTCTGGTATTGGCGTGGCACGGGCAGGCCGATGTCGCCGAGGATCTTGTTCGTGAGCTGCTTGTCCGAGGCGATCTCGACGGCGATGTGGCGCGTCTCGCTCGTCACCGTGGCCTGGATCCGCTTCTGCAGGCGGCCGTGGCCGAACTGCACGAGGCTCTGCTCGTTGAGGCGAATCCAGGGGATGCCCCGGCGCTCGGCGGCGCGCACCAAGGAGCCCGTGGACGGCCCGAAGGCCCGGCGCTGGGCGCCCCGGATGAGGTCCTCAAGGTCGCGCTGGAAGTTGAAGTCTTCGGGCACGGTGACGCCGCCGCGCAGCTCGACGGGCAGCAGGTGGTGCAAGAGGCGCAAGGCCAGCTCACCGGCCTGCTCACCCACCCACGACTCCTCGTACTCGTAGACGACGTGGTAGTGGCCCACGGGGCCCGCGCCGCGCGTCTTGCCGAAGGTGACCTGCACCCCGGCGAGGTTCTGCAGCTCGATGGCGAGGTGCTCCAGGATGTGCCCGAGCCAGGTGCCTTCGCCCTCACGCATCCGCCGGATGAAGCCGCCGGGCTCCCCGTAAGAGCAGCCGTGCTCGCCGAGGGACGGGACGGCCTCCACGAGGCGATCGACGAAGCCGGGGATCGTGGCGCTCGGCGCCTGCTCCAGGGGCCCCAGATCGACGGTGAGGCGAATCACGCGGAAGTTTGCGTAGAGGTTCGGGCCGACGTAGCTGCGCTTGTCGAGGACCTGCATCAGCGCTCCAGAGGGAGGGGAAAGCCGCCGGAGCATACATCAAGGCGGGCGCATGAGGGAAGGGGCCCAATCAGGGTGATAGCATCTGGGGGAGCGCCTCTTGAGGCGAGGCGCTCCGGAGAAGGCGAATGCCCAAACCCCCCGCCAGGATCCCCGCGCAGAGTCGCCCCCCGGATCGGCTGGGCGCCGACCGCCGCCGCCTGGAGGCGCGCCTGCGCAAAAAGAGGCGCCCCGCGCCCAAAGGCTGAGCCCAAAGGCTGAGCCCAGCGGCGCAGAGAGAATCACCCAAGGCCCTCGTGCCCCGGAGCAAAACGATGGCAAAACCGACCCTCCCGAAGATGCCCGACCGCAGCCCTAGCGCCCTCGTGAAGCCGGCTCTGCCCCCGTCCCCCTCGCTCAGCCCGAGCCAGTCCGACGCCTTCAACCGGGCGCACGCGCGGGTCGAGCGGTGTCTGGACGAGCTAAAACGCCTCGATCAGCAGCTCGACGGCGGCGATCCCGTCCGCAAGCAGGCGCTCCGCGACGAGCTGGAGGAGCTCACCCAGACCCTCGCCCAGATCACCCGGCTGATGACGGCCAAGCTGGACGTGGCCACGGAGGCTGAGGTGGCGTCGATGAACCGCGCCCAGCGCCGAATCTTTGAGGCGACCCTGCGCAAGAACAAGAAGAAGGCCAAGGCCAAGGCGCGGTCTTAGGGCGGCGCAGCCCGCTAAACCCCCTTCTCAGCGTGCTCGTGACCGGAGATCCCCCATGTCGAAGCGGCCGCTCCCCAAGCTCCCCGACCTCAGCCCCAAAGCCGGCGCGGCCCCGCTCTTCGCGCCGCTGCCAGCGCTCAGCGCCCGTGAGTCAAGCGAGTATGAGCGCGCCATCGTGGGGCTGACCCGGTGCACCGAGGAGCTCAAGCGCTTGGATGAGGCGCCTGATGGCGGGGATCCCAGCCGCCGCGTGGCGCTTCAGGCGGAGATCGACGAGCGCTCCGTCGAGTTCAGGGCGATCTGCAAACGGTTGGCGCTCAAGTTGACCGTGGCCACCGAGGAGGTGGAGGCGTCGATGAACCGCGCCCAGCGCCGAGACTACGAGGCGGCGAAGCGTAAGAAGACGAAGAAAAAGTCGCCGCACACGGCCGTGATGAGATCGCTCAACCCGGAGCGCCTTTGAGGGTCTCTAGGCGCCCGTCCCGGGTCGGCCCGCCGTTAAAGCCCTTCTCGACGGCCACCCGGGCCACCTGCCCAAAGCTCAGCGCCTCCGCGCCGCGCACATGCTGGGGCACCCAGTCGGCCAAGGCGTAGACCCCGGGGCGAAGCCAGCCCTCCTCTTCGAGCAGCCGAAACCCGGCGAGATCAGCCTCTAAGGGCGGCGCGGGCGGGGCGCGACCGGTGCCGGTGTAAAAGCGCCCCAAGACCTCGGCCTGGGCCTCGGCGCCGAGCGCGTCGCCCCGGGGCTTGGGCGCTGGGGCCAAGGCCTCGACGGGCGGCTCAGGCGTGGCGGGGATGAGCTCTTCAGCCTCGCCGAGCGCCGTGGCGAGGTGGCTCTGCACCAAGGCGCCCAAGGTGGCCCCCCGGGCGCCGGGCAAGGCGCGGAGGTGGTCCAGCACGCGGCGGAGCTCTTCGACCTCACGCCCGGTCTCGACCAAAGCCGCCACGTCGTCGGCCAAGAGCGCCGGGGCGGGGAGCGGCTGGCCGAGCTGGGGGTAATAGGCCCGGGCCAAAGCCTCGGCCTCGGCCTCGGTGATCGGGGCGGCGGCGGCGGCGGCGAGGAGGAGGAGCAGAGTCAGCAGCATCAAGCTCACTGTACGCCGAGCCCGGCCCGGCGTTAACCGCGCTCAGGAGCCGCCCGACAGACGGAGGCTGATGAGGCGGGCGAGCTGGTGCAGGCTCGCGCGGTGGCGGTCGTCGAGGCTGATGGGGTGATCCGCCCAAGCGCAGAGGGTGCCGACGCAGGCGCCTTGCACCCGCAGAGGCACGCCGACATAGGCCCGCAGGCCCGCGCCGCCGAGCACGTGGGGGTGATACCGAAACTCGGCGCTGTTCAGGGTGTCCTCGATCTCCAGGGGCGCGTCACGGGCGACGACGTGGCCGCAGAAGGAGTCGTCGCGGTGGACGCCGTCGGTGGGCGTGGTGTTGGGGCGCGCGCCGAGCGCCTGGGCCACGGCCTCTTGCTCTTCAGCGCCGATGAGGTGAATGGCGGTGACGAGGTCGTCCGAGGCCAAGGGGGCGAGCAAGGTGCGGGCGAGATCCACGTGGGTCTGTAGCTCATCCCGGATCAGGCCGTCTCGCAGAGCGCGGCGGGCGCGGTCCACCTGGCCCAGCCGCTCGGCCTCGTTGGAGGGCCGGGGCGGGCGCTCCCACAACGAGGGGCTCTGCGTCGTCCAGACCTGCACCCGGCAGCGGGCATAGGCCGCGGAGAACGGCGTGAGCAGCACGGCGTCGATGGGGGCGTCTGAGAGGCGCTCGGGCTCGGGCTCGTTCTGGCAGACCAGCACCCGGGTCATCACCGGGGGCCAGCCGCCCGAGGCGCTGATGAGGCGCCAGCGCTGGGTGAACTCCTCGGGGCCGCTCGCCTCGATGAGCACGACCGAGGGCCGAGACGCGCGCCAGTGGGCCTCGGCCTCGGCGAGCTGCCCCGCGACGAGGGCGGTGTGGCCCACGTCGTGAACGGCCTTGGCGAGGCGGGGGTAGGACGGGGTGAAGAGCAGCACGTCGGCGCCGCGACGGCGCACGCCGATGGCGGAGCTGTCGTCGTCGAGCGGTCGGTCGGGGGCGACGCCAAACAGTCGGGAGACCCAGGTCTCGATGTGTTGGCCTTCAGCGGCGGCGTCGATGCTGGTGGCGCCGGGTTTGCCCGCGACCCGGGCCCGGGCGCGCTCGACGAGGCGGTCAAGCTCACCGTCGCTGCGGTTGGGGTCGTGGTGAAACAGCATGAGGCGGCGCACGTCGGCGTGCTGGGCGAGATCCGTCACATACTCCAGGGTGCTGTGTCCCCAGCCCACCCGCTTGTCGTACTCCTCGGCGGTGTACTGTGCGTCATGGATGACGACGTCCGCGCCGGCCAAGAAGTCGCCGTGGCGGGCGTCTTCGCTGCCCGGGGCCGGGGCGCCGCCGCAGCAGGCGAGGCGTCGGCTGTGGGGCTCGTGGTCGGTGGAGTACACGATCGTCTCCCCATCGACGACGATCCGATAGCCGATGGTGACGCCGGGGTGGTTGAGGTACTGCGTCGTCACGGAGATGTCGCCCACCGAGAAGTGGCCCTCCTTGAGATCACAGATGTCTACCTTGGCGTTGAAGTCCTCCATCGCCACGGGGAAATAATCTTGGCTCATCTGCCCGTGGAGCAGCTCATCAAGGCTCTTGTGTACGCCGGACGGCCCGAAGATGGACCAGCGTTGGCCGGGCTGATAAAACGGCGCGAAGAAGGGGATCCCCTGAATGTGGTCCCAGTGGGTGTGGGAGATGAGCAGGCTGCCGCTTCGGGGGGCGGTGGGCTCACGCAGGAGCGACTGGGCGAGGCCATGAAGGCCGGTCCCGGCGTCGAGGATGATGAGATCCCCCGCGGCGGAGCGGATCTCGACGCAGGAGGTGTTGCCGCCGTACCGCAGCGTGCTCTGCCCAGCCTTCGCGATGGAGCCTCGGGTGCCCCAGAAACGGATCTTCATGAGTCGTCCTGTGCGGCGGCGTGTCCGCGGGGAGAGGGTCCAGACCTTCAAACCCTTCAGTAGAGGACACCTTTGACGGGTTTTGCGTCGGGGGGCAGCTCCGTCTCGCCGAGGCGCTGCCGAAGGCCCACCTCGATGACCCGGCACAAGGCGTCGAGGGGCAGATCGTTGGCGTCGGTCTCGAAGGGATCCTCGATCTGTGTGCCCACCTCGTCCAAGCCCAAGAAGGCGAAGGCGACGATGAGCACCACGAAGGGGGTCATGGTGCCGACGGTGCTCATGATGCCCAGCGGCAACAAGAGGCAATACAGCAGCACGATCTGGTGGGTGAGCACGGTGTAGGTCAGGGGCACGGGGGTGTTCTTGATGCGCTCGCAGCCGCCCTGAATGTTGGTGAGCTCGGTGAGGCCACGCTCAAGGGTGTCTTGGTGAATGGGGTGTAACCAGCCCTTGGCGGCGGCCTCTTGCACCTGGGCGCCGAGCCAGTGGCTCACGGCGTTGGGGGCGTTCCGCTCGTGCAGGAGCGACTCCCACAGCGGCCGAGGCAAGAGCGTCTGAAGGTCGTTGAACGAGCCTTCAGCGCGCAGATGCAGCTTGAGAGACACCGCGAAGCCGATGACCCCGTAGACGAATCGTTCTTGGAGGGCGCGCAGGGCCTCGGCGTCGGCCTCAGGCGCCTTGGGCAAGGTCAACATCTGCCGGGCGAGGGACCGTGTGGTGTTGATCAGCGCCCCCCACAGACGGCGGGCCTCCCACCAGCGGTCATAACAGGCGTTGTTACGAAACCCCAAGAAGATCGAGAGCGCGAGGCCCACCAAGGTGAAGGGCGTCTGGGTCAAAGAGAAGCGGGCCAAGCCCCAGTCCTCATAAAACCAGGTGAGCACCTCGGAGACGATGAACAGGCCCAGCAGCGGCTTCCACGTCTCTTGCAGAGCGCTGCCCCGCCAGGTGAACATCGAGCTCGGGAACCGTCGAGGGGGTCGAATCAGCATCGTCCTGCCTTACTCCTTGGGCTTCCACGCCGCGAGGCCCGCCATGGCCTGGGCCCGCACCTTGTTCTGCAAGAAGCTCGACCAGCCCAAGAAGAGGCCCGGGGCCCCCAGCGCCTGCCGCGACCAGCGCCAGAAGTCGAACACGTCGTTCTGTGTGTAGATCAGGCCGTCGCGGAAGGTGAAGCTCGACTCAATGAGGTTGTTCACCGGGCGCTTCGTCGCCGAGAAGGTGTAGTTCGCCTCCCACTTCGCCGAGCCCGTCGTGTCATCGGCCACCACGTCGGAGTAGGTCAGGGTGAGGTCTTTGCCCCGCTCACACAACATGCGCCACATGCGGCCGACCTGCTCCCCCTGGAGGGTGAACGCGCCGTCTTGAAAGCTGGCCTCGGGGTGGTAACAGGCGGCCATGGTGAGGCCGTCGCGTTTAGAGAACGCCTCGTAGAAGCGGGTGATGAGCTGGGCGTTGGGGTGCATGGGGGCTCCGGGGAGTGTGGAGACTGTGGGGGAGACGGTGGGGAGACTGTGGTGGATAAATCAGGGTAGGCCCGCCGCGAGCCTCTGCAGCGCGACGTTGTCCAGCACCGGCGCGTCTGTGGCGCCTCGGGCGGCGGCGAGGAGCGCGCGGCCGAGGTCGTCGGCGTCGATCATGTGCCGGGGGAACAACACACGGAAGACGGGCTCAATGAACATCGAGAAGCGCTCCAGGGCCTTGCGGGTGGGCTTCTCGGTGGTCGGGTGGATGTAGCCGGGGCGGGCGTGGTGCAGCCGCGCGAGGCCCAGCGCGTCGAGATCACGCTCGGTGCGGCCTTTGATTCGGCCAAAGAGCGCTCGGCTGCGCTCGCTCGGGTCTGCGCCTTGACCGGAGAGGAAGATGAAGGTCGCCTGGGGGTTGGCGGCGAGGAGCGCCCGGGCGAAGGCGAGGGTGGTGTCGTAGGTGATGCGCACGTACTCGGCCTCGGGCACGTCGTTCTGACCGACGCCGAGGCACCACAACACCGCGTCGGTGGCGGCGAGGACGGCGCTCACGGGCGCGGGGTCGGTGAAGTCCTCGTGGAGCACGACCTGGAGCTTCTCGTGGCGCTCGGCCAAGGGGCGACGGCTGAGCGCGGTGACCGAGGTGACGCCGGGGTCGGCCAGGAGCACCTGCAGGGTCGCGCTCCCGGCGGTTCCAGTGGGGCCTGTGAGCAGCACACGCATGACGGAGAGCCTCGGGGCGCGCCAAGACGACGCGGCGGCGATAGTCTAGCCCGCTTCCTGCCTCGGAGCCTCCATGCTGCTCACCCTCCTCGCCCTGACCGCCTGTCAAGAGGCCCAGAAGCCCCCGGCGGCCCTGATCTTCGTGCGCGGCGGCGTGATCGTCGAGGGCGCCGCCCCGCCCAAAGACGCGCGACCGCTGCCCGGTGGGCGGGCGCTGGTGGCGCGGCTGTGGCGCCCCGGAGACCAGGTGGAGCTCGGCGGCGTCGGGGCCCAGGCCCCCGGCCGCGCGGAGTGTGTGCCCATCGCGCACACCCCCTTGGGTGACGTCTCCAGGCTCATCGCCGGGGGAGGCTCACCCCCAGACACCAGCCTCGCGTTCTCCCCAGACGGCGACCGCCTCGCCGTCGGGAGCTACCTCGGTGAGCTGCTTGTGCTCGACGCCTGGACGGGGGAGGTGCTCCGAAAGAAGACCGTGCCCGAGGCGCTCATCAAACGTGTGGCGTGGTCCCCCGACGGGCGCACGATCTACGCGGCGGAGCAGTCCCCCGACGCGATGATCTGGGCCTTAGACGCCGAGACGCTCAAGGCGCGGTGGAGCCGTCGCCTCGCCGATGACGTCGGCAGCTCACCGGCCCCGGCGGGGGTGGATCTGTTCGGGGTGTACAGCCTGCCGACGGCGTTTGGCCTGGAGGTGCTGCCCGGCGGGGATCTGCTCGTGGCCGCGTCTCACGGCTGGAACGATGAGGGCGGCGCGCGGCTGAACCGCTCCCGCATCCTGCGGCTCTCCCCCGAAGGTGAGCTGGTCGCGGGCTTCCCGGAGACGGCTGTGGACGGGATCTTCCTCCATCCCCAGCTCGACCTAGAGGGCGGGCTCGTCGCGCTCTCTGTCACCCGCTCGGCCTCGGGGGACGCCCCGCCGGGCCTGCCGTTTGGCGGGATGATCGTGCTGGATTTGGTGGACCTGAGCCCCGTCGCCCAGCTCCGCGCCGAGCCCCTGGCGCCACACTTTGAGTCTGTGTTTGTGTGGGAGGCGAGCGCCGTCTCACAGCGGGACGACCTGATGGTGCTGGGCCTGGGCGACGGCCGGGTGCTCTTGCGGCGACTGAACGGATCCGAGCGGGCGACCCTCGACGCCGGAGCGCCGGTGATGGCCG
Organism: Myxococcota bacterium; assembly: GCA_023150775.1. Classification (GTDB taxonomy): domain Bacteria; phylum Myxococcota_A; class UBA796; order UBA796; family CAJQPC01; genus JADKFE01. Next base: position 16,332 of record JAKLKE010000087.1, read on the forward strand.
GAGAGGTGCCGATCTCGGCATCAGTGGGCCACGCGCTCATCCGTGAGGGCGAGGTTGTCTACCTCACGTCCCGCACGACGATCCCGTGGGGAGCGGCGTCCCCGGAGCTGCGCCCGCCGACCGCCCACCCCAACGAGAACGCGCTGTGGGTGGTGAGCGCGAACGGTGAGACCCGCTGGACCTGGACGGGGCCCCAGGCCCTCGACGGCGTGAGCCTCGCCGCGGACGGGCGGCGCCTGCTCGTCGGCGCCGGGGCGCGAGACGCCGACACACGCGAGGACCTCTTCGGGGCCTTGGTCTTCGACCTCGGCGGCACGCCGGGCCGGGGAGGGGAGGAGCGCCTAGAGGCCTTCTGCGCCACGGCCTCGCCGATCTTCTTCCGCCCAGTGATGAGCCTCGACGGTCGTGTGGCCGTGGCCGAGCACCCCGCCGCAGACGGCCAAGGCGGCGTCAAGGGTGAGTACCGGGTCACGATCCTGCGGTGAGGGGCCGCCGGTTGCCGTTTGTGCCAGGACGCTGAGGAGGGGACTGGTCCTCGGGCTGATCCTCTGAGCCTTCGTCTGTTGCCGTTTGTGCCAGGACGCCGATCCTCGGGGTGATCTTCTGAGCCGTTGTGGATTGCCGTTTGTGCCAGAAAACGCGCAGGATCCGAGAAAGTGGATTTACATGGCTACACCACATGGATATCAACGGCGCAGGAGACCTTGATGCCGTCAACCCTGCACCAGACCCTCTGCGAGCTGTTCCAGACCCGCCCCCACCTCGCCGCCGAGCTGCTGGAGGCCGCGCGCCTGCTGCCTAGCTCCGTAGACGTCGATGGTGAGCTTCTCCCCGGAGATCTCTCCCAATCGGCGGCGCCGGAGTACCGCGCTGATGTCGTCGTGAAGCTCACCGGAGCCACCGAGATGACGGTGATCATCGAGGCCCAGCTCCAGCCAGATCCCACGAAGCCGTTCTCGTGGCCGGTGTACGTCGCGGTGGCGCAGTCCCAGCGGCGCGGGAAGGTGGCGTTGCTCGTGCTCACCTTGGACGAGTCTACGGCGCGCTGGGCCGCGCGACCCGTGGCGGTGGGGATCACCGGCACCTTACGCCCCGTGGTGATCGGGCCCAAGAGCCTGCCCGTGGTGACCGAGCTCGCCCAGGCCCAAGCGAACCCCGAGATCGCGGTGTTATCGGCCCTAGCGCATGGACGGCGTAAGGTAGGCGCCCAAGTCGGGCGAGCGGCGGCCGAGGCCGCGCGGTC
>JAKLKE010000088.1 GCA_023150775.1 Myxococcota bacterium
GTGATGGTGATCGCCTTCGGCTGTATGGCGGCGGGGCTCTCGGCGGACGTGGTGCGCCGGGCGCTCTCCCCGCTGGAGGAGCTCACCGACGCCGCGCGAAGGCTCACCCAAGGGGAGCTGGAGGTGCGCCTCGCTCCGCCGGGGGACGCCGAGTTTTTGCCCCTGGCCGACGCCATCAACCAGCTCGCCGCGACCTTATCGACGCGGCAAGACGAGATCAGCGCCCGGCTAGAGCTCACCCGACAGCTCGCGGCCATCGTCGCCCATGAGGTGCGAAACCCGCTCCAGAGCCTCACCATGCTCACCGACGTCATCGCCCATGAGCCCGAGCTCGCCGAGCGCCTCAAGCTCTTGGACATGAGCCTGCGGGAGGTGGCGCTGATCGAGGTCGTCGTGCAGCGCCTCGTCGGCTCGGGCGGGGAGCTGCGGCTGGTGCGGGGCCAGGCCTCGCTCTCGGAGCTTCTGGAGCGCTGCGTGGCGATGCTCGGGCCCCGGGCGCGTGAGGGCAAGGTGACGCTCAAGGCTGAGCTGCCGCCGGAGCGGCTCGTGGTGAGCGTCGACTCGGCGCTCCTGCGGCGGGCGGTGGAGAACCTCTTGCTCAACGCCCTGCAGATCCTCGCCGACGCTGGGGGAGGGGAGGTCACCGTGCGGCTGAGCCGCGCCGAGGCCCCGGCCCGGGCGATCTTCGTCGTCGATGACAGCGGCCCCGGGGTGCCCCTGGCGGACCGGTCCCGCATCTTTCAGCTCGGCGTGACCAACCGCCGGGGCGGCACGGGCCTGGGCTTGGCGCTCACAAAGCAGGTGATCGACGCCCACGGTGGTACGCTGGGTGTCGAGGACTCGCCGCTCGGCGGCGCACGGTTCATCCTCTCCCTTCCTCTGGAGGTTGATTGAGCGACCCAACAACGGTGCTGGTCGTCGATGACAACCGCTCGGCGGCGGACGCCCTGGGCATCGTGTTGCGTCGCAACAATTATGTCGCGGAGGTGGCCTACGACGGCGTGAGCGCGCTGGGCCGCTTACGCGCCGGGGGCGTCGATGTGGTGCTCACCGACCTGCGCATGGAGCCCATGGACGGCATCGAGCTCCTGCGCCAAGCCCGGGCCTTGCCCACGCCGCCCGAGGTCATCGTCTTCACCGGCTTTGGCACCGTAGACGCCGCGGTGGAGGCCATGCGCCTCGGCGCCCGCGACTTCTTGACCAAACCCGTGAGCCCGTCAAAGGTGCTGGAGCACTTGGGCCGCCTGCGCGGAGACGCCGCGCCCACCCACGGCCTGCGGGTGGATGAGGGCAAGAGCGCCCGGGCCAAAGAGGTCGCGGCCCAGGTCGAGGCGGTGCGAAAGAGCCGTGCGCCGGTGCTCATCTTGGGTGAGCCGGGCAGCGGGCGCTCGGAGCTGGCCCGGGCGCTGCACCCCAACGCCGCCGATCGGCCGGTGCGGGCGCTCAACCACCCCTCCCGGGCGGGTGAGGTCGATCTTCGCGCCCCGGGCGCCCTGCTCTTGCCCAACGTCGATCTCCTCACGCCTCAAGATCAGGTCGCCTTGGTCCAGGTGCTCAACGGCCTCGACCCGGTCTCGGGGCCCCGGGTGATCGCCTGGGCCCAGCCGGGCTTCGTCGAGCACGCCCCCAAAGATCCCGCCGGACACGAGCTGACCTTACGCCTCGCCGTGCTCGTCGTGACCTTGCCGCCCCTGCGGGAGCGGGTGGAGGACATCCCCGCTTTGCTCACGGCCTTGTTGGCCGGTCGCGCCCCGGCGGAGCTCCAGCCCACCGACGCCCAGCTCCAGGCGCTCATGGCCCACCGCTGGCCAGGAAACCTGCGTGAGCTCGCAGCCTTGGCCGAGCGCGCCGTCGTCTTCGGGGCCTCGGCCCTGAGCCTGCCGCCGAGCAGCCCACCCCACGCCGCCGCCCTGAGCCCCGCCTCGGGGAGCCTCACCGCGCCCACCTTGGAGGAGGGCTTCTCGCTGCAAGAGCACCTGGAGTCCGTCGAGCGGGAGATCCTCGTGCGCGCCCAGGAGCAGACCAAAGACGACCGCGCGGCGATGTCCCGGGTCTTGGGCGTAGAGCGGAACACCTTACGCTACAAGCTCAACAAATACCACCTGAACCCCAAGGGTGGCGGCTGAACCCTCCGCCTGAATCGGCGTGGTGGCCATGACAGCCCCCGCCCCAGAGCCCCTCCCGCCCACGGGCACGCGCCGGGCGTTGGGCACGGCGCTGGCGGGGGTCGTGGCCTTGGCGCTCTTGAGCTTGGTCTTGGCCAAAGCGAGCGGCGTAGACACCCTCGGCGCCCTGCGCGAGAGCGCCGATCTGCCGATGTTGGCGCTCTCTCAGCTCGTCATGGCCGCGGGCATGACCTGCATGGCGCGGCGCTGGCGGGCGCTCATCCCCGGCGGCGAGGCCCTGCCGGTCTTGCCCGTGACCGGCATCCTCTGCGCCGGGCTCCTGCTCAACACCTCATTGCCTGGCCCTGTGGGTGAGCTGGCCGCCGCCGGGCTCATCCAGCGGCGCTACGGCCTGCCCGCGACGATGGCCTTCGCGGCGAACATCCACAGCCGCCTCATCGGCCTGAGCTGCGCCGCGGTCCTCGCCTTGGGCGCCTGGGCCGGGGGCTCGATGCCCACACCGCCGGGCTACGAGTCCGTGGTGGGCCTCGCCGCGGTGTTCATCACCTTGGGCGCGATGGCGCTGGGCGTCGCCTCGTGGCGGCCTGACTGGTTAGAGTGGGCCGCGAACCTCAGCTTAGGCACCTTGGCCGCCCGGCTGCCTGGGGCCTTTGGGCGCGTGGTGCAGAGCGGTCTGGTCCTCGCCTTGGAGGTGAGCCGGGCGCTTCACGACGTGGCGCGCCACCCGCCGCTCACTTGGGCCCGGGCGATCTTCTGGGCCTTCGCCGGCCACGCCACGGCCACGACGGGCATCCTCTTGGGCGCCTGGGCTGTCGGCCTCGACCCGAGCCTCGCCGGGGTCTTGTTCACCTACTGCGCGGCGACGGCGGGGGTGCTCGTGCTCTTCGCCGTGCCCGGGGCGCAGCTCGGCTGGGACGCCCTGTTCATCGGCTTCTTCGTGGCCACCACCGGCGTAGGCGTGGCGGAGGCCGTGCTGGTGATGGCGATGGTGCGCCTGCAGCAGCTCTTGTTGATGGGGCTCGGCGCCGTGGCGCTCACGACCTTAGGCGGCGGGGAGGCCGCGCCGCTCAGGTCGTGATGCCGTTCAGGTCGTGATGATCGTGTCGAGGTTGGCCCAGCGGCGCCAGAGCGTCTTGGTCAGCTCGCCGTTCTTCGCCATCTTGGTGACGGTGGTGCCCATCTTCACGAAGTTGGCGGCGTGTGCGGCCTGAATCAGCGGCCAGGGGTGCTTCTTGAGGAACTCGGACTTGGACAAGGCGCGCAGGGCCGGGCGCGGGATGAAGTCCTTCGACAACATCTGGATGAGGCTGATCCAGAAGGTGTCCTCGACCGGGCGGGGGTACTTGAGGTTCACCCGGTGCTGGTAGAAGACCTTCGTGTTGAGGCCCTCGATGTCGTACTCGGAGATCAGGCCCGACTGCAGCAGCTTGTGGTTCAGCTCGCTGCCGGGGAAGACCGTCATCGAGAACAGGTAGAGGTCGAAGGGCCGGGGGAACTTCGAGACCATCTCGAACAGCGCGCGTTTGTCTTCTTCGGTGGAGACGGGGTCGTCGAAGATGAGCTGGAAGTGCGGCTTGACGCCCAAGCGGTGGTAGAGCTCGGCGATGTCGTTGATGTTGCTGTTCTTGACGCGGCGGTCGTAGAGGTGGCCGGTGACGCGCTCGCTGGACTGGATGCCCATGTAGACCGAGACGAGCCCGGCGTCGCGCAGCATCGACATGCGCTCTTCGTTCACCAGCTTGGGCTCGATGAAGATCTCGAAGGGCAGGCCGATGGCCTTGGGGTAGAGGTCGCAGAACTCGACGAGCCAGTCTTTCTGGAAGTTGAAGACCTCGTCGTCGAAACGAATACGCTTGAAGTCCCAGTGGGATCGCGCGGCCTTGATCTCCTCGACCATGCTGGCGGGCGAGCGCACCCGGAACCACTTCTGGCCGGGGTAGACGTCCTTCTTGTAGGTGGAGTTGTAGCAGTAGCTGCACTTGTAGATGCAGCCGCGGCTCCCCATCATCTGAAAGACCGGGTCGCCGTGCATCGGGTCGCCGCCGACGCGGGTGTCGCCGTAGAGGTGGACCTTGTGCTCGTGCGTCGAGTAGTCGCGGAAGGCCAAGGAGTCGAGATCACTCACCAAAGGCCGCAGGGCGTTCTGGCGGATGCTGCCGTCGGCCTGGCGCAGCCAGAGGTTCGGCGTGTCGGAGATGTCGCGGCCCGTGGCGAGGCGCTCGGCGAGGTCGAGCAAGGCCAGCTCACCTTCACCCTTGAGCACGAGCTCCGCGGACTCCATGGACTGATCGGGCATGAGCGTGGGGTGCATCCCGCCCCACAAAACCGCGATGTCGAGCTCCTCGTGGATGTGTTTGGTGAGGATTCGCGCCGCGTTGAAGTACGCCGAGGCCCGGATCGACACGCAGACGAGGTTGAGGCGCGCCTCGCGGATCGCCGCGATCAGGCCCTCAAGCTCTTCATCCGTGGCGGGGAAGATGTGGTTGGAGATCCAGTCCTTGAAGTAGATCTCGGTGACGTGAACCCCGGCCTGGCGTAATGTCGCCGCGAGGATACGCACCGCGTTGTTCTCCACGTCATACATGGAGATGATGCCGATGCGTGGGCCGTCCTGGCCAGCGGCACGAACGAGCTGCTCCAGCCTGGGATTCATCTTGAAGCTCCGACCTCGCAGGGGGTTTGGTGAGTGGTCTTCCGCAGGATAGCACCCACGTCCCCGGATCGGTAGCGTAGAATGGCGAGCAGCAGATGACCCCCAACCCAGCGTCGGCCCAAGACGGCGCGACGAGCTTCTCGGAGGATTCAAGGTGGCGACGGTGATGGATGGACCCGTGGTCATTGTCGGCGGCGGCGTCGCCGGTCTGGTCTCCGCTCAGCTTCTCCAAGAGGCGGGGGCGAAGGTCGTGGTCATCGAACGAAACGCGGAGGTCGGCGGCTTGGCGCGCTCGATGCGCTACGACGGCTTCTCGTTCGACGTCGGGCCGCACCGCTTTCATACGGAGAACCCGAACGTCAAGGCTTACCTCGACCGGGTGCTCAAAGGCGACGCGACGCTCTTCCCTCGGCTCTCCGAGGTGTACTTTCAGGGCAGCTACTACCGCTGGCCTCTGCACCCCAAGAACCTGCTCCAGCTCCCCCTGCCCCTCGCGCTCCGCTCCGGCGTAGACCTCGCGATCAACGGCTTCAAAGAGTACGACCTGGACACCTTTGAGCAGTACGTGCTCAAGCAGTACGGCCCGACGCTCTACGAGCACTTCTTCCGGGGCTACTCCGAGAAGTTCCTGGGCATCCACCCCCGGGAGACGCACCCCGACTGGGCGAAGGTCGGCATCAACCGCGCGATCATCGACGACAAGCTGCAGATGCAGAACCTGGCCCAGCTCGCCAAGTCGACGCTCACGCAGTTCAACAAGGTCGAGATCCCCTTCATGTACCCCACTGAGGGCATGCAGCAGGCGTGGCAGAAGGTCTCGGCGATCATCCGCGCCAAGGGCGGGAAGATCCTCACCAGCACCAAGGCCCGGCTAGAGGGCAAAAACGGCAAGATCGAGCACGTCTGGGCGGGCGAGGAGCGCATCACCCCGTCGATGGTCATCTGGACGGCGCCGATCACCTTGGCGATGAAGCAGCTCAACCTGGAGATCCCCGACCTGCCGTACCTGGGCCTCTTGTTGTACAACGTCTGCGTCGAGAGCGACGTGCCGCGCAAGTACCAGTGGTGCTACTATGGCGAAGACGACCTGATCTTCAACCGCATCTCGATCCCCAAGTTCTTCTCTCCGGGCACGGTGCCGAACGCCAAAGCCGCGGGCCTGTGTGTTGAGCTGACCTGTATGGAGGGCGACACCCGCTGGCAGAACGCGGAGCGCCTGACGGACTGGGTGGTGGACGATCTCGTGAAGGTGGGGCTCATCAAGAGCCGCCGCCAGGTTCACAACGTGCACGTCGAGCGTATCCCCGAGAGCTACCCGATCTACCACAAGCACTACCCGCGTGAGCTTGAGAAGGCGCGGCGGGCCTTGGGGCAGTTCGAGAACCTGCACCTCGCCGGTCGCACGGGCATGTTCTGGTACAACAACATGGACCACTCCATCGAGAACGCGATGCAGCTCTGCAAGCGCCTCTTGCGTGACGCGGGCCGCGCGGATGTCGAAGAGAGCGCCTTGGCCCAAGGAATCGCCTCCTGAGCGGTGAGCTGTTGGCGACTTGAGTCTGCGCCCAGCTCGTCCGGACATTCCCTGTCCGGAAACAAGCGCGTTATAGGCGCAGCGTGACACAAGCGCCTCTCACCTGCATCGAGCCATTCTGTGGCGCTGGCGGCTTGGCTTTGGGCCTTCGCCAGTCAGGCTTCCAGCTTCGCGCCGCCTTCGACCTCGACGCCGAGGCCGTGCGCACCTACCAGCACAACTTAGGCGACGGGGCCTTCGTCGCCGACGCCCGGGAGATCCGCCCCGAGGAGCTGCTGGAGCGGGCGGCGCTCGGCGGCGCGCGGCTCGATCTGCTCGCCGGGGGCCCGCCCTGCCAAGGCTTCTCCCGGCAGAAGCGCGGCGCGCACCTCGGCGACCCCCGAAACGAGCTCGTCGCCGAGCTGGGCCGCCTCGCGCGTGGCCTCAACCCTCGGGCCGTGCTCGTGGAGAACGTCGCGTCTTTTGGGGAGGCGCGCGGCCGAGCTTTCGTCGAGGCCCTCTCCGAGGCGCTCGCCGACTACGTGCTCACGCCCCAGGTGGTGAACTCCGCCGACTTCGGCCTCGCCCAGACCCGGCGTCGCTACCTGCTCGTGGCGATTCACCGCGACGAGCCCGGCGTGTTTCAGCTCACGCCGCCCCAGGCGCCCTGGCGCACCGTCGGCGAGGTGCTGAGCGGCCTGGAGGAGCCCCCCGAGCGCCCTGAAGACCCGAGCCCCTGGCCCAACCACCAGCGGGCGCGGGTGACCCAAGAGAACATCCACCGCTTCTCCTTCGTGCCCGAGGGCGGCGGCTGGAACGACATTCCTTGGGAGCACCGCCTGCCCTGCCACCAGCGCGTGACCGGCGCGACGAGCGGCGGCTGGCCCGACGTGTACGGCCGCCTGCGCTGGGACGGCCAGGCCCCGACCATCACCGCCGGCTTCGACAGCTTCTCTCGGGGTCGCTACGGCCACCCCCACGCCGACCGCCCGCTCACCCCACGCGAGGCCGCCCGGCTCCAAGGTTTCCCCGATCACTACGTCTTCATCGGCAACCGCGCCGCCGTGCGCCGCCAGATCGGCAACGCCGTGCCGCCGCCCTTGGGCGCGGCCGTGGGCGCGGCGCTGGCGGGGGTGTTGTTGGGGGCCGAGCAACTATAAAGCGATACTTTATAGTTCAGAACGAAGGAGATACGCCGAGGTTCGCCGATCGGTGACCTCAGCGCGTGCCCAATCGGTCTCCACGAGCTCTCCGACGTCACCCCCTTGTGATCCACCTCCCTCGGGCGTTAGTCGGCAGGGATGGACAAGCTCCGCGCGCTCTTCGTGCTCTTTCACCTCGTGGGGATCACGCTGCTGTCCTTGCCTTCGCCGGGCAAAGCCCAGGACCTCGACGCGCCGGAGGCCGCGGCGCTGTTGGCGGATCTGCGGGCCCTGGGCGCGCGGATCGGCGTGGAGCGCAGCGCCGCCGAGGTCAAGGCCATCGCGCTCGGCGTGAGCGAGCGGGTTCGGGCGGCGCGCGCCACGCTCTTGGCGCCGTTTAACCCCTACGCCCGGCTCACCGGGGCCAAGCAGGGCTGGAGCATGTTCTGGGCGATCAACCACCGCCCGGCGCGGCTGGTGATCGAGCTGGAGGGCCCCGACGGCGTCTGGACCCCGCTCTATGTGGCCCGCAGCGACGTCTACGCCTGGCGCCGCCGGGAGATGGATCAGGAGCGGGTGCGCGGCTTGGTCAATCAGTACAGCCACCTGCGGGATCGGCGCTCGTACCGGGCCTTCGCCGCGTTCATCGCCCAGAGGGCGCTGGCGGAGCACCCCGAGGCCCAACGTGCCCGGGTGTTGATGGAGGAGCGGCCGAGCCTCAGCCCCGAGGCCCTGCGCGCCGGGAAGACCCCGCCGTCGAAGCGCCGCTGGGAGGAGCTCTACTCCCGGGAGACCCCGTGAGGCTCCGCGCCCTCGCCGAGGCCTGGGTAGCCTACTGGGCGCGCGAGGCGCCGCCGACCCCGCTGGCGCTTGTCCGCGTCGCCTTGGCCTTGTGCGCCTTGGGCACCCTGGCGCACATGCTCTGGAGCGGCGTGCTCCTCTGGGTCTGGGCGGACGTTGATTTTGGTGGGTACCGCCAGAACGTGCCGGGGCATTGGTGGTGGTCCATCGTGCCTTACGACGAGGCGGGCCTCTGGGGCACCGTGGTCTTGGCCCTCGTGGCCGGGGTGCTGGTGCTGATCGGCCTCGGCGGCCGGGCGTCGAGCCTCGGGCTGCTGATCCTGACCATGGCGCTCACGTCGATCAACCCCGAGTCCGGCGGCGGGCATGACCGACTGCTCACGAACGCGCTGTGGCTCCTCGTGCTGTCCCCGGCCAGCGCGACGCTCTCTCTGGACTGCCGCCTAGGCACCGGCGCCTGGGCGGACGTGACCCCTCGCCCGGCCTGGACCCGCGATCTGTTCTTGTTCCAGCTCGTGCTCGTCTACGTCGCGACGGGGGCGCAGAAGATGGGCGGCGGCGACTGGACGCCCTGGGGCGAGTTTATGGCGCTGCACTACGCCTTGCAGCTCCCGAGCTGGCAGCGCTGGGACCTCAGCGGCGTGTTGGGATCGGTGACCCCGCTCACCCAGCTCGCCACCCTGGGCACGATGCTGTTTGAGCTCGGCGCGCCGCTCTTGTTGTTGGGCGTGTGGGCCGAGCGCCACCCGGACGGCGGTCGTGTGGTGCAGTGGGCGCGGCGGGTTCACCTGCGAAGCGGGTTCGTGCTCGCCGCGGTGATGTTCCATGTGGGCATCGACGCCTTGATGAACATCGGGCCGTTCTCGTGGGTGAGTTTGGCCTATCTGTTCGCGGCGTTTGAGCATGAGGAGCTTGTGGGGGCCTGGAGTCGCCTGCGGCGGCGCGCCTAAGGCGCGTTCCCAGAGATCTTCGGGGTGCCGCCCATGCTCTCGATCTCATCGACGAGGTCGCGGATCTCGCGGCCGGTGAGGGCGACGTTGTCAAAGATGATCAGGATGTCGCCGATGGACTCCAGGCCGTAGAGGCCGTCCAGATCGATGAGCCGGAAGTTGTTGTCGATCCTGAGCGAGCCGCCGATGTCTCGCAGGCCATCGAGGCCGTTCATCGTGCCGATGTTGGGGTTGTCGATGATCTCAAAGCTGCCGCCGACCGAGCTGAGCGCGTCGAGGCCCTTGAAGCGCACCAGTCCCGACATCCCCTCGATGGTGAGGTCCTCGCCTACGGTGGTCAGGGCGCCCAGGTCGCTGAGGTCGGTGATCAGGGGCAGCTCGCGGAGGGTGAGGTCGCCGCCGAGGCTCGTGAGGGTCTCAAGCAGGCGGAGGTCGGTGATCAGGGGCAGGTTGTCCAGCGTCAGCCCGCCGGACAGGCTCGTGAGCCCGGGGACCTGGGGCAAGGTGAGGAGGGCGTCTAAGTCGGTGAGGTTGAGGGTGGTGTCGAGGGTGGTGAGGGCGTCAAAGTCGGGGATCTGCTCCAAGAGCGGCATGGACAAGATCTGGATGGAGTCCGCGGAGGTGAGCGCCGGGAACCCGCCAAGCTCGGTGACGCCCGTGTTCGCGCGGATGACGATGGAGGTGTTGACGGTCGTGAGGCTGGAGAAGCTCGGCAGCGCGGTGAGCGTGGTGTTGTCGTTGATGGAGAAGGAGGCGACCGTCTCTAAGCGCGGGAAATCGCCGAGGCTCGTGAGCGCGGGGTTGGCCACGAGGCTGAGCCCCCCGCCGACACGCTCAAGGTTCGGAAAGCCCGGCAAGGTCTGTAGCGCGTCGTTCTCGTAGATGTACAGCGAGTCACGCACCTCGGTGAGCGCCGGGAAGCCGCCGACTGTGGTGAGTTTGGCGTTCTCCCCGATGTTCAGGTTCAGCCCGACCGTGCTGAGCGCGGGCAGCTCGGTGAGCGTGACGAGGGCGTCGTTCCCGATAATGCTGAGGTCGAGGGTCACGTCGATGAGACGGTCAAAGCCCTCGACGGACTCCAGCACGGGGTTGTCGCTGATCTCCAGCTCGCCGTACACCATACGCAGCGAGCCGAAGGCGTCGATCTCGGTGAGCGCCTTGTTTCGAGACGCGGTGAAGCTCCCGACGAGCTCGGTGACCTCGTTAAACCCTCGAAAGACCCTCAGCGCGGTAAAGCTGGAGAGGCTCAGGCTCTGGGGCAACACCTTGAGGCGGTTGAAGCCGTCGATGACCTCAAGTTTGCTCTGGCTGGCGATCTGAAAATCATTGCCGACCTCGCTGAGGCGGTCGAAGCCGACGATCTCCACCAGAGAGGCGTTGCGCTGAATCTCAAGCTGGCCGCCGATGGTCTCTAGCTCAGGGAAGCTGCCCAGCACGAGCAGGCCGTCGTTGTCTCGCAGCCGCAGATCGCCTGTGACCGTGGTGAGTCGGCTCAGGGCCTCTAAGCTCGTGAGCTGGTCGTTGTACTCGATGACCGCGTCCTGGCCCACCTGCTCCAGGGCCTCCAGACCTTTGAGGCTCGTGAGCGAGGCGTTCTTCTGTACCTTGAGGGCCCCCGCGATGGCGGAGACGCCGCTGAGCCCAGACGGCGCCGTGAGCAGGTCATTCTCGTAGATGATGAGGTCGCCGCCGATGTTTCGGAGCATCGCGACGCCCGCGAGGCTCTGGAGGCCGTCGTTGGACTCGACGTTGAAGCTGCCGCCGATGGTGGTGAGGGCGTCGAGGCCGTAGAGGTCAGGCAAGACCGTGTTTCGTTCGATGTTCAGGTCGCCGCCGATCTCCTCCAGATCGCGCAGGCCACGCAGCGCGCTGAGGGCGACGTTGTCCTCTAGGGTGAGGCCGCCGCCGATGGTGGTGAGGCCGTCGAGGCCGCTCAGCGAGGTGAGCGCGCTGAGGTTGTTGATCCGTAGGTCGCCGCCGACGACGTTCAGCAGGGCGAGGCCGCTGAGGTCGGCGAGGAGCGGGTTGTCGGCGAGGGTGAGCTCGCCCACCACCTCCACCAAGGTGTCGAGGCCGTCGAGGCTCGTGAGCGCGGCGTGGTCTTCGATGAGCAGCCCGCCGACGGAGGAGAGGCCCTCAAAGCCGTCCAAGCTGACGAAGCCGCTGTTCTCGACCAGCCTCAGGGTGCCGGGGACGACCTTGAGCGCGGCGAGGCCGCCCGGGGCGGTGAGGGCGTTCAGCCGCGCGAGGGTGAGGTCGGCGCCGAGGTCTTGAAGGCCGTCGAGGCCGCTCAGCTCCGTGAGCAGGGGGAGATCGGCCACGGTGACCGAGCCCTCGACGGCGAACAGGCCCTCTAAGCCCGTGAGCGAGACGAGGCTGTCGTTCGCCGAGACGTCCACGTCTCCGCTCACCCGGCGCAGGGTGTTGAGCCCGGCGAGGTCGATGAGCTGGTTGTTCCCCCGCAGGCGCAGCCCGCCGAGGGTGTCTACGGCGCCGAGGGTGGTGAGGGTGGTGAGGCCGTCGTTGTCTTCGAGGTCGAGCGCGCCGCCGATGAGGCGAAGGCTCGGGAGCTCCAAGGCGCCGACGCCGTCGTTGCGCAAAAGCCGGAGATCCCCGCCGATCTCCGCGAGGCTGGTGAGCTGCTTGAGCCCGTTGAGGGACTCGTTCTCGCTGAGCGCCAGCGAGCCGCCGATACGTCTGAGGGCCTGCAGGCCGAAGAGGGAGACGAGCTCGGGGTTGCCCGTGATCTGAACGTCGCCGCCGATCTCTTGCACGGCGGCGAGCCCCGAGACGTTCACCAGCTCCAGGTTGTCTTGCAGCACGAGATCGCCGGTGATCTCCGTGACGCAGCTCAGCGCGAGGAGCTGGGCGGAGTTGTCGCCCTCGATGAGCACGTCGCCGTTCACGGTCATGGCGCAGTAGCCCGCGCAGAGCGACTGGGCGTTGTCGGCGGTCACCGTGCCCTCAAACTCGCCGCGCCGCATCCAGGCGTTCGCCCGGTCGTCGTCGCAGTCCTCATCGCTGGGGAAGCCGTCGCCGTCGGCGTCTTGACCTGCGCAGCCCGGGCCGGTGAGCCCGAGCAGGATCCCAGCGAGACCCAAGGTGAGGCGTGTCATGCTCAAGCTCCTCATCTCGCTCATTCGTTCGCTCATGCGTTCGTTCGTTTCCGCCGTGGGCTCTCTGCTTGTAGCCCGGCTCAGCGGGGGTTCGTGAGGTGGAGGCCGAAGAACTCACGCAGGCGCTGGGCGGCCAAGGCGGCGGAGGGCGCGTGGAAGGCGGCGGGGTCACCTTGGCGCATGAACGCGTGCCCGGCGCCCTCGTAGAGGTGCAGCTCGGCCTTGGCCCCGGCGGCGGCCAAGGCGTCGCGGAGCGCCTGCACCCGCTCGACGGGGATGATCGGGTCCAAGGCGCCGAAGTGGCCTTGGATCGGGGCCTTCACCCGGCTCCAGTCGTTGAACGGGGCCACGGGGGCGCCGCCGTAGAACGGGGCCACGGCGTCGAGGCCGTCGAGGGTGCAGGCCGCGGCGAAAGACATCACCCCGCCCAGACAGAAGCCCATCACGCCGACCTTGCCGTTGTGCCCGGGCTGGGCGCGCAGAAACGCCACGGCCTCGGCCACGCGCTTCATCGCCTCGCCGGTCTTCATCGCCTGGGAGAGCCCCCGGGCCACGGCGGGATCAGCGGTGGCCGCCACGTCGTAGAGGTTCGGGGCGATGGCGGTGATGCCCTCTTCAGCGAGGCGGTCCACATGGCCCCGGAGCTCGTCGTTGAGGCCCCACCACTCGTGAAGCACCACGACGCCGGGGCCGGGGCGGGAGGAGGGGGCGAAGGCGGCGTCACAGGAGGGCAGGCGGACAGGCTGAGACACGAGGGCGCTCCGGCGTGGGTGGGCGCCAAGCTAACCCGCACAGGCCGAGGGGCTAAGGGGCGTTGCCCGAGACGGTCGTGCTGCCGCCGATGGTGGAGATCTCGCCGAGGAGGGCGCTGATCTCGGCGCTTGAGAGCGTGACGTTGTCGGTGATGTTTACGTTCTTCTCGATGGACTCAAGCCCGTAGAGGCCCGTGAGATCGACGAGCTTGGCGTTGTCGATGAGCTCAAAATGCTCTCCGATCGACACCAGGCCCTCCAGCCCGTCCAGGCTCTCCAGGCGGTTGTTGCCCTCGATGGTCAGCGACGCGCCGACGGAGGTGAGCGCCGCCAAGCCTTGGAGATCTTTGATCCTCTTCAGGTCGGAGATCCAGAGACTCCCACCGACGCTGGTGATGTGGCGGAGCGCGCTCAGGTCGGTGACCAGCGGGATGTAGCCGAGCGTAAGATCCCCGCTCAGCGCCGTCACCGGAGGCAGCTCAGGCAGGGCGGCCAAGAGGGGCAGGTTGATGAGGGTGAGGCCCGAGAGGCTCGTCGGCGCGCTGAGGTCGGGGAGCGCTTGGAGGAGCGGGCATCTCTTGATCTTGAGGGTGTCGAGGGTCGTGAGCGCGGGAAACTCGCCCACCTCGACGAGCGCGTCGTTGTCGTCGATGGTGAGCGTCCCGACGTGGACCAGCGCCGGGAAGCTCGGCGTGGCCAAGAGCGCCGGGTTCTGGGCGATCTCAAGCGCGCCGTAGGCGTTGGTCAACGCGGGAAACTCGCCGAGGGTGGTCAGCTTGGGGTTGTTCGAGAGGATGAGCTCGTAGCCGACGTGGGTGAGCGTAGAGAGCGCCGGGAGGGCGAGAAGCTCGGGGTTGCCCTCGATCTGCAGCGAGATGCTCACCTCCACGAGCCGACCGAGGCCGTTCAGCGTCGTGAGCGCCGCGTTGTCCGTGATGAGGAGGTCTCCGTACACCACACGCAGCCCGTTGAAGGCGTCAAACTCCACCAGAGACGACTGGTGAATCTCCAGGCTCCCGACGATCTCCGTGACCGCGTTGAAGCCACGGAAGATCTGCAGCGAAGGATAGTCGGCGAGCACCAGCTCCTCGGGCATGGTCTTGAGACGGTTGAAGCCGTCGATGACCCGGAGTGCTTGCTGGCGCTCCACCGAGACGCCCTCGCCGACGTCGTTGAGCTTGTCAAAGCCGACGATCTCCGCGAGCGACTCGTTGTCATCAATCACGAGCTGGCCGACGCGCTCTAAACTAGGGAAGGTGCCCAACACGACGAGACCGTCGTTCTTTTCCACCCGGAGCATCCCGGTGACCGTGTGCAGGCGGCCCAGCGCCTCAACGCTGGTGAGCGTGTCGTTGAGGTCGATGAGCACGTTCCCATTGACCTGGGTGAGCGCCTCAAGGCCCTTGAGGCTCGTCATCGTGCCGTTATTCTGGAGGACCAGGTCACCGTTGATCACAGACACGCCGCTGAGGCCCGAGGGCGAGATCAGCGCGTCGTTCTCGACGATCTGAATGTCGCCGCCGACATCTTTGACCAGGCTGATGCCCGCGAGGCTGGTCAAGGCGGGGTTTGCGGTGACCGCGAGGCGGCCGCCGACGCTCGTGAGGTCGTCGAGGCCGTAGAGGTCGGTCAGGGCGAGGTTGGACGCAAGGCTGAGGTCGCCGCCGATCTCCGCGAGGTTCCGCAGGCCCCGCAGCGCGGAGAGCTGGGCGTTCTCCCGCAGGGTGAACGCGCCGCCGATAAACGTGAGCCCGTCGAGGCCGCTGAGCGAAGGCAACGCGTCGTCTCCTTCGATCACCAGCCCGCCGCCGATGATCTGGAGCGCGGCGAGGCCCGAGAGCGAGCTGAGGCTGGGGTTATCGGCGAGGGTGAACGACCCGACGATCCCGCCCAGGCCGTCAAGGCCGTCGATGGTCGTGAGGCTGAGGTTCTCGGTGACGGATAGCTCACCGACCGACGAGAGCGTCGACAGCCCGCTCAGGCTCTGGAGCCCGTCGTTCTGTGTGACGACGAGGGCGCCCGGCACAGACGCTAAGGCGTCGAGGCCGTCTGTGCTGGTCAGCGCGGGGAGCTGGGCGAGGGTGAGGTCAGCGCCGAGCGTCTGTAGGCCGTCGAGGCCGCCCAGCGCCGCCAACATCGGCAGGTTCTCGACCGTCACCGAGCCCCCGACCTCAAACACGCCCTCCAGCCCCTGGAGCGAGGTGATCGTGTCGCCGTCAGTCACGCTCAGATCGCCCTCGACCCGGCGCAGAGAGTGGAGCCCGCGCAGGTCAGAGAGCGTGTTGTTCTCGTGCAGGATGAGGTCGGTGACGGTGTCGAGGGCGCCGACGGAGGTGATGGCCTGGAGGGCGTTGTTGTCGCTGAGGATCAGTGCGCCGCCGATGGACGTGAGCGCCGAGAGCTCAAAGTTCTTGAGCGAGGGGTTGCCCTCCACCACGAGGTCGCCGCCAAGCTCGCTGAGGCTTGAGAGCTGGTTGAGCCCGTTGAGGTCGTCGTTGTGCAGGAGGGTCATCGAGCCGCCGACCCGCTCAAGGGACGACAGACCATAAAAAGACACGAGGGCGGGGTTGTTCTCAAACAGAAAGCCGCCGCCGATCTCCTCCAGCGACATGAGCCCCGCGAGGCTCTGCAGCGAGGGGTTGTCCTGCAGGGTGAGGTCGCCGCCCACCTCTTTGAGGCCCGTCAGGCGTTTGAGCCCGTTGAGGGAGTCGTTGCGGACGACGCTCACCGAGCCGCCCACACGTTTGAGCGATGACAGTCCATAAAATGAGACGAGCTTGGGGTTGTCCTCCACCCGCAGGTCACCGCCGATCTCTCGCAGCGACACGAGGCCCGCGACGTTCTCTAAGGACTCGTTCTCTCGCAGCGTCACGTCGCCGGTCACCTCGCTCACGCAGGCCAAGGCGAGGAGCTGGGTCGTGTTGTCGCCCTCGATGATGAGGTCACCCTTCACCTTGATCTTGCAGTAGCCGGAGCAGAGGTCTTGGGCGTTCTCCGGGGTCACCGTGCCCTCAAAGACGCTGCGGCTCATCCAGGCGTTTGATTTGTCGTCGTCGCAGTCCTCGAAGCGGGCGACGCCGTCACCGTCGTCGTCGCGCTGGGCGCAGCCGGCGCCCAAGAGGCCCAGGCCCAGCGCGAGGCCGACGCCCCCCAGGCCAAGACGTGCGGAGGGGGCGAAGGCGCTGTCACAGACGGGCCGATGAGCAGGGTGAGACACGTGGGCGCTCGGGGAGAGGGGGCTGTGAGGTCAGCCCGCCTCTTTAGAGCGCCTACGGGGCGCCTCAGATCAGCCGATCAGGGGCTCAGCCACTCAAGCTCGATCGTGTAGGGGTACTCCCCGGCGGGGCCCTCGTAGCCCATGAGCACGAGGTAATACGTCTCACCCGGCTGGAGCACCAGGCCCCAGTTGGAGAGGGTGAAACGCTCGGGGTTTGCGTTCGCCTCGTACCAGCCCGCGACGAGGAGCACGCCTGCGCCGTCGTAGAGGTGGAAGTCGAGGTCGGCCCCGCCCTCCCAGGCCGCCGAGGCGGCGACGCCCAGAGGCTCGGCCACGGTGAACGAGAAGACGTCGTAGTCGCCGGTGTTCCAGTAGGGGTTATCGGCGCCGAAGCTCTGCACCCCGGTGATGACATCGACGTAGCCCAGGCCCGAGGCCACGGGCAAGGCGTTGGCGTTGGCCACGCTCGTCAGGTCCAGGGGGTAGTTCTCGGCGGTGGCGGCGATGTCGACGAAGCCCTCGTTGGGCTCGGTCTCGGCGAAGGTGAAGCCGATGAGCTTGGGCGCGATGGCGTCGAGCACGACCTCGGAGGGGGCCGTGTTCGCCTCGTTGGCGCTGAGGTTCACCTCGATGGGCAAGGTGTTGTACAGCGTGCCCGCGGGCAAGCCCTGGTTGAGCACGGTGAAGTCACCTGCGACGAGCCACACCTTGCTCAGGCCGATGCCGACGGCGTGGTTGTCGATGTCTTCGCCGTACTCGTTCTGGCCCGGCGTCGTGGTGACGGACTGCACATAGATCATCTCGTAGCTGCCGACCCACTCGCCCGTGGCCTCGTCCTGGGTCCAGCCGGAGATCTCGGCCCCGGCCACGGGGTTGCCGCGGCTGAGGTAGTTGTCGGCGGTCGCGTAGGCGCCGACCAGGATCGCGCCGTCGTTGGGGTCGCTGCCGCTCACGGCGACGGTGTAGGACTCGGTCTTTCCGTTGCCCAAAAACACCGGGGTGATGACGAAGGCGTACTCGCCGCCCGCGGTGACCTCGTCGATGGCCAGGCTCACCGTGCCGCCGGTGCCGTCGCTGTACGCCGCGGCGATGGGCTCGATGTCGGCGTCAACCTCGGGATCGCCGAGGCTGAGATCGTACACGGCGACCTCGTACACCACGACGTCGGTGTAGCTGGGCTCGGTCTCGTCGGTGTCGGTGGTGGCGGTGTCCGTCGTCTCCGTGTCCGTCGTCTCCGTGTCCGTCGTCTCCGTGTCTGTGGGCTCGCTGGTGTCGCTGGTGTCGCTGGTGTCC